>DYEX01000151.1 GCA_020725525.1 Desulfovirgula sp.
ATTTTGTTGAGCGTGGTCCCCAGGTGGATGTGGCCGTTGGCGTAGGGAGGCCCGTCGTGCAGGATGAACTTGGGCCGCCCGGCGTTTTTTTGCTGAACCAAACGGTAGATATCTATATCATCCCAGAATTTTAAGATTTCGGGTTCGCGCTGCGGCAGGTTGGCCTTCATGGGAAAGTCGGTGCGGGGCAAGTTCAAGGTTTTGCTGTAGTCCACGGGCAGACACCTCTGACCTTCGGAAATAAAAAACTACTTGTTTTTGGCGAATTAACGTTTTATATTATATTAAAAAAAGACAGGCAACGTCAACGTTGTTTTCGAGCGGCTTTATTCTCGCCAAGCAGGGAGGTAAGGACATGCCTATTTACGAGTATCTTTGCGGGGACTGCGGCAGGCGGGTGGAAATATTGATTTTGTCTCCGGAAAAGGAGATTAAATGCCCCCATTGCCAGGGGAGTTCGTTAAAGCGCCTGATGTCCGCCTTCGCCTACCACCAGAGCGAGGCCGACCGCCTGGCCGGCATCGACACCAGCCGCCCGCAGGGCGAGGATTATTACCGGGACGACCGCAACATCGGCCTGTGGGCGAAAAAAAGGCTAAAGGAGCTGGGCCACGACCCGGGCCCGGAGTTCGAGGGGATCGTGGAAAAAGCAAAGAAGAAAGTAGCGGAAGAGCTCAGCGGATAAAAAAGATAAAAAAGGAGCAGCATCCGGGGAACCCGTAAAAAATAAAGCCGGATGCTGCTCCTTCCTTATATTTTATTTTCTGTATATTTTCTGTATCCCCAGCGCCTTCTCCAGGTCGATGATGTGCTCCTGCTCCTCCAGCGCAATCTCCCTGATCACCTGCGCTACGTCGTAAAGCTTCATTGCCTCCAGCTGCTCGATCCGCTGCAGATACCTGGCCAGGGCGGCGTACTCGGCCTCCAGGTCCTGCCGCAACATTTCTTTGTTATCCAGGGATGTTTTTATTTCGGCCACGACCACGGTGGGCACGCCGCCCAAGTACTGGATCTTATCGGAAATTCTGACCGCGTGCTCGTGTTCATTTTGTGCATGTTCAAGTTCTTCCTCGATGACGGCAAAGTATTCAGGACCCGTAAGCATGGCCGCGTGCTGGATATACTGGATCATCGCCGCGTATTCCCAGGAGAGGTCCAAATTTAAAAGGTTAATGATCTGCTCTTTAGTCATGGAAATTCCCCCCAGAACACCTTAAATTCCCTAATTTAACACATTAACACATTAACGCATTAATACATGACACATCAATACACCAATACAATATGTAGTCGGCAGCGAAAAGGTGCCCTGGTTTATGTAAATTATTTAAAACGCTTTCGCCATCCTAGAGGACGCTTGCCTTTGCCTGCTGGGCGTCGGCAACGTCCGGGTCGGATACCGCGGAGATGCCTTGCGGCGAGAAGGCAAAGTCCCCGATCTGTGTGCCGGAGCCGGCATTGGCCTTGGTAAAGGTGGTCAGGTCAAACTGGAAGGAAGGGCCCAAATTGATCACCGAAGAACTATCCAGAGAGTTTACTTTAAAGCCGAGCATATTCAAAAATGACGGGGAAAACAAAATCGCGGGCATGTATTATCTCCTCCTCTGTAAAGTGTGGGGCGCGCTTTAAAGCGCCCTGTCCAAAAACGTTTCTTTTCGCGCCGGCATGTCCACCAGGTCGCAATCGTTGACAAAAACGTCGCCCCCATCGGTCGAGCTCTGGTCGCCGTACAGGGACCCCGTTCCCGCGCTGGCTTTGCTGAAACTGTTCCAGTCGGCCAGGTAATTTTGTCCGATATTTAGAGCGGAACCGTTTTGGATGGCATTTATTTTCAAAAAAAATATATTAATTACTACAGGGAGCATCGCGTCACCTCCTCATGCCTTGTAACAGTATATGATAGTCGGCGAGCTTTAAATAGTGAGGTAAAAAAATGTTTGATCCGGAAAAATTTTTAAGGTGGAGCAAACTGGTGCAAAAAATGTATGGGCAGGACTTCTGGGCCAGCGTTTTTAACCACCCTTCGGGCGCCCGGCTTTTAGACCAGGTTTCCGAAATGGTGGCGCCCCAAAAAGCCTTTCCGTCTGCGGATATTTACCAGACGGAGCAGGAGATAATTGTCCTTATTGATCTGCCGGGTGTTAAAAAACAGGATGTCCAGATCCAGGTGACCGACGACCGCTTGGTGGTCAAGGGTTTTGTGCCGGAGTCCGGCAAGGGGTGCCGCCTGGTGAGCAGCGAGCGTTTTACCGGCAGCTTTGAACGGTCCCTCAGCCTGCCCGAGGCAGTCGGCAAAACGGGCTGCCGGGCCAGTTTGCGCGACGGCCTGCTGGAGATCCGCCTGCCGCGGGGGTACGAGGCCGCTTTCCGGACTATTCCTATAGACGAGGAAGGGTAAATGAAAATAACTCTTCCCTGTTTTTTAGCTGGACCGAAGATTGCCCATTTAAAAAAGCGGGTCGGCGAACTGGAGAGAAAAGTCCAGGAGTTGGCGCAGCAATGTACCCAGATCGAGCAAAAGCTCGGCCAGACCCCGACCATCGAGTATGTGTACGTGGAACGCATTAACGTGGACAGGCTGGAGCTGAGCAATAACTTTGGGGCCATGGGGGTCAGGGAGCTAAGCGGGGCCTTGAACGTCGGCGTGAATTGTTTGGGAAGCGGTAGCTTATGTAAACAAAAAGCAGTGTCGCCGGGCGAGAAGCAGGAGGCGGGAAAAACTCAGCAGCAACGGCAGACTGCGGATAAGCGCCGGCATCAGGAGACAGTAGAAAAGGAAGATTTATTTAAAAAAGTGCAAAAAGGCCGGAGTTGCCGGGGCGCGGCGGGGGATTGCCGAAACGGGCCGGTTTTAAATATACGGTACGGGTCTTTAAATGATGGGTAGCCTGTTCAGGTGATGGATAACGTGAGAAAAGGTATTTTTGCTTCAAGTGATGGATAACTGGTGAAAAGTAGAGTATTTTTGCTAAAACAAGCGATAAACGGAGGTCTTTTGCATGGGGTGCATTCTTTTTGTCCACGGCATGGGCTACGATCCGCGAGAGGATTATTGGCGGGACTGGGCCGGGCCGCTGCGCGAAGCCCTGCACCGAGAAGGGGTGCAGGTTGAGGACGGTATTTTTGGAGGCATTTACTATTACGATCTGGTGCCCGGCCCGGCAGCGCTAGGCTGTTCCGCCGAATTTTTGCGGGCGCGGGAGCACTTTCTTGATGACTTAAGGGAGTTTGCCTTCCAAAACTTGACCGCCCGGGGCGAAAAATTTTCCTGGCAGCCAAGGGGTCTCGTCAAAAATTTAATCAATTATCTCGTGGACAACTTTGGGGATATATTTTTTTACCTCTATATAGATTTTGTTTTTCAGGCCGTCAACTGGCGGCTTTACGAAAAATTGCTGGCCGCTGGTGAACCCGTGCACCTGCTCGGTTACAGCTTGGGGTCGCTGGTCGGCTACTGCGCCTTGCAGGCCAGCCCTCCCCTGGCCGGCCGGGTAGCCCATTTTGTCATGCTGGGCAGCCCTCTTTTCTGGTTTGCGCGCGGGGTGGCGCGCCGGGCGGATCTGAACGTCCGCCCGGCGGTAGGCCGCTTTACAAACGCGGCCGGGATCGTGGACATCGCCTGGCCCCACCTCGTTCCCCGGGTGGTGCAGGGGCTGGACGAAAACGTGGAATTTATCGTTGACCGCTTCAATCCCATCCGGGGCCACCATGCTTACTTTCGCCACCCGGAGAGCTTGCGGGTTATTGCTCAGCTCATCGCCAAAACGTGGGGGGACCCACAGAAAGCGTAAAGGCGAGGCTCGGCTGCTTTCGCCTCTTGCGGCGCCAATTCCAGCTTGTCAAAGGCCGTTTTCTGTGCTAAAATGAAGGCTGCGCGGGGAATTTAAGGCGGGGGATCTTTTTTGTCGGCGGAACATGAGCATATTCCTTATATGCGGGAGGCTTTGGCGGAGGCTCGCAAGGCCTGCGCCCGAGGAGAGGTTCCCGTCGGCGCGGTGGTGGTGCGCGACGGGGAAATTATCGGGCGGGGGCACAATCTGCGGGAAACGCTTATGGACAGCTCGGCCCACGCCGAGATGCTTGCCCTGCGCGAAGCGGCGCAAAAAACGGGCGACTGGCGCCTGACAGGCTGCACCGTTTACGTGACCATCGAGCCGTGCCCTATGTGCGCCGGGGCGCTGGTCCAGTTCCGGGTGAGCAGGCTGGTGTACGGGGCTAAAGATCCCAAGGCGGGGGCGGTTGACTCCGTCGTTGACCTGGTCAGGAACCCGAGGTTCAACCACCAGGTGGAGGTTGTTTCCGGCGTACTGGAAGAAGAGTGCCGGTCGATCATCCAGCGGTTTTTTAAAGATCTACGGGAAAAAAGAGACGTTTAGCCAGCAGGCGTGGAGAGATGGCCGAGTGGTTGAAGGCGCTCGACTCGAAATCGAGTAGGCGGGCCAAAACCCGCCTCGTGGGTTCGAATCCCACTCTCTCCGCCAGGTTTCTTGATCCATAAGGGATGTCAAGCGTCAGTGAAAATGTCAGGTGAAATTCACCAGTGAATTTGTCAGGGATGTGGCATAATAAGGCCTGCGAGGTAAAAATGGCTTACGCTATGGATGGTTTTCGGCGGGTTTACGGGAATGATTAGCGCCCGCCTTTTTTTCACACTTACGCGGGCGGGTGCGGTGGGCTTTTGGGGGCCGGTGCTTTTTTCAGACGAATCACAAACCGGCAAAAATGCTCTTGCTTATGCTTTACCCGGTATGCTATAATGCCGTTTAAGGCAGTGCCAGACAGATAAAGGAAATGGCGATGAACGGGAGAGTAGGCCGGGGGTGGCCTGGCAGAGAGGAGGGGCCGCTGGCTGCAAGCCCCTCCAGGCGCATCCGGCTGAAGTTCACCCCGGAGCTGCGCCGCTGAAAGCCACTGGCGGCAAAAGTAGGCGGCGCCGGTTGCCCCCGTGAACGGGCAGGAGTTGCTTTACGGTTAAATGAGGGGGCTGCCCTCATAAAAACAGCGGGGGCGGCCAAGAAGGGTGGTACCGCGGAAAGCACAGGCTTTTCGTCCCTTGGGCGAAAAGCTTTAATTTTTTAGCGGGAGGTGGTATTTTGCTGGGGCTTGAAGGGGTAGGGGTTTTTCTGGCCTACATCCTCTGCATCGCTTCCTCCCTTCTCTGCGTCGTTTACGGAGCGGTGCGCTGGAATGCCGGGGATTAATTATTTTTTAAATTACCAGGACGGCAGGATGGAAGGAGGAGATTTGCTTTGAGCGACCCGCTCTTTTACCTTGTGGTGATGGTTTACCTTGCGGCGACCTTTTTCCTGGGCTACCTGGGGTGGCGTCAGACGCGCACCTCATCCGATTACATGCTGGCGGGCGGGCAGGTTAACGGCTTTCTGGTTGCTCTGTCCTACGGTTCAACCTTCATTAGCACCTCGGCCATCGTGGGCTTTGGCGGTGCGGCGGCTGCCTACGGGATGAGCCTTTTGTGGCTGGCAGCCTTGAACATCCTGGTGGGCATCTTTATTGCCTTTGCCTTCCTGGGCAGGCGCATCCGGGTCATGGGAGCCAATTTGGGAGTGCAGACTTTCCCGGAACTTTTAGCCAGGCGTTTTAACTCGCGCTTCATCCACGCCTATGCTGCGCTGCTGATTGCCCTGGTAATGCCCCTTTATGCGGCAGCGGTTATGATCGGCGGTGCCCGCTTTCTGGAACAGGTGCTTTCCCTGGATTATTCGCTGGCCCTGATCATCTTTGCCCTTCTGGTGGCCGCTTACGTTTTTTACGGCGGCCTGCGGGGCGTTATTTACACCGACGCCCTGCAGGGCGGGATCATGTTTGCGGGCATGGTGCTGCTGCTCATTTTGACCTACGCCAGGATGGGTGGCGTCGTCCCGGCTCACGAAGCGCTGACCGCTTTAAAGGGCCTGGTGCCGCCCTCGCTGGCCGCCAAGGGCCATGCGGGCTGGACGGCCATGCCCCTGGTGGGTTCGGAGCTGTGGTGGTACGTGCTCACCACCCTGGTGCTCGGCGTGGGCATCGGGGTGCTGGCCCAGCCGCAGTTGGCCGTGCGCTTCATGACCCTGCGCAGTACCCGTGAGCTAAACCGCGGCATGGTCACCGGCGGGATTTTTATTCTGGCCATGACCGGCACCGCTTTTGTGATGGGTGCCCTTTCCAACGTCTACTTCTACCGCACCAGCGGCAAGATTGCCCTGGCCATGGTTACCGATCCGGTCACGGGCATGCCGAACATTGACCGCATCATACCCCTGTACATTAACCAGGCCATGCCCCCGTGGTTTGTCTACATTTTCATGCTCACCCTGCTGGCGGCGGCCATGTCCACTTTGAGCAGCCAGTTCCACGTTATCGGCACCTCGGTGCGCGACCTCTACTTCATAGGGAAGCCGGAGGCTTCCCCGCAGGCCGGCATGGTTGTTGCCCGCTGCGGGGTGCTGGTGGGGCTGGCCATAACCCTTTACCTGGGCTTCAAGCTGCCACCCAGCATAATTGCGCTGACCACCTCCATCTTCTTTGGCCTCTGCGCGGCCAGCTTTCTGCCGGCGCTCCTGGCGGCCCTCTACTGGCCCCGGGCCACGGGTAGCGGGGTCACCGCCGGCATGCTGGCGGGTTCTGCGGTTTACGCCTTTATGGTCCTCTTCGTGCACCAGAAAGAAGCCGTGATCTTCGGAGTAGCCAAGGCCCTGACGGGGAAGCCCTACCTGGCCACTTTCCCCTGGAATATCATTGACCCTCTGGTGGTGGCCCTGCCGGCTTCCGCAGCTACCCTTGTGCTGGTGAGCCTGGCCTCGCGGGCGCTCCCGCGGGAGCACCTGCGCGCGTGCTACAGGGGCATACACGGCCCCGGTGCGCCAGCACTAAACAAGTAAGTGGGGCGGCAGGGGTAGAAAGAGCGCGCCGGGCGGGAAGTCCTAGGCACGAGCGACCCATATGCTCTGGCGGAATTGGCTAAAGGTTCATTGCGCTCCAAGATTAGGAGAGCTGGAACTTTAACCATAAGCAAAGCGGCAAAAAAAACGGGCTGACCCGTTTTCAACAGGAATCGTTATACTTAATCTGGCACGACTTGAGGCAGCTCGCTTTATTGAGTAGGTGACCCCGTTTAGCCGGTGTCGGACAAACCGGTAGGCCGTATCTAACAGATCGCGGGAAGCGTTCGGCACTCAAGAAACTTGAGTGTTGGACCGCTTCACCCAACACTCAGAGATTCACAATTAAATTTGTCGCGAGGATATGAACTCATGATTTTGGACCTTTTCCAATAGGAATTCAACTTATCTGAGTGCTGGGTCTTATGTCCGTGTCCAGCGTCCGTGAAACGCCGTTCTCCCGTCCGGGTGCCCAGCACTTAACACCCATCGCAACACTCAGCTTCTAAGTATTAACTTAACGTGGGTGTTGAGTGCTGGGCGGGGTCGAGGTCTCCCTGTCGCTACAGCCTGCTCCCAGGGCCGTGCCCAGCACTTAACACCCATCGCAACACCCAGCTTCTAAGTATTCTTAACCTGGGTGTTGAGTGCTGGCCCAGGGGTAGGCAAATCCAATCCAGAAAGGAGCGAAAACCTGGTCATGGGGAGGCCGGGCTCACAAAAATACCAATTGTTAGGTATTGTGAGCTTTTTAGAACCAGGTATGAAAATGGATGTTGTAGCGGTCATCGCTGAGAACAAGATCCGGGAAGCCATGGAAAGAGGCGAGTTTGACAACCTGCCCGGCAAGGGCAAGCCCCTGCAACTGGAGGATCTTTCCGGCGTTCCCGAGGAACTCCGGGCCTCCTACCTGATCCTGAAAAACGCCGGGGTACTGCCCCCGGAGCTCGAGCTGCACAAGGAGATAATGTCCCTGAAAAAGCTGATTAATTTTTGTTACCGGGAAGAAGAAAGGGAAGACCTGACCAGAAAACTGAACGAGAAGATATTAAGGTTTAATCTGCTGATGGAAAAAAGGGGCATGAATGCCGCCGTTAGCTATTATAAGGAAAAAATATACAGAAAACTGGGGAGATGGCTTTGACCCGGGAAAATCGGTTCATTTCACTTGCAATGATAATCGAGGTAATATTGTATATACTCCCTGACCTTATCCGCCGGGCTGTAAATGCCGAAATGCCCTTCGCAGAGGATGTCGGCCTCCAGTTCAAGTAGCTTGTGCATTGAGTCTCGCCATTTTTCCATGTCCGAGCCCCAGGACGGGTCAAAAGGCCCGTGGATATCCTGGCCGAACAAAACCCTGGTATCATTTATATCTACGTACGGGCTGATTCCGCCGGGAGTATGCCCGGGGGTGTGGAGGCAGCGCAGCACTAGATTTCCCACCGGGATATCCTGCATTTCGCCCTTCAACAGCAGGTCGGCGGAAACGGGGCGGTATTTCACCCCGTAGTACCATTCCGCCGTCAGGCGTGCTTCGCCCTTTACTACGGCACCATACTCCATTTCGTGGCATATCACTGTCAGCCCCAGGTCTTTGAAATAGCGCAGTCCTCCAATATGGTCAATATGGCCGTGCGTGGCTATAACGTATTTCAGCAAAATAGTATCCAGCCCGAGCATTTTAATGTTTTCCAGCACGGCGTGGCACGAAAAGCCGAGGCCGGCATCTATGAGAGCCAGCTCGCTTCCGCCGTCGACCAGGTAAATGCAGCAGTCCCTGTCATCCGTTAATTGCGGGCCGCCCACCAGGTAAATACCATCCCACACTTTGCGGGGTTTTAACATGTGACCCCCTCCTTTTCCAAACTGTACATATAAGCCTGCAAATGGCCGTAAACTTTCTGGATCTCTCCGGTCTTTGGCAGGCAAGCGATAATCTTTTCCACGTAGCCGTTCCTGGCAATCTCCGAGAGCGAGCAGGGAAAGTTGATGTCGTAAATCCAGGAAAGCATGAGCAGTTTGCGGTCGTTAAAATTTTTCATGTCATCATAGTGGCAGAGTTGTTCTTGAAGTAAGTTTCGGACCAGGACCGGCGAATATCCCGGTGTATCGGGGAGGCCGGAAATCTGCTGCGCGTTTGGTTGATCGTTCCTACGGTCCAGGGAAGCGGTGAACATCTCCAGGATGTCCAGTTTATCTGCATCCCGGATCAGGCGGGCAAATAAAGAAAGGCGGCCCGGTAAATCCGGGGGCAACGTACACAGGTTATGATACTCGATGGCCTTCGTGATCAGGTTCCTTTCTTCTGCTGTTAGTGCGACAAGCACCCCGGTCCGTTCCAGTTCGCGTATGCCCAGGAGCGCATGGTTTTCCGAACGCCGGTCGTTAAAAGTATGGTAGAGGGCAAACTGTTTGAAACGTCCAATATCGTGCAGCAGGGCGATGGTTTCGGCCAGGTAAAGGTCTTCAGCCCCCAGGCTTAAAGAGCTTCCGATACGCAATATTTTCTCGCAGACCCTTTTAGTGTGCTCCTCCTTAAGCCTGATTCCTGCCTGAACGTCGGGGTCATCGTGGTAAAAATGCTTAACGTACTGGTTAAACCAGCCCTTTAAAGCCTGAAGCTGCTCCGCTTTCAAAATCCCGTCCCCTTTCAAATTTAAGTGACTTTCGCAGTTTACCGGCAGATTGACGCTATTCATCAATATATATGGTTATAGTACCATAACGGGAAGACAACGGGAAAGTAACGCCTACCGGTTTTCTTCCCAGAGAATATACGCTCTGTTGTCCACTACGGGAAATGCTTGCAAAAACCCGGAGTTGGTTGTAAAATAAAAAAACGGAGTGAGCTGACGGCTGCTTCCTGAAACTTCTGGCCAGCCACCCCCCTCTTGAGTTTTTTGCAATACATCGTTATAATATAAGCTGTAATAAAAAAATATAAACCAGTGGCAGTAGGCCATGGCCATAGCATGGAGAGATGGCTGAGTGGTTGAAGGCGCTCGCCTGGAGAGCGAGTAGACGGGTACAAAGCCTGTCTCGTGGGTTCGAATCCCACTCTCTCCGCCAGAAAAAGATTTGGGTTGCAGGTTTGGTATGGCAGGCCTGCGGCCAACGAGAAGCCTTGGCCGTGCTAGATGGGGAGGTAGCGGTGCCCTGTACCCGCAAACCGCTGTAGCGGGGTCGAATTCCTGTCCGCGGGTGTGGCTTGTGGGGTCCGGCCGCTGTAAGGGGTGACGACGGTTGGGTCTTGCGCGACGGAGACTTCTGAACCGTGTCAGGTCCTGGCGGAAGCAGCACTAAGGAAGCACCTCCGGGTGCCGCAAGGGTGCCTGACCCGAGCTACCTGCAGGGGTAACGCCCGGAAGTCACTATTCAACGACAGGTGCACGGCCAATAAGATTGCACGAACTGCTTAAAAAAGCAGTTCTTTATTTTTTCTAAAAGAGGAAACTATTAAATGGCGGCGAATTTGTTGTAAGGCTGAATGCTGAACGTGAGCAACAGTTACTGGAGTGAATTATCATGGCTTACCAGGCCCTTTACCGGACGTGGCGTCCCCGGCGTTTTCAAGAAATTGTGGGCCAGGAACACGTTACCCACACCTTACAAAATGCTTTGCTGGCCGGGCGCATAGCCCATGCCTACCTTTTTTGCGGTCCCCGGGGCACGGGTAAAACAACCACGGCCAAGGTCCTGGCCAGGGCATTGAATTGCCTTGCCCGCCAGGGGGCTGAGCCCTGCAATGAATGTGCCGTGTGCCGGGAGATTAATGCGGGTACGTCCATGGACGTGGTGGAAATAGATGCCGCCTCCCACCGGGGCATTGACGAGATCAGGGAACTGCGGGAAAAAGTGAGATTTTCACCGGCGCTGGCTGGCTACCGGGTTTATATTATCGACGAAGTGCATATGCTGACCAGTGAGGCTTTTAATGCCCTGCTGAAAACTTTAGAGGAACCGCCTGCCCATGTGATCTTTGTTCTGGCCACTACCGAGCCTCATAAGGTCCCCCTCACCATCCTGTCCCGGTGCCAGCGTTTTGATTTTCATCCCATTGGCCTTGCGGATATGCTGACCCGGCTGCGGGAGGTGGCCGGCGGAGCCGGGTTTACAGTGGAAGAAGAAGCTCTCTATCTAATTGCCCGGGCTGCCGACGGTGGTTTGAGGGATGCACTTGGTATACTGGATCAGGCGGCGGCCTATGGTAATATGGTTGTTACTGCAGACCATGTGCACCGGATTATGGGCACCGTGCGGGACGACCTGCTGGATGGGGCGGCTCAAAACCTGGCGGCCGGCCGGGCGGACGGCTTGCTGCATTTGGTGGCCACCCTGGTGGAAGAAGGGAAAGACCTGCGCCTTTTCGTCCAGGGGCTGACCGGTTACTTACGCAACCTCATGCTGGTTAAAATTTCACCCCACGAAGAACTGGTCCTGGCCCCCGGCGAAAAGGAACGCTTGTTAGCCCGGGCCGGTGAGTTCACCCGGGAACAATTACTGCACATTTTACATGTCCTCACCCGGGTGGAACAGGACATGAAATGGGCCAGTCAGCCCCGCATATTACTGGAAGTAGCCCTGGTGGAAGCCACCCGCCCAGAAAGCGGCAATTCCCTGGCCGCCCTTGCCCGGCGGGTGGAACAACTGGAGCTGCGCCTGGAGCAGTTGATGGCCGGCCGTGTGAATGGTTCCGTTGAGGAAAAAGATGTTGTCGAAAAAGATATCCAGCCTCCAGAGGAAAGACGAAAGGCCGGCAACACGGGCGACACAAGCACAAAACGGCCCCAGGCAAGTAAAAACACCGCTGCGGGAGGGTGGGGGAAAAAACGAGCCGCCACAAAAGAAGTTCAGCCGGATAGTTCCGTAAAAGCTCCCCCCGGAAACGGGGAAGTTTGCGCCAACGGCGACGTCACGCTGGATAAAATCAGGCAGCGCTGGCCGCAGGTGCTGGATCTGGTCCGGAGCAAGAGCCTTCCGGTGTACAATTATCTTGCCCACAGCTGGCCCCAGCAGGTGGTGGAAGGTTGCCTGACCATAGCCTTCGGTCCCGACCACGATATGTTCAAGGATCTGCTGGACACAGCGGCAAACCGCCGGGTGGTTGAAGAGGCCCTGGCCGTTTTATTCCCGGGAACCTGGCGGGTAAACATAGTGTACGGGAACGCTCCCCCGGAAGAAAGGAAGCCGGACGAGCCGAATGAGCACCTTGACGCCGCAACGGCCATCCAGCTGTTCGGGGGAGAAGAGATAGAAGAAAAAAATTAATTAAAAGGGGAGATTATCATGATGGGTCCCAATATGAATAAAATGCTGAAGCAGGTACAAAAAATGCAAGCGGAAATGATGCGCCTGCAGGAGGAACTGGGCAACCGGACGGTGGAAGCCACGGCCGGGGGAGGGGCCGTAAAGGCAGTGGTGAATGGCAAACAGGAACTGGTGGCCCTGGAAATCAGGCC
The DNA here is from genome assembly GCA_020725525.1 of Desulfovirgula sp. GTDB lineage: Bacteria > Bacillota > Desulfotomaculia > Desulfotomaculales > Desulfovirgulaceae > Desulfofundulus. The sequence continues at coordinate 12,341 of DYEX01000151.1, forward strand.
CGAAGCGGTAGATCCGGAGGACGTGGAAATGCTGGTGGACCTGATTCTCACGGCGGTGAACGGTGCCCTTAATCAGTCCCGGGAAATGGTCACCAGGGAAATGGGCAAGCTGACCGGTGGACTGAACCTGCCCGGCCTGTTTTAGGGGGTGAGAACCGGTGAAATATCTCTCCGGGCCGGCAAACCGCTTGATTGAGGAACTGTCCAAACTACCCGGTATCGGCCCAAAAACAGCCCAGCGGCTGGCCTTTTATCTTTTAAATGCACCGCCGGAAGTAACCCATAACCTGGCCCGGGCCATGGTTTTCGCCCGCGATAATGTCCGTTATTGTTCCGTTTGTGCCAATCTTACTGATCGGGAAGTCTGCCAGATTTGTTCCGACCCGGGGCGGGACCACTCCCTTTTGTGCGTGGTTCAGGAACCCAGGGATGTGGTGGCCATGGAAAAAACCCGGGGATACCGGGGGCTCTACCACGTTTTGCAGGGGGCGATCTCACCCCTGGCCGGGGTTGGCCCTGAAGACCTGACCATCAAGCAATTGCTGGCCAGGCTGCGTGAAGGGAAGATCAAAGAAGTAATACTGGCTACCAACCCGGACGTTGAGGGTGATGCCACCGCCCTCTATCTGGCGCAGTTAATTAAACCTCTGGGTTTAAAAGTTACCCGCATTGCCCACGGCCTGCCCGTGGGCGCCCACCTGGAATATGCCGATGAAATGACCCTGGCCAGGGCCCTGGAAGGCCGCCGGGAGTTACCATAAAGACATACAGTAGCAAAACCTTATAGCATATTTTCCCTTTCCACCCCATATACATGCCGTGGGACAAGATTGCCGGGTAAAGGGGTGGGATGGGTGGAGTTAAAACTGCTTTTGTTAATAGCCCTCGGTCTTTTGGGATTATTTCTCATGGGCAGTGTTTTGCTCAAGGTTTTTAAATTCACCTTGCGGTTGATCCTGCATTTTTTGATGGGGGGAGTATTATTACTTTTGTTCAATATTTTCCTCGGACAGCTGGGGTTAAGGATTGCTGTCAACCCGGTTACTCTCCTCACCGCCGGATTGCTTCAGGTACCCGGGGTGATACTCTTAATCCTGTTACACTACTTTTTTGCTTAGCCAATTTTTCAAATTTTGGCTTGTGTTGACGTGGAGTCCTTTTTGCAATATACTAAATACGGATTGGATGGTTGTAATAAATAAATAAAAATTAATAAAATTAGGGACAGTAGCCCCAACTGTCCCGGTTTTCGTTCTCATGTTGTTGTACTTACTTTTTAGAAAATAAATATCGGGATTTTAAATTTTTTTTATCTTTTGCATAATCCCGGCGGAGGTGAGGATGTATTTCCTGCCGGATAGTGGAAGCCTATATTGGAGAGTATGCCAGTGGCAAGAGCGAAGTGGCGGTCAACCGGGCCATTTTTCTGGCCCGCAGTGGCCGGCGGGTTAACCTGGTTGACCTGGATATCGTGGAACCCTGCTATACCCTGCGGCCGATAAAGAAAAAGTTAACTGAAATGGGGATAAACGTGGTGGCCTGGGAAACCAGGGAAATGATGGGTTTGGGGGAAACGGGCTGTATCTTTCACCCGGCCAATCGCTGGGCCTTAAAGCTTTCCGGAGACGTCATCCTGGATATTGGCTACGGTGTAGAAGGGGCCAAAACATTAAACCTTGTCGAGGGTGCGGCCAGTGATCCTGATTTAAAAATTTTCGCGGTGGTAAACGTGGCCCGGCCCATGACCGGTTCCGTAGAAGAGATTGTCCAGTATGTCCGGACCCTGGGGAAGGTGGACGGGTTAATTAACAACAGTCATCTGGGTGATGAAACCACGATGGAATTTATTCAGGAAGGGGCAAGGATAGTGGGCGAGGCTGCCCGGCAGTTGGGCATTCCCGTGGTGGCCACCACCGCCCTGGAGGAACTGGCCCGGGTCATCGGTACTCATGACGCGGCCGGCCATCCGGTGTGGCCCATTAAACGTTACATGCCCCAAACTTTGTGGTAAGTGGAAAACCGTTTTTCCGGTTTTCTCATAGGGATAAGATTTCAGGAGGTGTGCGTTTTTATGCCAGACAAACCAATTGAGGGTGAAAAGCGGGTTTTTATGACCGGTAATGAGGTGGTTGCCTGGGCCGCGCTGGTGGCCGGCGCCGACATCATGTACGGCTACCCCATTACCCCTCAGAATGAAATCATGCACTACTGGACCCGCCTGGCACCCAAATTTGGCCGCGAGTTCCTGCAAACGGAGGACGAGCTTTCCGCCGGCTTCACCACCATCGGCGGCGTGCTGGCCGGACGCAAGGCCTTCACGGCCACGGCCGGACCGGGTAATACCCTGATGCAGGAACCCATGTCCATGGCCGAAGCCATGCGTTTGCCCACAGTGGTGGTAATCCAGCAGCGGGGCGGCCCCTCCACGGCCACGGTAATTTATTCCCAGCAGGAAGTGACCATGACTACTTTGGGCGGCAACGGCGAGGGGTTGCGTATTGTCTACTCCACCGCCAATCACCAGGAGCTTTTTGATTATACCATCAAGGCCTTCAATACGGCCTGGAAATATCGTTTCCCCACCTTTGTCCTGGGTGACGGCTACCAGGCGAAAATGAGGGAATCTTTGACCATCTATGATCCCGCCAGCCGGGGCATTGAGCTTGTAGAAGCCGAACCTTTCCTGGGCAAGCCGGGCGTTCCCGGGGTGGACAGGCCGCCCACGCAGCTGCGCAATACCTACAACGTGGAAGAAGAACTGTACGAGGTGCTGGAAGGCTACTTCAAGGACTACGAAAAAATCGCCCCGGAAGTAGCGGAACACGAGGCGTTTGGTCTTGAAGATGCCGACCTGGTGGTAGTATCCCACGGCGTGGTATCCCGGGCATGTAAGGCAGCCGTAAAGGAACTGCGGGAGGGTGGGATCAAGGTCGGCTACTTCCGTCCCATCACCCTGCGCCCCCTGCCGGTAGACGCCATCCGGGAAACGGCCAGCAAGGCCAGGCAATTCCTGGTAGTGGAATCGGCCAACGGACAACTGGCCAGGCTCTTAAAGGAAGTTGCCTACGGATGTCCGGTGGAAATGCTGTCCCTGTTTAAACCCGGAGTAGGCATAACTGCTGAAGATGTGGTCAGCCGCGTGAAAGAGATTGCCGGTTAGTGGCGAAACATAGAAAGGAGGCCATTTTTGATGTCAGTGCAACCTGCCATGCCCAAGAGCTGGCGTGTAGATACCAAGCCTCACAAGTTTTGTCCCGGGTGCGGTCACGGCCTGGTATTAAAGGCGTTGGGTCAGGCCATCGATGAATTGGGTATTCAGGACCGGGCCGTTTTTGGCTGTGATATTGGCTGTTCTCTGCTGGCCTGGGACTTCTTCAACGTGGATACCATTCAAACCCATCACGGCCGCACCACGCCCGTAATCACGGGTTTAAAGCGGGCCAATCCCAATCTCGTCGGCATTGCCTACATGGGAGACGGCGGCGGCTATGCCATTGGCTCGCAGCACCTGGTAAATGCCGCGTCGAGAAATGAAAGGATCACCGTGATCCTGGTGAACAATACCCAGTACGGTATGACCGGCGGTCAAATGGCGCCCACCACCCTGCCCGGCCAGAAGACCGAAACCACACCCTACGGCCGGGATCCGGAAAAAACCGGTTATCCCACCCAGGGTCCGGAAATGGTGGCCGCCATTACCCGGGAGGGAGCCTACGTGGCCCGGGGCACGGTGGCCAACCTGCGGCAGTTAAAGAATTACCTCAAAAAGGCCCTGGAAAACCAGATGGCCGGCAACGGTTTTTCCTTTGTGGAGGTCCTCTCTACCTGCCCGACAAACTGGCGGACCAACGCCGAGGAGACCTGGAAAATGGTGGAACAGGAACTGCCCAGGTACTTCAAGGTGGGCGAAATTAAAGTACCGGGCGGCCAGAAGGAGGGCGAGGCAAATGGCTAAGGCGGTAAAGATCCTTCTGGCCGGGGAAGGCGGTCAGGGGGTCCAATCGGTAGCGGAAATCATTGCCGAGGCGGCCAACGAGGAAGGCCGCGAGGCCCTGTACATCCCCAACTTCGGCGTGGAGCAGCGCGGTGGTGTTTCCATTGCCTATTTGCAGATAGGTGATGAACCCATCGGGGCACCCAAATTCCAGATCGGAGACATCGTCATTGCCCTTAGTGATCGGGCGGTGCACCGTACCCGGCAGTATGTAGGCCCCCAAACGCTGTTTGTTTATGATTCCAGCATTGAAGGCATCGAAGATGCCCTGCCCACCCAGGCGAAAAGGATTTTACCCATTCCCGCCATCGAAGTGTCCAATAATGAACTGCATCCCCGGGTGTTCAACATTGTCATCATGGGAGCGGTGATCAAGGCCACCGGGGTAATTTCGGTAGAAGAAGCTAAGAGGGCCATTGAGAAAAAACTTGGCTACAAGTTTGAAAAGAACCCCAGGTTACGGGAACTGAATTTCCGGGCCCTGGAGCGGGGCATGGAGCTTGTGGCTCAAGCCATCTAAGGGGGGTAAGTGATGACACAGTCCTTTAAGGCTCGGACGATAGAAACAAAGAAAAGCTACTGGACCATCTTCCCCGGCCTGTGCAAAGGTTGCGGGTTGTGCATGCAAAAATGCCCCAAAAAGTGTCTTTCCTGGTCTGATGTGCTGGGGGTTTACGGCACTCCTACGGTAGAACCCAGCGATGAGTGCATCGGCTGCGGTATCTGCCAGATATTTTGCCCTGACTGCGCCATTAATGTCAGCAAGAAAAAAGAGGAGAAGAAAGCCGGTTGATAGTCAAGGGCCCTTTCCCCATGGGGAAAGGGCCTTTATCTTAACAGCGCCGCCATTCGGCGGAGCTGGTCCGAAAAGGAGTTTGGGATACCACGGAACATGTTAACAGCTGCCAGTTGCTATTACACTATGAAGGGATGCAGGCAATGGTTCAGTGAACGGTTTTACTGAATATTTACCCGGGCCAGGCGCAGGCGGCGGTGGGCCATTTCGATATCGCCCCGGATTCTATGCAGGGTGGCGGGGTCAATACCGGTGCTGGCGGCAATTTCCATATCAGAAAGGCCCTTTTTCCAGGCCCGGATTAAGCGGGAGACATTGGTTTTATACTTGCGGGAAAGGTTTTTTTCGTCAATTTTGTCACCTCGCACGCCTTGCCCCTCCTTTCTTTTTGTCTTTAAACTTATTTTGACCGCGGTCTGCACCGGATATAAGATTAAACTAATGGCAATGCTTTATGAAGAAGGGAACTCATGTTAAAATAAAGCTGTTGAGCCAAAATTTTGACCTGTTTTTAGGTGAAAACAATTTATGAACCAAAAGGAAGCACCCCTGGTGGCCGCATTGTACGCCCATTGTGCCCAAAGTTATGCCCACCTGCACGTGCCGGCACACCGCCAGGGAGAAGCTATTTTTACCGAGTGGCAGGGAAGCAAAGAAATCCTGCAGCTGGACCTTACGGAGCTGCCCGGTTTGGATGACCTGCATCATCCGCAGGGGGCGATAGCCCGGGCCCAGGCCCTGGCGGCCGCGCTTTTTGGTGCCGGGCAGACCTTTTTTCTGGTTAACGGGAGCACGGTGGGTATAGCGGCCCTGATCCTGGCCCTGTGCGGTCCGGGGGAGGAGATCCTGCTTCCCCGCAATGCCCACCGGGCCGTCCTGGGCGGGTTGATTTTTTCCGGCGCAAAACCCGTTTTCCTTGAACCTGTGGTTATAGAGGAGTTTGGTATGGCGGCCGGATTGACCCCCCGGGGGGTTGAGGAGGCCCTCAAACAGAGCCCGCAGGCCAGGGCGCTGCTGGTACTGCACCCCACCTACTACGGGGTGACGGGCGATCTTGCCCGTCTGGTCGAGCTGGCCCACGGGGTGAACAAGCCTGTGCTGGCCGATGAGGCCCACGGCGTGCACTTTGCCTTTCATGCCGTGCTGCCGCCGCCGGCATTGCAGTGCGGCGCGGATGCTACGGTGCAGAGTATGCATAAGATGGGTGGTTCCCTCACCCAATCCTCCCTTTTGCATCTCAACGGCCGCCGGGTGGATGCCCAAAAGACGGCTCAAGCCTTGCGCCTTCTGCAGAGCAGCAGCCCCTCCTATCTTTTGCTGGCCTCCCTTGATGGGGCCCGCAGGCAACTGGCCACAGAGGGCAGGGAAATGCTGGACCGGGCGGTGGGCCTGGCCCGGGAGGTGAGGCAGGCCCTATCCTGTTTGCCCGGCATTGCCGTGCTGGGAGAAGAACATCTGGGCCAGCCGGGTGTGTGCCGGCAGGACCCCACCCGGCTGGTGGTTTCCGTACGCCGCCTGGGATTAACCGGATACCAGGTGGCGCATATCCTGGCCCGGGATTACCGGGTGCAGGTGGAAATGGCCGATTATTATAACCTGGTGGTGGTCATTGGCATCGGCACCACCCGCCGTGATTGTGATCTCCTTATCCACGGGTTAAGAGAAGTGGTTTGCCGGCACGCAGGAGGACAACCTCTGATGGCCTGTCCCCAGCCGCCGCCGCTCCCGGTGGGGCGGCTAACACCCCGCGAGGCATGGCTGGCTCCCAGCCGCGCCCTGCCTTTGCCGGAATGCGCCGGCCACATTAGTGCCGAATGGGTGAACGTTTCGCCGCCGGGTATTCCCCTGCTCTATCCCGGGGAGGAGATTGGCCCGGAGATGGTCGAATATTTACAATGGATCAGGAATCTGTCCCTGCCTGTGCAGGGTCCTGAAGATCCAGGGCTGGCAAGCCTGCGGGTGGTGGTCTGGTGAAAGGTTTGTTTATTGTTTTTGAAGGTATCGATGGGACCGGCAAAACCACTCAGGCAAGACTTCTGGCCAAAGCCCTGGTGCGGCGGGGGTACCCGGTGGTGCTTACCCGTGAACCCGGGGGAACTCCGGTGGGAGAAAAAATCCGCGGCCTTTTGCTCAACCCGGAACTGGCCGGTTTAGACCCCCTGGCCGAGGCCTTTTTTTACGCCGGTGTCCGGGCGGAGCACGTGGCCCGCATCGTTCGCCCCGCCCTGGCAGATGGCCGGGTGGTGATTTGTGATCGCTTTGTGGATTCCAGCCTGGCCTATCAGGGTTACGGGCGGCAGCTGGACCTGGGGCAGTTGGAGCAAATTAACGCATTGGCTGCGGGGAGGCTGACCCCCGACCTGACAGTGTTGCTGGATATGCCGGCCGCCGAGGCCCTGGCCCGGTTGACCGGCAGGGCAGACCGTATGGAGCAGGAAAAGCTGGATTTTTTTGATAGGGTGCGTTGGGGCTACCGTCAACTGGTCAACCGGGAACCCCGGCGTTATCTTGTGCTGGATGGGCGCCTGGATTTCCAGGAGCTCCACCGGCAAATATTAAAGGCCGTGGAGGAGAGATTGGGGTGAAACTGGCGAACATTATTGGACACGGGGAAATTATCCGCGCCCTGTGCCGGGCGGTGGAACAAAACAGGGTCAATCATGCCTATTTGTTTGCCGGGCCGGCCGGTGTGGGTAAGACCACTACGGCCCTGGCCTTTGGGGCCTCCCTGCTCTGCCGGCAACCCCAGAAGGGGGATGCCTGCGGTCAATGCCAGGATTGCCGGCAGGTGGACGGGCAAAATCACCCGGACATGCACCGGATTGCTCCCGAAGGTGCTTCCATCAAGATCGGGCAGATGCGGGAGATGTTGCGCCGGATCACCCTTTCTCCCTATCAGGGGAAGCGACAGGTTTTTCTCGTGGAACAGGCGGACCTGATGACTCATGAGGCAGCCAACTGCCTTTTAAAGACCCTGGAAGAACCTCCGGCCGGTACGGTGCTTATTTTAATTTCCAGCCGCCCCCAGTCGCTTTTGCCCACGATTCTTTCCCGCTGCCAGATCTTCACCTTTCACCCGCTACCCGCAGAACAGGTGGTCAGAATTCTGGAGAGGGAAACAGCCGTTTCCCGTGAGGAAGTGGCAGTACTGGCCCGGCTCACCGGAGGGTGCCCCGGACGGGCCGTGCGGCTGGCCGGTGTGGCCGGCGGTTATTTTGCCGTCCGGCAAAGGGCGGTGGATCTGGCCACAGGGCTGGGACGGGCTTCCGTTATGGAAGCCTGCCGACAGGCTGCGCTTCTGGCTGAAGATAAGGAGCTGGCTCTGATTTATCTGGAATTGCTCCAGCTGTGGTACCGGGATTTGCTGGTATGGATGGAAACTGCGACTCCCGGGTTGCTTTTCAACCGGGATTATCTCTCCCTGGTGGACCGGGAAGCCCGTTTTCACAGCCGCATCCGGCTGATTGCCGCAATCAAAGAAATTGAAGGAACCAGGGATTCTCTTTTAGCAAACGTTAATACCAGACTGGCGCTGGAAATGCTGTTTATGGGCCTGGCCGGCGCCGCCTGATTGACGGGGCTTTTCAGGCCAGGAGAGGTTGAATGGAGGGAATGACATGCCCTACCGGGTTGTAGGGGTCAGGTTCAGGCGGGCGGGTAAAATATATTACTTTGACCCCGGGGAATATCAGCTCAGCCCCGGTGATCTGGTTATTGTGGAAACTGCCCGCGGTATAGAAAACGGGCAGGTGGTGATCGGGCCCACCGAAGTAGCGGACGAAGAGGTGGTTGCGCCTTTAAAAAAGGTCATTCGCCCGGCGACCGGGGAAGACCGGGAAAAGATAGCCGCCAACAAGAAAAAGGAAAAGCGGGCTTTTCAGATCTGCCTGGAGAAAATAGCCGCCCACGGCTTGCCGATGAAACTGGTAGACGTGGAACAGACCTTTGACGGCAACAAGATCATTTTTTACTTTACCGCCGAGGGACGGGTGGATTTCCGGGAACTGGTAAGGGATCTGGCTGCGGTGTTTCGCACCCGCATTGAACTGCGGCAAATAGGAGTCCGGGATGAAGCCAAGATGATGGGCGGCCTGGGATGCTGCGGGCGGGAATTATGCTGCAGTACCTGGTTGTGTGACTTTGCCTCCGTTTCCATCCGCATGGCCAAGGACCAGAATCTTTCCCTGAACCCGACCAAAATTTCCGGTATTTGCGGACGCTTGATGTGTTGCTTGAAGTATGAAAATGAAATTTACGAACAGGCCAGGGAGGAACATCCCGAGATTGGTGCCCGGGTAATAACCCCCCATGGAGAGGGGAGGGTTACGGCCGTAAACATTTTTCGCAAGACCGTTACCGTAGAATTAAAGGAAAGCAGGCTTAATAAGGAGTATTCTTTTACCGAGGTAATCACCAGGACGAGAGGTGAACGCTGTGCAAACTCTGACCGCAATGATCAGGGAAATGGAGACCAGGATTCAGACGCTGGCGAGCGATATGCAGAAAATAAAAAAACAGATTCGCCTTTTGATGGAGGAGAATGACAAGTTGCGGGAGGAGTTGGCCAGAGCCTACGGGCAGGCTGGCGAGAACAGCCCTGCCAGGGGAGGGCTGAAAAATCTGTGGGATCTCTACCAGCAGGGTTTTCATATTTGCAACGTGCACTTTGGTCGCATCCGGAACACAGAATGCCTGTTTTGTGAGGCATTCTGGGACAGGGAGCGGGAGGGCGGAAAGTGAAACAGGGAGTGCTCTTTCTTTGCCCCACCCCCATCGGAAATCTGGAGGACATTACCTTACGGGTATTGCGTATATTGCGGGAAGTGGATCTGATTGCGGCCGAAGACACCCGGCATACCAGAAAGCTCCTGGCCCATTATGATATTCACACCTCGATGGTCAGCTACCGCGAACATAACCGCCATCAAATGGGCCGGCATCTTTTAAACCTGCTTTCAGCCGGCCAGAAGATCGCCCTGGTTTCGGATGCCGGCATGCCCGGAATATCCGATCCCGGTGAAGAACTGGTTTCCCTGGCCGTAGCCCACGGTATTCCAGTGGTGCCTCTACCCGGGCCCAATGCAGCCCTGGCTGCCCTGGTAGCTTCCGGTCTGCCCACCTCTTCCTTTTGTTTTGAGGGTTTCCTTCCTGCGGCTGCCGGCACCCGGCGCCGCAAGCTGGAGGACTTAAAAGGAGAGAGGCGGACCATTATTTTTTACGAGGCCCCCCACCGCCTCCTGGAAAGTCTAACTGATATGCTGAACATCTTCGGGGAGCGCCAGGTGGCCATTGCCCGGGAGCTAACCAAAAAATATGAAGAAATCTGGCGGGGAACGCTGTCACAGGCACTGGAACACTTTCGCCTAAACCCTCCCCGGGGTGAGTTTACCCTGGTCGTTGCCGGTGCCCGGGAAGGGGATGTGCCGGGTGCGCGGGATGAGTTCTGGCAGGGGCTTTCACCGAAAGAACATGTTGTCCTGCTTCAGGCCCGGGGCATGGATAGAAAGGAAGCCATCAGGGAGGTGGCCAGGCAGCGGGGAATGCCCCGGCGGGATGTTTATAACCAGGTGGTTCGGGACAGGGATGATGAAGATTAAATGATGGATAAACTCTTAAGGGCCGGGTGGTGTTAAAATCCCTTCCCTCCCGGCCCTTTGGCAATTGAGGTAAGATTATGAGTCCTTACATGGCCTTGGCGTTTTCAAACATCTCCACGGCACAGTTCCGGCACACCAGTTTGCCGCGGTAGAGCTGTACGTCCGCCGCGTTGCCGCAGAAGACACAGCCGGGCTCATATTTTTTAAGGATGATCTTTTCGTTGTCTACGTAGATCTCCAGGGCGTCCTTCTCGTCAATCCCCAGAGTCCGCCGCAGCTCGATGGGAATAACCACCCTCCCCAGCTCGTCCACCTTTCTCACAACACCTGTCGATTTCAAAGTCTTTCCCTCCCCTTTAATTTTACATAGTTCGACAAGAAACTATTTTATCATACAAGTAAATGGTACCAAGTGACCCAGTAAAAGTCAATAGGTTTATGGATTATTTTGTATAAAATTCTCGCGGTAAGGGAAAACTTGACAAGTCAAGGCACTTTTAAATAAAATCTAGGTGTTGGAGAAAAGCAATGAAGGGGAAGAGTAGAGCTGCCGGTACCCGTACAGAGAGCGGGGTCAGGTGAAAGCCCGCCGGGGAAGACAGTTTGAACATGGCCCCGGAGCTGCCCGCTGAACGCCCTCAAGGCCCAAAAGGGCACACTTTTTCAGTGAAGGGTCAGTAGGTGGGGCCGGGTTGAGCACCCGTTATCCATGCTTGCAGTATCGCCGCAGGGGTTTTAGCCTTTGTGGCCGTACTGGCCGAGGCCCCGGACCGTGAGGCCGGGGTGAATCTGGGTGGTACCACGGAAAGATCTCCGTCCCGGTAAACCGGGCGGAGTTTTTTTATGGCAGCAAAGGAGGGATCTGTTGTTGCGCAAAACGTTTTATATCACCACACCCATTTACTACCCCAGCGACAACCTGCATATCGGCCATGCCTACACCACCGTGGCCGCCGATGCCATGGCCCGGTTCAAACGCCTCACCGGGTATGACGTCTGGTTTTTAACCGGTTCCGATGAACACGGGCAGAAAATTGAGCGCACCGCCCGGGCTAAAGGCACGACCCCCCAGGAATATGTGGACAGGATTGTGGCCGGCTTCAAGCACCTGTGGAAAAAACTGGACATCAGCTATGACGACTTTATCCGCACCACCGAAGAGAGGCACAAGCGGGTGGTCCAGGCCATTTTCCAGAAACTTTACGACCAGGGGGACATTTATAAGGCCAGCTACGAGGGCTGGTACTGCACTCCCTGCGAAACCTTCTGGACGGAAAGCCGGCTGGAGGAGGGTAACTGCCCGGACTGCGGCCGGCCGGTGGAGCTGGTGCGGGAGGAGAGTTACTTCTTCCGCCTGTCCAGGTATGCCGACCGGCTGCTGCAGTACATCGAGGAAAATCCCCATTTCATCCAGCCCGTCTCCCGGCGCAATGAAATGATTAGCTTTATAAAAAGCGGCCTGGAGGATTTGTGCGTTTCCCGCACCACCTTCGACTGGGGCATCCCGGTGCCCTTCGATCCCAAACATGTGATCTACGTCTGGGTGGACGCCCTGACCAACTACATTTCGGCCCTGGGTTACGGCAGCGAGGACGATGCCCTTTTCCGCAAGTTCTGGCCGGCTGACGTTCATCTGGTAGGTAAGGATATCGTACGCTTCCACAGCATCATCTGGCCCATTATCCTTATGGCCGCCGGCATTGAGCTGCCCCGGCAGGTGGTGGGCCACGGGTGGCTCCTGCTGGAGAGCGGCAAGATGAGCAAATCCAGGGGCAACGTGGTGGACCCCCTGATCCTGATTGACAAATACGGTGTGGATGCCATCCGCTACTACCTGCTCCGGGAGATGCCCTTTGGGGCCGACGCCTATTACTCAGAGGAATCCCTGGTGCAGCGCATTAACATCGACCTGGCCAACGACCTGGGGAACCTGGTCAGCCGGACCCTGGGTATGATTGAAAAGTATTCCGGCGGCGTGCTGCCGCAACCCGGGCCGGCGGAAAGCGTGGACCGGGAACTAATTGAACTGGCCCAACAAACCCCCGCGGCGGTGGAGGAGTTGATTGACCGCCGGGAGCTCTCCAACGCCCTGGGCGCCGTCTGGAAGCTGGTCAACCGGGCCAATAAGTACGTCGACGAAACGGAGCCCTGGGTTTTGAACCGGGATCCCGCCCGGCGGGAGCGCCTGAATACCGTGCTCTATAACCTGGCGGAAAGTGTGCGTTTTATCGGCGTGTTGATCACTGCTTTCATGCCCAACACACCCGGCCGGATCTGGTCCCAGCTGGGCATTGCCGGCCAACCCGGGCTCCATACCTGGGAGTCCTTAACCTGGGGGCGCCTGCCGGCGGGATTAAAGGTGCGGCGGGGCGAAGCCCTCTTCCCGCGCATTGATCTGAAGACCCTGGAAAAGGAAAATTAGGCACCCATGACGCATTCAGCTCCACAACTAGAGGATGAAAATGGCCGCCGTTTTGCACGAAGCGAGCGACTTTGAGCCGAGCAGGCGCCAAACTTAGCGAGACCGAGGGCGGAGGCGGGGCCGAGGGCATGGATGCCCGAGGCCAGCCCCTGAGGCATGGATGCCGAATGGGCTGGGAACCCCGCCGGAGCCCGAGGTCGAGCGCTAGTTTGCCCAGCACTCACTGAAACCGGAGTTCTCTGATGGTATGATGCTAATTAGATACTGTTTAAAAACCTGGGAAGGTACCTACACCCGGTGAGTGCTGGGGAACGGAGCGAGCGCGTGCAAACGGCAGGCAAGTAATATTTTCAGGACAGGGGGTTAGCATGATTCACTTAATTGACAGCCACGCCCACCTGGACGACCGGAAGTTTGAGGGCGACCGGGAAGAAATGCTGGACCGGGCACAAAAGGCCGGCGTGGTGCAGATAATCAATGCCGGTTACGATCTGCCTTCCTCCGCCCGGTCCATATCCCTGGCTGCAAAATATCCCTTTGTATTTGCCGCCGTAGGCATCCATCCCCACGATGCCGGGGGGGTCCCGGAGGATTACCTGGCCCGGCTGCGGGAAATGAGCCGCCGGCGGGGCGTGGTGGCCATCGGGGAAATCGGACTGGACTATTACCGGGATTTAAGCCCGCGGGACGTGCAGCAACGGGTTTTCCGGGAGCAGCTGGCCCTGGCCCGGGAACTGGGCCTGCCGGTGATCATCCACGACCGGGACGCCCACGGGGACATTATGGACATACTGCGCAAAGATGGTGTTGGTCCGGCCGGGGGAGTGATGCATTGCTTTGCCGGCAGCTGGGAAATGGCCAGGGAATGTATGGCCATGGGCTTCTACATTTCCTTTGCCGGGCCGGTGACCTATCCCAATGCCCGCCGGCCCAAAGAAGTGGCCGCCCGGGTACCCCTGGAACGCCTGCTGGTGGAAACCGACGCCCCCTACCTCACCCCCCAGGTTTACCGGGGAAAACGCAACGAACCGGCCTACGTGCGTTACGTAGCAGAGGAAATTGCGGCATTAAAGGGTGTTACTCTGGAGGAGCTGGCCCGGGCGACCACGGCGAATGCCCGGCGCCTGTTTGGACTGCCCGGAGCCGGCGCTTGAGCCGGCGGCGCCTGAAAGCCGCCAGCCTGTGACATTCCGCCTTCACAGCTCCGGGAAGATCCGGTCCGGTGGGAGTGCAGGTGGATATCTTTCGGGGATCCCGGGGAGTGTACGAAAACAACGCCGTTGATTAAAGCGAAAATAGAGGATGTTGACAGTTTGTTTCGAAATTGAATGTAAAGAGGGGATATACATTGCGGTTGTGGACTTTACCTGGAGGGAGAGGAAAAAAATGAGTGAAACAAAGGGGCTGATCCTGGTTTTCACCGGCAACGGCAAGGGCAAAACCACCGCCGCCCTGGGCATGGGCCTGCGGGCCTGGGGCCAGGGCATGAAGGTGCTGGTGCTGCAGTTTATTAAAGGCGGGTGGAAGTACGGTGAACTGAAAGCTCCCGCCCGGCTGGGTCCCGGCTTCGAAATCAGCCAGATGGGGGAAGGATTTACCCGGGTGGGTAACGACAAAACCCTGGATGAGCACCGGGTCGCAGCCCGGGCTGCCCTTAATGAGGCAAATAAGGAAGTAGCGGCGGGGAACTTTGACCTGATTATCCTGGATGAAATCCTGTACGCCTTGAAGTTCGGGCTGATTACCCTGGATGAAGTGCTGGCCCTGCTGGACAAAAAGCCACCCCGGCTGCATATAGTGCTTACCGGCCGGGACGCTCCCCCGGAAATTATCGACCGGGCGGATCTGGTTACGGAAATGAAGGAAATCAAGCACCATTACCAAAAGGGGATCAAAGCCCAGCGGGGAATCGAGTTTTAAGAAGAGGAAGTGGGCCCGCTAAGACTCAATTCCCCGTCACTTAACCTTCTGGCGGGATGGAGTGGTTGTTTAAAGAAAATGGCTTTACAGGTGGGAGGAATTTGAAGTAAAATAGATAGCAACACTTGTGTTAACTGGAACAGGATATGGTTGGGGATAGAGAGATTGTCCTGCTTTTTCAACCCCGTTTAGCATTGTGCCGTTAAATTATTTTCCTGGCTTTCATGGCCAGAGCAGTCGGGCAAGGTGCTGTCATTATGATCGTGAATATTGTAACAGGTTATCTGGGGAGTGGGAAAACCACCCTTATCCAGTATCTGGTAAGGCAACTGGCCCCCGGGGAACGGGTGGCTGTTTTAGTAGGCGAGTTTGGAGAGATAGGTATTGACGGTGCCCTTTTGGCCCAGGATGCACCTGATGTGCTGGAATTGGGCTGTGAATGCATTTACTGCACCTTAAGCGCCGACCTGGCCAGGCAGATTCCCTATGTGGCAGGTTCCCTCTCGCCGGACAGGTTGATCATAGAATACCCCGGTGTGGCGGCCGTTCAGGGGTTGCTGGCGGCGGCAAAGGTAATGGGCCTGCATTTAATGGATCACCGCTTCAGCATCATTCACGTTATTGACGCCTGTTCCTTTGACGAACTCTACGCCCGGTCCCCGCTTTTTGCCGAATCCCAAATTTGCCGGGCCAATGTGCTGGTGCTGAACAAGTGTGACCTGGTCCCGGAGAAAAAGGTGCAATCGTTGACGAAAAAAATCAAGGAGCTTAATCCCCGGGCACGCTTCGTTTCTACGCATCATGGGCAGGTAAGCCCGGCGGATTTGCAAGTGGCCTCTCAAACCGGGTTTTCCTCTCCCAGGGAGAGGAAGGTTTGCCGGAGGCCCCAGAGTGCCGTGGATATCCCCAGTTATTACAGCTTTTCACGCAAGTTTCAGGGCACCTTTTCCAGAACACGGCTTGCCAGGTTGTTTGAAAACCTATCCGGGTCAAGTATCGGCGAAGTGGTACGGGCCAAGGGCATCTTTTGCTGCGAAGAAGGGTGGGTACGCCTGGATTTTCTCCCTTCCGGCGTTTCCCTTGAGCCTGTAACGGGCCGCTTTCACGAGAGCAAGGTGCTGGTTATTGGTTCTACCCTGGCCGCCGGTAAGCTTACCGCCTCCCTTTTGGATTGTCTTCACAAAGAGCCGCAGGGTTTCTATGAAGATGGTGGTGACCGGCAACGCAGGGTTTCCCGTCCGGCTGGCTTAAACCGCCGGCGATCCCCGGCTTGCACTGCATCCGGCGATTATGCCGGCCCCACCTTTAGATTGGGCCATGACAAAAAGGAATTGAGCTCGTAAAAAATCCCCCGCGGGGGATTTTATTTCTCCAGTTATGAAAGTCTGCTTGAATCTCCAGGCGGCCTGTGCTATGATTTCGATCAAAGTCACCGGTGGGAAGTCGTAGATTTTAACGGGATGAAAGGGTGGACGGTATGAGTTTAGGGCAAAAAATCAGGGACTTTCGCAAGGAAAGGGGCATTACGCTGACCGAACTGGCCAACCAGTTAAAAATATCCCCTTCTTACCTCAGTGCGGTGGAAAGGGAAATCCGCAAGCCGTCCATCCCCATGTTAAAGAGGATCAGCGAAGCTCTCAATGTTTCAGTAAGTTACCTGGTAGGTAGTACCGATGATGCGGTCACGGGGGAAAAACTGCGCTTTATGCGGGAAAGCCGCGGCCTTTCCATCGAAGACCTGGCCGAAATCAGCGAACTGCCTGCATCCATGCTGGAAAAGTTTGAAAGCGGGCAGGCTACACCGGATTTAGAGGATTTAAAGAAACTTTCCGAGGCCCTGAATGTAACCCTTCGCTATTTTCTTGATCAGACGGATCGCCCCGATAGCCTGGGCTACCGCTTGCGCAAGTTGCGGCAAAAGCAGGGATTGACAGTGGCCGCCCTGGCCGAGAAGGCGGGAGTTTCCCCGGGCCTGTTAAGCCAGATTGAAAACGGACAAACCACCCCTCTGCTGGATACCCTTGAAAAGATTGCCAGGGTGCTCAATACCTCGGTTAGTTACTTTCTGATGAAACAGGAGGATGTGGAGGATCTCCTGGCCACATTGAATCCCGATATTTTGGAAACCCTCGGAGATCCTAACGTTCAGGCAGTTTTGCGGGCGGTGCGGGATTTTGACGCCAGTGAGATCAAATATATTCTTAATTTCATCCAGTTTTTTAAACAAAACCGTCACCTGCTCTGATGTTGCTCGCCGGGAAACCTTTCAAGGGCAAAATAGGACGGTTCATGGATTAGCTGTTGTCAGTTCCAGGTTTCCCCTTTAGGATAAGAATTAAAAGGTCCGGAGGTGGGGGTGGGTGCTGGAGTCGGAACGAGAATTGCAGGAACTGGAATTGCATTTATTGACCAGGCTGAAAAAAGCGGTGGTGGAACATAACGAAGAAGAACTGCTTGCCGCCATTGAAGATGCCTTTCGTGAAGGTCTGGATGCCCGCAAGGCCATCTTTGAGGGACTGGTTCCCGGCATGGAGGAGGTCAGCCGGCTCTACGAGGAAGGGGTTTACTATATACCCGAGTTGCTCCTTTGCGCCGAGGTATTATACCGGGGACTGGCCGTATTTAAGGAACACGTCGAAAAGAAGGACCTGGGCATTAAAGGTACGGTAATTATCGGGGTGGTGGAAGGAGATATCCATGACATTGGCAAAAACCTGGTAAAAATGATGCTGGAGGGGGCCGGTTTTGAGGTAATTGACCTGGGGCGGGACGTGCCCCTGCACCGGTTTCTGTCCGAACACCGCAAGGTGCGTCCGGACATAGTTTGCCTTTCCACCATGATGACCACAACGCTATCCGAAATGAAGAAAGTAGTGAAGGAGTTGCGGGAGCGGAACCCCCGGGTAAAAATCATGGTCGGGGGCGCCCCTTTGAGCGATTGTATAGCCAGGCGCTGGGGAGCCAGCGGCTATGCCCCCAACGCCCACCAGGCTTTAAAAAAGGCAGTGGAAATTATGCTTTCGGTGAAAAACAGCTGTCATGAGTCATAGCGGCGCCGGGGAATAACCCCGATGGATTGCCAATGATTTCAAAATATTCTGGTTAAACCGGTTCCTTACAGCCCTGGTGTTGAAAATCTTCCGATGGGGGTAGATGGCGCGTGCTTTGCTCGCAAAAGGAGAAAGAACTTCTCAGTCGCCTGCGGGAAGCGGTAATCAACTTTGATGAGGAAGCTGTGGTGGAGACGGCTAAGGAATGCATAGAAGTGGGAATGGACGCCACCAGGGCTATTTTTGAAGGCCTGGTTCCCGGAATTGAAGAGGTGGGCCGTCTTTATGAAGAAGAGATATATTTCATCCCCGAAATGCTTTTATGTGCCGACGCCCTCTACCGGGGCCTGGAGTTGCTCCGGGAGCACGTGGTAAAAAAAGACGTGGGCGTCAGAGGAAGGGTGCTCATCGGGGTGGTGGAAGGGGATATCCATGACATCGGTAAGAACATCGTGAAGATGATGTTTGAAGTTTCCTCTTTCGAGGTTTATGATCTGGGGAGGGATGTACCCCTGGAAACTTTTATCCGGGAGTACAGAAGGCTAAAACCCGACCTGGTTTGTCTTTCGGCCATGATGACTACCACCATGCTCAGAATGAAGCCGCTGATTGCCAGGCTGAAAGAGGAAAATCCGCAGGTGCGGATTATGGTGGGCGGGGCGCCGGTAACCGAACACGTGGCTGCCCGCTGGGGAGCCCACGGTTACGCTCCCAATGCCCCCCGGGCTTTAAAAGCGGCCATCGACCTGCTGGTGGCGGTGAGAAATCACCTCGCCGGCCGTACCGCAGGATGATCCTGGGGGCTGCAAAAGCATCTTCGCTCCACAAGCGGCTGGACGTTCGAAAAAGAAATGCCTGGCAACTGTTGGGGGCTGAAAATCGACCTTTAGCCGGGCAATAATTGCAATTGATGGCAGGAAGATTTACATCCAGCGCCGGACCTGGTAAAATGGTGCAAACATTTTCTTTTGTCTTTTGTTTAGTCAAAGAGCATTTTATTTAAACATCCTTAAACTCCCGTTTTTGCTGGCTAGCCGTCCAAAAGAAGGGGGTGACGATGCCTTTCTGCGGCAGGCATTAAAACTTTAAGGAGGTGGACAATTTATAAAATTCGTGATTAACTAAAAACCTTCGCAGGACCTAATGGAAATTATGCTTGGGGGGGTAAAATGTGGCGAAGCAAATGTTAATTGATGCCATCCGGGGGAAGAGAACCCCGAGGGCACCGTGGGTTCCTTATGCCGGTGTCCACTGTGCCTTTGTGATTGGCGAACCGGCGGACAAATTTCTAAAGGACCCGCAACTGCTTGCCAAAGGCGTGGTGGAAACGGCCAGGAAGTATAAGGCCGACGGGATTCCCCTGGTTTTCGATCTTTCCGTGGAGTCCGAATCCATGGGATTAGAAATCAAGTACTGGAAAGACAACGTCCCATCGGTCCAGTCTCACCCCTTATCCGACAAGACCGTGGAGGAGGCCGGCCTGAAAGTTCCGGGTCCCAACGACGGCCGCTGGCCGGTGCTTTTCGAGGCCGCCAGGATTGCCAAGCCCCAGCTGGACGAACTGGATTGTGCCTTAATGGGCCTTGCCTGCGGGCCGCTCACCCTGGCCAGCCACTTAGCTGGTGTGCGCATCTTCACTGATGTGGTCAAGAATAAGGAAAAGGCACATCATGTATTAAAGTTCTGTGCTCAAGTTGTCAAGAAGTCGGTGGAAATGTATTGCGACATGGACTGTGATATTATCGCCATCGTAGACCCGGTAGCCTCACAGATCCGGAACGAAACTTTCAAGGAGTTTGTTCACCCCTATTGCCAGGATGCCATCGCCGTCATTCATGAAAGAGGAAAGACATCCAGCTTCTTTATCTGCGGCGACGCCACAAAGGTGTTGGAGTCCGTTTGTCAGATTGGCACCCACGGATTTGCTATTGACGAGCAGTTAAACCTGACTTTTGTGCGGGACCTGGCCAGGAAATACGGAGTTGGTTTTGGCGGCAACCTGAAGCTGACCCTGGCCATGTCTCTGGGGATTATTTCACCGCGGGAGGATGCCATTGTCAGCCTGGCTGCCGGTGGTACGCACGGTTATGTGTTCGCCCCTGGGTGAGATATGCCCTATGATGTTCCGTTGGAACACATGGAGCAGATTCTGGAAGCCAGGGAATGGTTTGAAAAGTACTATGCCAAGTATCCCGAGTCCTGGTAAAGGGGGGGTAAAATATGTCCGAGCGGAAAATCAAGATAGATGTGCTTACCCTGGACAGCGTGCAGTGTGCCGCCTGTGGCTACATGATGGAATCCATTGCGGCCATGCCCCCCGATGTGCAGGAGATGATTGAATACAAGGAATGGTCCATTAAAAACCAGGCCGGCATTCAGAAGTTCCTGGAGCTCAATGGCCGGGTACTGCCTACAATCTGCATTGAAGGCGATCTGGTTTTCGAGAGCGTTATTCCCCAGTATGAAGAGCTGATTGATGAACTGGCGAAAAGGGCCCCGACTCCCGAGATGCGCGAGCGGATACTGTCTTTACGTGATAAAGGCTTTGATTTCGATCGGATTAAAGAGAACCTGGAAAAAGCGGGCGCCGGTCTGCATACCAGAAGGGATTCTGCAGTTGAATGAAGTCGTTGCGTCTGGAACTAATCTACGCGGGGGATCACAACCTTTCATGCTACTATGCCGCAAAGGTGGTAGAGGCTGTGGTCCCCCTTTTCCCCAACTTGCTTGACTGGAAAAAGGTATATATCAGGCAAAAAGAAGGCGCCCGGCGGTTTTATGAGCTTTCCGTTTCCCTGTACGGGGAGGAGGATGTGAGAAAACTACACTGTCACGCACCCATCCCGTCGATTTTTATTAACGGTGAGATGGTATTTGATCGCATACCGTCGGTGGAGGAACTGGCGCAGAGCATCGAAGATTTCATTTGCCGCGGGGGGAACGGAAAATGAGGGGGGATTACGGGCACAGTTTCGCCGGTGAATTGCTGGGCACCTTTATGCTGGTGTTTTTCGGGTGCAGCACGGTGGCTGTAACAGTGCTTTTTTCGGCCCATACAGGACTTTTTCAAGTGGCCGTGGTCTGGGGGATTAGTGTGACTCTGGCCATATATGCCACCCGGCATCTTTCCTGCGCCCATTTAAATCCGGCCGTCAGTCTGGCCATGGTCATTGCCGGCCGTATGGACATGAGAAAACTGCCCGTATACTGGGTGGCCCAGTTAACTGGTGGTTTTCTGGCCGGTGCTGCCGTTTACGCCATTTTTTCCCCTTCCATGGCCGTTGTGGAAGCTGCCCGGCATATTGTGCGCGGTGCTCCCGAATCCGTGCTAACCGCCATGCTTTTCGGCGAATATTATCCCAATCCGTCTTCCCCCGTGATCTGTTCTGTTTCTCCAGCGGGTGCTTTTGCGGTGGAAGCTCTGGGTACCTTCTGGCTGGTGTTAATTATTTTCGCTCTGACGGAAGGATGCAATGTGGGTCGGCCTTCCAGCGACGTAGCGCCCATTTTAATCGGACTGACCGTAACTGTTCTGATCAGCATTTTTGCTCCCCTGACCATGGCTGGATTCAACCCTGCCCGGGATTTCGGCCCCAGGTTGTTTGCCTTTCTGGCCGGTTGGGGGAAGGTGGCCATTCCCGGTCCCCGGGGTGGTTTTTTCACCATATATATACTTGCCCCTTTGGTAGGCGGTTCTTTGGCATCCCTGTTGTTCCACAAGCTGCTGGAGCCCTTGATGCGCGGTAAGCACGGCGCTTGCAGTTGCAAGGATCATTTTTCCCTGTAGCATGGTACGGGTGTAATCCGGGTGATATTAAGAAAGCAACGCCGGAAAGGAAGATGAAAATGGGAAACAGGGTGAGCATACTGGTCTTTGGCACCTCACCTCCATGCCAGAAATGCCTGCAGGCCGAAAGGGAGGCCCGGCAGGCGGCGGCCCAATTTCCTCCGGGAGAGGTGACGGTGGAAAAACAGGACGCCCTTTCGGAAACAGGACAAAAATACGGGGTCATGATCACTCCCGCCGTGGTGATAAACGGCAGGATGGTGGCTGCCGGCAGGTTGCTTACGGAAACGGAACTGGTGGAGCTGATCAAGAAAGAGAGGGGGGATTGACGTGCTCGTTAAAATGGAGGTCTTCAGCGGTAATCCTCCCTGTCCCGGGTGCCTGGAGATGATCAAACTTTGTGAGGCAGTGGCCGGCGAATACGGAGGGGAAATAGATTTTAAAAAGTATGTGGGTGAAGAGGGGCTGGAGAAGTTTAACGAATACAACATGTTCTGCGTCCCGGCGGTGGTGATCAACGGTTATATCAAAATCGAAGGGGTTGTACCCACCCGTTTTACCCTTTTGAACGCATTGAGGGAGGGTGGATTATGTCTAAAGTAAGCATTGAGGCCTTTTTGTCCGTCCCACCCTGTTCCGGTGGCATTGCCCTGTCCCGGTTGCTGGAGGGTATCCAGAGGGAATTTGGCGAAAAGGTGGCCATAACTATTCACAGGGGGCCGACCCCTCGCCTGGAGGAACTGAAAATATCCGCCACCCCAGCTATAATTGTGGGCGACCTGGTCAGAATCATGGGCGTATGTCCCGACAGGGAAACGGTTGTGGCCGCCCTGCGGGAATGCGGGATTATGTAAAAGCCTGCTGCCGGCACTGTAAAGGCAGGCCCGGGGAGTGGAAAGGGTGAGGCCTATCCTTATCGAAATCATCTATGAAGGCGACCACTGTATCCCTTGCGTTTATATGCTTGAAACCGTGGAAGAGGCCATAGGCGATATGACGGACAGGGTTAAGCTGGAACTGGTCTACCTACGGCAGGAAGCGGGCGGCCGTCGTTACAAGGAGCTGTCGGAAGGGCTGGGCGGGCCGGCTCCCATCCCGTCCATTTTCATCAACGGAAGGTTGTATTTCGGCACCACACCGCCGGTGGAAGAGCTAAAACAGACCCTGCAGGGGCTCTTACAGGCGGGTGAATAGTTCATGTATATATACAAGACCAGGGGGATTTGTCCGCCCGAAATCCACTTTCAACTGGCGGGGAATATCCTGACCGGCGTGAGGTTTGTGGGCGGGGGCTGCCGGGGCAACGCCCAGCTCATCAGCCGCCTGCTGGAGGGCCGGGAGCTAAGTGAAGTGCTCCCCCTTCTGAAAGGAAT
The DNA here is from genome assembly GCA_020725525.1 of Desulfovirgula sp. Classification (GTDB taxonomy): domain Bacteria; phylum Bacillota; class Desulfotomaculia; order Desulfotomaculales; family Desulfovirgulaceae; genus Desulfofundulus. The sequence goes on from DYEX01000151.1 coordinate 35,280, forward strand.
TCAATGCCGGAATGACACATCCTGCCCCGACCAGCTGTTCCAGGCCATCCAGTTGGCCCGGGAGGGGAAGCTCAGGGAAGAGGAGCCGATCACCGTTTATGAAGCTCCAGCGTACTATCAAAGGGTAGCGGTAATTGCCGAGGTAAACGGAAATGTTGAGGCATTGCGGGTAGCGTTGCGCCAGCCTGTTGAAGCCGTTTTCTGCCTGGGCAACCTTACCGGTCCGGCAGGGGACAACGACGGGGTGGTTGAAATGGTGCAAAGGGAGAAGTTGGTTTTTGTACAGGGTCCATTTGACCGTACTCTCCCCTGTACCAAACCGGAGAATCGAGAATTTCTCCGGCGGGCACCCCTCTATCTGCGGTTTCAACTGGGGCGGTGCCGTGTCCTGGGGTTTTACAGCGGTTTTATCCAGGAATTAAGCGGCTTTTCGGATTATGCCCCCTATTCCCTGGAGTTGCTCATGGTGAGCAATCTATCCGACTACTTGCGCAATGAGAGCGTCTTTTCCGCCCTGGAAGCCATGACCGAACAGTTTTCCGTCGATTTGGTTCTCTTTGCTTCTACCAATGAGTGGAAACATGTACGCCTGGGTAAAGTGGACTTCATTAACGTGGGTCCTCTAAAAGAGGACGGCCAGTTTAAATACGCCTTGCTGGAGTGGGCGGGGGAAGAATTACAGGTTTCCTTTGAAACGGTGAAGGAATAGCGGGGAGGGAAGGGACGTGCGCCGGGTACTGGTGGATGTATTGCTGACCGATTTCCGGCAATGAGCGGCCTGCGTCTACATGGCGGAAGCGGTAAAGGCTTTACCGCAGGAAATTAAGGACATGATCGAGGTCCACGAGTGGGACATGAGGACGCGGGAAGGAATAAAACGTTTCCTGGAGTTAAAGGCAAAATCACTGCCCAGCATTGCCCTGGACAACGAACTGGTTTTTGAAGCCGTTATTCCGCCGCAGGAGGATTTGATCGCGGCCATTAAAGCAAGATATGCCGGTTAGTTCTGGCGCAGGGGTGTGGGAAAATTATGTCAAAGGTTATTGTGGAGGTATTGCTCACCGACCAGTGAGCGTCCGGGCCGTATATGGCCGAAGCGGTAAGGGCCTTACCGCAGGAAATACAGGACGGCATTGAAGTGTTTATCTGGAATGTGAAGACCCTGGAAGGAATCAACCGCAAACTGGAACTGGGGGCCAGGGTCATACCTGCCATTGCCCTGAACAACGAGGTGGTTTATGAGTCCACCATTCCTCCCCAGGATGAGTTGATTGCCGCCATTTTAAAATGCAAAGATAATTTTTAATGGGGAGATGCAGGGGGGAGCCCGGTGTATTTGCAGGAAGTTACCTTAACCGGTTTTAAATCCTACGCCACGGAAACGGTGGTTAATTTTAAGTCCGGCATTGGAGTAATCATCGGTAATAATGGCGTGGGCAAAACAAATGTACTGGATGCCATTGCCTGGGCCGTGGGCGAGAGCGATCTGCAGCGGTTGCGCTGCCAGCAATACGGGGACCTGTTTTTCAGCGGGTCGCAGGAATACCCTCCGGCGGAAACGGCCAGGGTGGCCCTGACCATTAAGCTAGGTGAGGATAAAAAAGCCCCGCAGGTTAAGTTGACCCGGCAGGCCCGCCGCCAGGGAACGGAAGAATTCTTCTGTGACGGGGCTGAGCTGACGGCCGCAGGTTATTACCAGAAATTAACCGAACTGGGACTGGAAAATGTTACAAAAACAGTGATCCGGCAAGGGCAGGTGGAAAACTTTCTGCAGCTGGGACCCGCGGATCGGTTTAGATATGTGAAAGCACTGTTCAATGAAAAGGTGGATGGAGGTCTAATCGGCAGGATTAACGCCCATTTCAAGAATTTCTTGAGCATACTTGTCCCGGAGGGAGGGGGCGAGCTGTTCCTGGTTGATACCAGTGGTGAACCCGGCCTGGCCGTTGAAGTCGTTTTTCCTGGAAAAGGAAGAAAGAACCCGCTCCTTCTTTCCGGCGGTGAGAAAACCATCTGTTCGCTGGCCGCCAATCTGGCCCTTTTTGAGGAATTGCAGAGCCCCTTTTACCTGTTGGACGAAGTGGAGCCCGCCCTGGATTGGATTTATCACCACCATATGCAGCAGCTATTCAAGAAGCTGGCCCGGAACAGGCAGCTGATCATGATCACCCACTTGCGAAGCACCATTGAACTGGCTGATACCCTGCACGGGATTCGCGCCCGCAGGGACGGCACCTCCTACGCGAAGTTCTACTTTGACATGGACGAACGTATCCTAAGGGCTTACCAATGTTGTTGTTAAGAGGGGCGAGTTACATGGAACTGGAAACCATCGAACAATTCAGGAATTTGGTCCTTAAGTTGGGGCTTCCCAGGACGGACATGGTTTTGTTTGGGATTGTCTGCCCCTACTGCGGCAAGAACGACCGCATCAGGCCGCTGGAACCGCCGGAGGAACTGAACGAAGAAGATCTGGGTTGGACAGATATGGATCTCTACCGCAGGATATGGAGTGAATTGCAGCCTAAAGACGTCCTGGCCGTGTGTAAATTTTGCCATAACATTATGCAGTTGCAGGGCGAGGATAAAAAAACAATACCATTGTATGAATGGTAGCCAGGGGGGGGGGAAACCATGGCTGACTTCACAGACGTTTATCTCATTACCGGGTTTTTGGGCAGCGGCAAAACCACTTTTTTGAACCGTCTCATCCGCCAGTTTCCCAGAAACCGGAAATTGATGGTACTAATGAATGAGTTTGGTGAAATTGGCGTTGACGGTACGCTGGTGGCCGGTGAAGACCTGGATATCCTGGAAATCAGCAAGGGGTCCATCTTTTGCGCCTGTGTGAAAACGGATTTTATCAAGGGCCTTTACGAGATTGCCCAAAAAATCAAGCCGGACATTTTGTTGATTGAATCTACCGGTGTGGCCAATCCCGTTGACCTCAAAAAGGACCTGAACCTGCCCATATTTAAGGGCCGTTTTCAGTTTAAAGAGCAGTTTTGCATTATCGATGCGGCCAACTTCCTGGATGCCTTCCAGGTCTATGCTTCGGTGGAAAAGCAGATATCCTCCTCCACCAGATTTATTATCAACAAGATCGACCTGGCTTCCCGGGAGCAGGTTGAAGAAATAAAAAATCTCGTAAAAAAGTACCACCCCGATCCCCATTTTTACGAGGCAACATATGCCGATATAAACGTGGCCGAGCTTTTATCTTTGGAGCAGCCGCTTGAAAGCGCGAGGTATGAACCGGGGCGGCCAATGAGCGAAGAGGAACTGGAACGGTACGTGGAAGAGCTGTTGTCCGATATTCATGAATCCCTTACGCCCCCCGACCTGCTAATGTCTGCAACCTTTTTCTGGAAGGGAGGCACGCCATCCGATCTGCGGGAAATGACGGCCCGGTTACCCCGGGAAGTGCTCCGGGCAAAGGGCTTTGTGCAAATAGAGGGCCGGCTTCACCTGTACAACTATGTGATGGGCCAGTGCAGCATTGAGATACAGGATGTGCCGGTGAAGGAGAACCAGATCAATGTGCTGGTCTTTATTGCCCCGCCGCAAATAATGCCGGCAGTGGAAAAGCTCATGGGCGATTTTAACTTTGTGAAAACGGGGGAAATCAACCGCCAGGAATTTTTTCAAAAGCGGTAGTTTGCAGGAGGTAATCATGCGAATTGTCTCGCTGGTACCCGGTCATACGGAAACCCTTTTCGCCCTGGGGCTTGGAGAGCAGGTGGTGGGGGTTACCGCCCATTGTGATTACCCACCACAGGCAACGGGTAAAGAACAGGTCGGTTTTTTTAACCGTCCGGACGTAGGCAGGATTATCTCCTTGCGGCCCGACCTGGTCCTGGCCGGGGGAGTTATACACCGGGGTTGCGTGGAGGAGCTGCGCCGGGCGGGAATAACGGTTTTTGACTTTGCGCCCCGCCGGGTTGCGGAACTGCTGGAGGGAATGGAAGAAATAGTGCGCATTGCACGGGCCGGTGAAGCGGGCCGTTCGGTGGTGGCCTCGTTCAGGGCCAGAGTAGCCGGACTCCGCGAAAAGGTGGCACGCCGTTCACGTATGAGGGTTCTTTTTGTCATGGGTGAGAAGACCCTGGTTGCACCCGGACCGGCTTCCTGCCAGTATGACGCTCTGAGAGTGGCCGGGGCGGAACTTTTGCCCGCCCCCGCGCATGAACCCGCCATTTTGCTTTCCCGGGACGGGGTACGTCGCTTTAACCCGGAGGTAATTTTGGCCTGCGGTCGGGTTTCCGGTGAACCGCCAAAAAAGAGGTGCCCGGGCTGCGACCTGCCGGAACGCCCCTGCGTACGGGATGTGGCAGACATGCTGAACCACCCCCTGTTGACGGGGGTTGACGCGGTAGAGAAGAAATGCGTCCATGCCGTTTCCTGCCACTGGTTGTGCCGGCCCGGGCCACGCCTAATCGACGGGATGGAGAGGGTGGCCCAACTGTTGCAAAAAATTTCTCATCCGCTAACCGGCTAAAATAAACCATTCACGGGGCTGTTTTGACCGTTGAAGAAAAGAATCTTGCGTCGGGGTGGTAACCGTATTACAATTTTCAAGGGGTATTTTTAAAGGAAGTAAGGGTTCATTGTGGTTTAAAGTTTAGTAGCAGAGCAATAATTATCAACGCCATAATCACACAGGTGTAATTTAAATTTACTTAAAAAAGGGGGCAGAGCAACCGGACGAAAAGGAGGAGCAAATTTTCCGTCGTGGCTTTTGGGCCTTAACGCGGGGAGATTACTAAAAAGTTTAACTTTTTAGAGACTTTAACAGTGGCTTGCTGCTGACGTTGCAGGTTGACCGAACTGTAATTTTAACCGTTCGGTTGAGAAAACAATTGTTAAAAGAAAGGAGAATGGGAAATGACACCTGAAAGGGAAAAGGACATTCTGGGGAGACTGGCCGAGGGCGTGCTCAATTACGATGAGGAAATGGTGCGCCAGGCGGCCCAGGAGGCACTGGATGAAGGGATGGACGCAAATAAGGCGGTTTTTGATGGATTGGTGGCCGGTATGAAGGAAGCAGGTGACTTGTATGAAAAACAGGAGTACTTTGTCCCCGAGCTTCTCATGTGCGCCGATGCTTTGTACGCCGGGCTGGAAATACTCCGTCCGCATATGAAATCAACGAAAGAAGACGGCGGGGTAAAAGGCCAGGTGGTCATGGGAGTAGTGCAGGGAGACGTGCACGATATCGGCAAAAACCTGGTGAAGATCATGTTCGAGGCAGCCGGTTTTGAGGTGCACGACCTGGGTAAAGACGTGCCTTTAGAAAAGTTTGTGGAGGAACAACTGAAAACTGATTCGGAGATTGTGGCCCTCTCGGCCATGATGACCACCACCATGGTGGGCATGAAAGATGTTATTAAAGCTATTAAGGAGAAAAACCCCAAGGCCAAGATCATGATTGGCGGCGCTCCGGTGACCGATGAGATTGCCGACCGTTTTGGCGCGGATGGTTATGCCAAAGATGCCAGCAACGCCCTGAAGGAAGCCATAAACATGATCGCTTCTTTGAGAGAGTTGTAGAGGGAGGATGAAGCAAAAGTGCAGCACCAGGTAATCTTTCAGCCTTCCGGCCGCCGGGGAATGGTGGAGCGAGGCATCACCCTGCTGGAAGCGGCCAGGGAACTGGGTGTGGACATTGAAAACCTCTGTGGCGGCGCCAAGGTCTGCGGCAAATGCAAGGTAAAAATCGAAGAGGGTTTTTTTGAAAAATTCGGCATCGACTCCAGCATGGATCATCTTTCTCCGCTTCAGGAGGAAGAAAGGGATTGCCTTACCGAAGCGGAACTGGCGGACAATTACCGCCTGGCCTGCTGCTGCGAAGTGCTGGGGGATGTACTGGTCTTCGTGCCCGAAGAAAGCAGGGGAGCCAAGCAGGTGGTGCTGGAAACCGGCAAGGAACGGAAATTTAACCTGAACCCGGCCGTACGCAAGTATTATGTGGAAATGCCGGAAGCTACCCTGGAGGACCACCGGGGGGATTTCGAGCGCCTGCGGGAAGCCCTTCATGAGCAGCATGGCCTGCCGGCGGACCTGGAAATCGACTATTTTGTGCTGCGGGACCTGCCCAATGCGGTCCGGGAAGGCCAGTGGAAGGTCACGGCGACCGTTTGGAACAACCGGGAAATTATCCGGGTAGAGCCCGGAATGAAGGATACCCTGGTCGGCCTGGCCGTAGATATTGGTACCACCACGGTGGCCGCTTACCTCTGCGATTTGCGCACCGGCCAGGTGCTGGTGGTGGACTCCATGATGAACCCCCAGGTGCGCTACGGCGAAGATGTGCTCTCCCGGATTACCTACTCCATGATGAATGAGGACGGCCTGGAGAAAATGCACCAGGCCATTATCGAGGGGCTGAACACCCTGGCCCAGCGCATGACCGAAAAGGTCGGGCTTTTGCCCACCGATATCATGGACATGACCCTGGTCTTTAACACCGCCATGCAGCATATCGCCCTCTGTATTGATCCCAAATTCCTCGGCCGTTCTCCTTTTGCTCCGGGGACCAAGCAATCAAGGAACATCAAGGCCCGGGATCTGGGCGTTAACATCTGCCGCGCGGCCATCATCCATACCCTTCCCGTGGAATCGGGCTTTGTCGGTCCGGACAACGTGGCCGTGCTCATTGCCGAGGAACCTTACCGGGAACCGGAGAAAATCCGCCTCATCATTGACATCGGTACCAACGGTGAAATCGATCTGGGCAACGAAAAGCGCCTGCTCTGCACTTCCTGCGCCACCGGCCCGGCCCTGGAAGGGGCCCAGATCAAGTTCGGCATGCGTGCCGCGCCGGGAGCCATTGAAAAGATACGTATCAACCCCGAAACCCTGGAGGTTTCCTACAAGGTCATCGGGCAGGAGCAGTGGTACCCGGAAATTCAAAAAACTGAGGCCAAAGGCATTTGTGGTTCCGGGATTATCGATATGGTGGCGCAGCTGTTCCGTTCCGGCGTCATCGATCGCTCCGGCCGGTTCAACATGAAGATCAATCACCCCCGGGTCCGCCGCGGTGCCGACGGTAAACCGGAGTTTGTGGTGGCCTGGGCCGAGGAAACGGCCATTGGCAAGGATATCACCTTTACCCAGGGGGACGTGCGCGCAGTGCAGCTGGCCAAGGCGGCCCTTTATGTAGGTGCCAAATACCTGATGGAGAAGCTGGGCGTGGATAGGGTGGACAGCGTAACCCTGGCCGGTGCCTTTGGCAGTTACATCGACCGGGAAAGCGCCATGGTCATCGGCATGTTCCCGGACTGTGATCTGGAAAATGTGCAGGCTGTGGGTAACGCCGCCGGGGACGGCGCCAAGCTGGCCCTTTTGGATGTAGGCAAACGGGAAGAGGCGGCCTGGATTGCCCGGCAGGTGGAATTTGTGGAAACGGCCATTGAGCCGGACTTCCAGACCCGTTTTGCCGCCGCCATGGCCCTGCCGCACTCAACGGATAAGTTCCCCCACATCCAGCATATTCTGGATGCCATTCCCAAACGCTAAAGGAGGAGTGTTTCGTGTTTAAACTGAACCGTCCCCAGCGGGTGTGCCGCATCGGCCGGTGGAACATTGGGGGACAGCCCGGGGAAAACCCGCCCCTGCTGATTTCCTCCATGTTTCATAACGGCGATAAAATTCTGGAATCCCGCAAGGAGAGGAAATTTAACCGGGAAAAGGCCACGGAGTACGTAAAACGACAGGAAGAGCTTTCGGCCCAGACGGGCATGCCAGCCCTGGTGGCCATGGTGGCCACTTCTCTGGACGAGATGAAGACCTACATTGACTTTTTCCTGAGCATCAGCGACCAGCCCTTCGGGATCGACATGTGGGTGGAGAAAACGCGGCTGGAAGTGGCGGAATACATTGCGCAGTTGGGTATCCAGGACCGGGTGCTGTACAACAGCATCACTCCCTGGGACAAGGACATCCCCGGCCAGGTGGCCCGCCTGAAGGAACTGGGCATCAAGCACGTGGTGGTCCAGGCCTTCAACCAGGAAGACCAGACCCCCAAGGGGCGGGTAACCGGTCTCAAAAAGATGCTGGACATCATTGGGGAAGATACCTTTGACACCATCCTGGTAGATACTGCGGTAATGAACCTGCCCTCCACCTCTTTCTCCTGTATTGCCAGCCGGATGGTTAAGGAGGAGTTTGGCTGGCCCGCCGGGGTAGCTTCCTCCAACGGCACCTACATGTGGAAGGCGGCCCGGGAAATGTGGGGTAGCGACGGCTTTAACGCCATGAATGCCGCCGGCCAGGCCATTGCCGCCCTGCTCTGGAGCGATCTGCTGTTCACCGGCCCCATCGTTAACATTCCGAAAATTATCCCTGCCGTCACCACCGCCAGTCTGATGCTGGCAACCCTGGTTTACGACGAGACGGGTAAATTGCCGTCCAACCAGGAGCACCCCCTGTACAAATTCTTTGCAGACTTTGTGAAACAGCTGCAGTGAGCAGGTTGTGCCGGGTGCCGGTTGTCTTAAAATGGGGGGGTCGTTTATGCCTGATCTTACCGCAGAAATGAAGGATATGATTGAAAAGGAGCAGTGTTTTATTGTTACCGCCGATAAATCGGGGCAGCCATCCGCTGCCCCCAAGGGCTCCATGCTGGTGGTTGACGGGCGTACGCTGGCATACGGGGAACTGGTAGGCAAACAGACCTACCGCAACCTGCTGGAAAATCCGAAGGTGGCGGTAGTGGTTGCCGACCGCCAGGCGCTGAAAGGCTACCGGTTCATGGGCCGGGCTGAGCTGCTCTCCGAAGGGCCAATTTATGACCGTTTTGCCGAAAAGTTTGCTCAAATGGGCCTGCCCAGGCCGAAGGCAGCGGTCAAAATTATCGTGGAAGAAATTTACGATCTGTCTGTGCGCAACCCGGGTGAAAAAATTTGTTAAGGAGGTTACCCCATGTCCATGAAACCGCGGGATAGGGTTCTGGGTCTTTTTGAAGGAAAAGAAGTAGACCGCATGGCCTGCTACAGTGGTATGGGCAACGTGACCACGGCAGGCCTGGAGCAACTGGGTTACAAGTTTGCCGAAGTGCACACGGATCCGGTGAAAATGGCCAATTCGGCGGCCACTTCCTACAAGCTGTTTGGTTATGAGTGTGCCGTCGTTCCCTATGATATGTGCGTGGAAGCGGAGGCCCTGGGCTGCGTCATGAACGCCTATGAGGACGTGGCGCACCTGTTGTATCCGACCATCAAGGAGAAGCTGATCCACTCCCCCGACGAAATGACCAAGGTAACCATTCCGGACAATATAGCCGGGCGGGGCCGGTTTCCCCTGGTGATGGAGGCCATTTCCCTGCTCAAAAAAGACATTGGCGATGAAGTGGCCATCGGTTCCTGGTTTTTAGGTCCCTTTACCCTGGCCGGCCAGCTGATGGACTTGAACGACCTGTTCAAGCTGGTCTTTAAAAAGCCCAATGAAGTGAACATTTTACTGGACAGGCTGGCCGACCTGATCATCACCATGGCCGCCAGATACCGGGAGGCCGGGGCGGACTACATCACCATCCGGGAAATGGGCGCCCCCACCGATGTGCTCAGCCCGCGGAGCTTCCGCCAGGTCATCAAACCGCATCTGGAGAAGATCTTTAAAAACATTCCGTCACCAAAAATCCTGCACATTTGCGGGGATACCAACCTGATTATCGGCCTCATGAACGAGTGCGGCGCCGACGCCATCAGCGTGGAGACGAAAAACGACCTGGCCAAGAGCCGGGCCACCATCGGTTCTGAACCGCTGCTCTTCGGCCACATAGACGGATATAACGTCCTCTGCAACGGGACGCCGGAAGACGTAGAGAAAGCCGTCCTGGCCAGTATCGAAGGCGGCGTGGACGCCGTATGGCCGTCCTGCGACATCTGGCCGACCGCTCCTCTGGAGAACCTGCGAGCTATGGTGGATACGGTTAAGAAATACGGTGCGGAAAAATGGGCTCGCAAGAACAGGTAAATGCGCACTTCTTATGCCCGGCGGGGGGAAAACACCGGTGTTTTTCCCCCGCCTCGCCTTGAAGGGTAGCGTGGGCTATGGGGGTTGTTAGAACGGGGGTTGCAGGATGGCCATAGAAAGAGCACTTAAACATGCATTTACTTCCTTTGAAATAAGAAAATACCTGCTGGAACTGGGGGCCACCCTGGTGGGTTTTGGCGATGTCAGCGAGGGCCTGGCCGGGGAATTACGGCACCTGCCGGTAGCCATTTCCCTGGCCATCCGGCATCCCTCCCCCGGGCGAAACCTGATCCATACTACCCGGGGACCAATTTATTCTAACCGCTACCAGCAGATCGATTTAAAACTGGAACAATTGCAGAAGCGCTTGGTGTCCTTGCTGAAGAGCCACGGATTTAAATGCCTGGCCATACCCCCCGATTCCCACCGGCATGATACCAGGTTTGTGGCCCGCCTGTACCCCCTCTTTCCCCACAAGACGGCGGCCACCTGCGCCGGCCTGGGCTGGATCGGCAAGAACGGCCTTCTGGTGAACGAAACCCACGGCCCCCGCTTGAGCTGGGCTACGGTGCTGACCAACGCTCCCCTTGAGGTCTGCGCTACCCCCTATGTTTCCGGCCGCTGCGGCAAATGCCGCCGCTGTGTGGAAGCCTGCCCTGCCGGAGCCATTGCCGACCGGGAGTGGGTGCGGGACGAAGGGTTGGTGCCCCATATTGATGTGGAGGCCTGCCGCCGCCAGCTGGCCAAAAACCGGCAAATGGTGGGGGAAGATATTTGCGGCCTTTGTATTCTGGCCTGCCCCCGGGGTAATATGCAGTTGAAAGAATTGAGGGATGGCCGGTGGCTAAGGTAGAAATCTTCGGCGGCATCTGTGGTTTTCACACCACCGTGCGGGCCACGGCGGAACGGGGGCGGACGGTGGAGCTGAAGGTGGAAAGCGAATGTCCCGACCCTTTATTCCCCATCCGGCCTGTTTGGTGCCTGCCGGGATTATGAAGGCCATCGAGGTGGCCGCCGGGCTGGCCCTCCCCCGGGATGGGTTCATCAGGGTAATCGGTTAATACTTATCGTTGTCGATGCCGCTGTAAAGCTGGCTTTTTAAGCAGTTTACGGTAAAATCTTTTGGACAAACCTTACCATACTGAGTTGACAATTCCCTTATTTGTTTCAATATTTTTTTTCGCCAGCTATATGACTAAGTCTATTATTGGAGTGAGTCTTATATTGGAAATTAAGAATTGTCCCTGTGAAGGCAAATACCTGGACAAAATGGTTCAGCCTGCCATCTTGATAATTCTCACTGAGGCAAATCTCCACGGTTATAAAATTGTTCAAAAGTTGGCCGAAACACCAATGTTCAACGGTGATGAGCCGGATCCCACCGGTGTTTACCGCTGCCTTAAGGCTATGGAAAAGCGTGGCTTAATCGGTTCTTGGTGGGATATCTCCCGGACAGGACCGGCCAAACGCTTTTACCGTATCACAGAAGGAGGTAAGGAATGCCTAAGGCGCTGGATTGAAACCCTGGAAGAATATCACCGTATAATAGGTATGCTACTTTCGGAAGCAAAGAAAGTAACCACTAAAGACCGGTCATAAAGCATGATTTATAACATCTATTTCTTTCGGTCAGGGAAAGAATTTCCCGGTTCTTTTCCCTGACCAGCGGGCAATCCGGAAAAGGGCACGGACCAGAAAAGCATGGGAAAGAAAGAATGTTCTTTGGAAGCGGTTCAAAGTAACCCGTGGATTAAGCATACAACAAAATTTCCGTGTGTTCAGGGGGTGAGGCAAAAAATTTTGAGGTTTTTACGAAAGGGTAGGCATGGGGGAAGACTGGTTTATTGGAGAATTACGGAGGTGGTACGAAATGAACTCTGCAGTCATTATGGAGTAGTGCCCGGAGAACCCATAGTATGAATGGCAAGAAAGAATGGTTGTTGCCTATCATAAATGAGTAAAGCCCATAGGAGGTGTTAAAAAATGAAACTGGACCCTAAGATTGAGAAAATCCTTGATAAGGCATTAGCAGGCGAGCAAATCACTCGTCAGGAAGCAGTCAAACTTCTGCAAGTAGATGAAAACTCCCCCGAGCTCTATGCTATTCATACTTGTTCGGTTTACCAAATAGTTCATTTAAAACCATTTAACACCTGGGAATTAGCTCATAACCAGGTAAAGTATAACTTTTCTTTAGAGCCAGCAACTGCATGAGGTTAAGTCACCGGTAAGACAATGGTCATATAACCACAAATAGGGATTTTAATTACCAGGGATAAAGTACCATCTTTGGTTGTCAATGGTATATTGCGGCTTAACCGAACACGTATGCTATGCTATTATGTCGGTAGCCAACACACTGACGAGGAGACACTTCGGGGATAAAGGCGAGGTATGGGCGCAAGTTGGTATAAACATTTGGCCTTGTCCTAAAAGCTGCGCATTCTGCACTTTCGGCGAGAAATGGGGCGTCTTTACCTCGCGTGTGGAACTGAGCCTTGAGGAGGTCGTCAGCAGGGCAAAGGCATTTGAGGATGCTGGAGCAAACGCTATCTTCCTGATGACTACTGCGGATTATCCATTTGAGCGCTTCTTGGAAATCGCAAAAGCAGTGCGTGAAGTTCTTTCCCCAGATATGCCAATGGTAGCCAATATCGGGGATTTCGGTCCAGAAGAAGCGGAGAAATTACTGGAAGCGGGATTTCAAGGCGCCTACCATGTCTTCCGCCTGCGCGAAGGAAGGGATACTGAAATAGATCCTAAAGTCAGATTACGCACGCTCGAAACGATTAGGGATTTCGGACTTGCCCTTGCTTATTGCGTTGAGCCAATTGGTTCTGAGCACTCCCCAGAGGAATTAGTCGAGGAGATGTTCAGAGGAAAAGAGTATCTCGCTGCAAGTCTCGCAGCTATGTGGAGAGTTCCCGTTCCCCAAACTCCTCTCTATAAATACGGTATGATATCCCAGTGGACTTTAGCCAAAACAGTTGCCGTCACAAGGATAGTTGCGAGAGATTCCATAAAGGCTATGGGCGTTCACGAAGCAAGGATATTACCTCTGCGAGCTGGAGCTAATCAGATATACGCGGAAACAGGACCTAATCCTCGGGATGTGCTCGAGGATACCTCAAAAGGTAGGGGTTTCACCGTTGAAGATTGTAAGGAACTACTTGTAGAGGCAGGTTATGCACCTCTGGAAGGACCTTCCGAGGCATTTCCCGTTCGCCCCAAAGCTGTATCGCCCCTAACTGATTGAAGGAATTTTTAAAATTAGCGACCCCCTCGCCCAAGGTGGACCCCATTATCAAGACAGTTTTAATTAAAATTTAAGAGCCAAACACGTGTTTTATAGACCTTGTAATAGGTAGAATGGTTAGGGTTATTAAACCATTGGCACTACCAAATTTTTTCGTCAGCTGGCTCTATTCATGGGATATCGTCTTTGGAAAATGGCCTGCTTAGTTAAAAATGACGGGAGTAACAGCAGGTAGTAAATATTCAGTGAACCAGTTATTGGGGTAATAACCCGAGGAGAATGTCTCGAAAATTTTTCACGAGGGGGTCTTAACCGGAAGCTTGTATTCGTTGAACCGGTCCAGCTTGCCCCGGCCCTGCGTGCTGCCGACAAATATCCAGTTGGCCGCCCTGTAGCAGGTTCCGGCAAACCGGTCATTTCCCACAAAAATTTCCAGGAGCACCGGCCGGTAGCTGTAGGTTTTTTCCCAATCTTCCGCTAGCTTTTGACGGCCAGGGAAAGGATTTTAGAGGCCAGGGTTTTTACCTGCACCCAGGGCAAGATCAAAAAGCGGGAATTGTTCACAATCAGGTGGAGGTTTTTCTCCCGCTGAATACCGGACCAGCCGATCCAGGTATCTCTCGGTTTAACCTTCCAGACCGCGGTAGAAAAACCCAGAGCGCCTAAACAGCCTGAGGGGGAGTAAACCAAGTAACGGATTTGCGCTCCGGGAAGAGGGGTGTAACTCAGGTAGTGGTAGCGGTCAATCAGTTCGTTCCAGAAAAGCGAAACTCGTTTGGAGGTGACCCGGTGAAGCTCCAAAGGCAGAATTCCTTAAGGGCACTAACGATTAACGGTTGGGTTTCCCCTAAAGGAGTTCTCCTTTTCACCCGGTGGCCGTTGTAGTGAGGGCCGCAGGGGGGCTGGATTATTCCGGCCCGGTGCAGCCCCAAAAGGGCCACCCGGCAGCTCATTTCTTTTAAGCCCCCGTTAGGCTTTACCCAGGACAAAGCAGCACAGACCACCCGGGAAATCTGGACCCGGGTGGCTTGCGGGTCAGAGGAGATGATTTTCCAGATGAGGTCTAGATTTAGTTGAGGTGGTACAATTTGCATCATTCAGAATTGATTGAACAAGCCCGGGAAAGTGCGCTGCAGGGAAAAGTTTTAGACCGGAAAAGCATTATTGCACTGCTTGATATTGATCCCGATTCTAAAGAGGCCGATAAGCTAGGCAAGGTTGCCCGGGAAGTGGCAGCGGAAATTACGCAAAACCGGGCGGGCGTCTGGGCCTCTATAGGGGTGGACTTTAAAAAATGTCCCATGAACTGCCGCTTTTGCGCTTTTGGCGATAAATGGGATATTATTAAAGAGGAAAGCGAGTGGAATGCGAACAACGTGGTGGATTTTTCCCGCAAGTTAGTATCAAGCGGAGCAAAGTGGATCACCTTGCGTACTACTCAATTTTACGATATTGAAAAACTGGCTGCACTAGCCAAAAAGATCCGTGCCGCTGTACCCGGGAATTACAAGCTGGTGGCAAATACCGGTGAACTTGACAATGTAAGGGCGGGTGTTTTGCTAGAAGCAGGATTTCAGGTTGTCTACCATTCCCTCAGGCTCCGGGAGGGTATCGACACCAAATTTGCACCGGAAGAAAGGATGGCTACCCTGCAAATCGTAAAAAATTCGCCGTTAGAGCTAGCCTTTCTGGTGGAGCCCGTTGGAATCGAACATTCTAACGAAGAATTGGCGGACGTGTTTCTAACCGCTATGAAGTACGGCGCTGTCATTACCGGGGCCATGGCGAGGGTGCCTGTCCCCGGTACTCCCCTTGGAAAATTTCCGGCCATTTCCGAGCGCAGGCATGCCCAGATTGTGGCCGTAACTCGCTTAGCCGCAGGTTATAAAGCGCCGGACATATGTGTACACCCCCCATCCCAGTTGGCCATGGAATGGGGAGCAAACGTTATCGTGGTGGAGGTCGGGGCAGTTCCACGGGATACCGGGAACTATCGCAGGGAATGGAAGGACTTTGACATGGACACTGCAAAGAAGTGGTTTAACAGAGCGGGTTATAACTTCTATTAATGGAGGCTGGCACTACCTTATGCTGAATATGGCTTAGGGTTCGAGCCATAGAGAAGGAATAGCGCCGGGCATTAAAAATTTTAAGGATGGAGGTTAAAAAGAATGAAAAAAATACTGATTTTTTTAGTTTTGACTTTTTCCTTAGTTGTCCTGTCCGGCTGTAACGGGAAAACCCCGGCGCCGGGGACAAAAGCCAGGGTAGGCACTTGGAAAACCGCTCAAACCATTCAACCTTTTTTATATGAAAAGTATCTTGCGGATCAATATCAGGTAGAGGTTTTACCTTTTACAAACCCGGGTGACCAAAAGGCTGCCTTGCTGGCAGGGAGTCTTGACATGTGTGGTTCAACCGTGGCCCTTGCCCTTACCGCGGCTTCCAAGGGTGAGCCGGTGGTAGCCGTCTGCGGTCTTTGTAACAAATGTTCAGCGCTGGTGGTGCGAAAAGATTCAGAAATTCATAAGCCTTCGGATTTAAAAGGGAAGAAAATCGCTTATGTACCGGGTACCATGCACCATGTCCTGCTACTGGAAGTATTAAGGCGGGCGGGGCTCGATCCAGAGAAAGACGTACATCTCACGCGGGTTGACTTTTTCGATATGGGGCAGGCCCTTTCCCAAGGAGCTGTAGACGCTTTCTTAAGTGGAGAGCCGTACCCATCCCTGGCCGTTGTTAACGGCTACGGGCGTATACTTGCCTATCCTTATTACGGAGAAGATATCGGGACCATTAACGCGGTTATGATTACCACCCGCGACAAAATTAAAAACAACCGCCGGCTTATCCAGCAACTGGTAAATGCCCACGCCATGGCTACGGAGCAACTGAAAAGTCGCCCGGAGGAATGGCTCAATCTGGCTTCCCGATTTGGAACGGACCGGAAAGTTTTGGATGTAGCTGTCGGAAACATGGAGCTTGCCTGGGATCTGGATAAAGAGTATGTCCAGCGCGCAAAAAACCTTGCCAAGCGCATGAAGGAACTGGGAATGATTTCTCAAATGCCGGATGTGGACGCGCTGTTCGATCTAAGTTTTGTCGAGGAGGCACGGAAAAATATGGGGAAATGAGGTTATATAAAGAATCGGGGACTAAAATTTTATGTTGGTCAGATATCGACGGCAGGCTTAACCCGTTAGGGTTAGCCCTGCCCGCCCTGTTATTAATTGTTTGGCACCTGGTAACGGTCGATGGTAATATCCCCGGCTACTTGTTGCCCAGACCAATGGAGATTGGTAAAGTTGCCCTTGATTTTGCCTTGGGAAACTTGCAACTAACACCCTATTCAGGCACCATGTTGGATCACTCCCTGGCTAGCATTTCCAGAGTTTTTTCCGGGTTTGGCTTAGCGGCGGTCATAGGGCTGCCCCTGGGTTTTTTAACTGGGCGTATTACTGCGGTAAAGAGAACCATTGATCCCACGATACATCTTTTCCGGACCATTCCGGGAATTGGCTGGCTTCCAGTGGCAATGGTCTGGTTTGGGGTGGGAGAGAGAACAACTCTGTTTCTTATAGCCCTGGCTGCTTTTTTCCCCATTTATGTCAACTCAGCCCAGGGTGCGGCCTCGGTGCCCCCACAGCTAATATGGGCAGGAAGAATGTTGGGGGCCAATAAGATATCCCTATTCACCACGATAATAATACCGGCCTCAGCCCCTGCCGTAGTAGCTGGACTGAGACTGGGTATGGGGCTGTCCTGGGCTTACCTGGTACTGGGTGAACTCACCGGTGTTGCCCAGGGTCTGGGAGCCGTAATGATGGATGCCCGCATGCTGGGTCATGTTGATATGATTATAGTTGCCATGGTTTGTATAGCGATATTGGGACGGGTGACTGATTTGGTTCTTACTACCATGTTTAAATTATACCAACCGCGGGCGGGTGGTGCGGTATCATGAAGAACGGAACAGGGCATTACCTGCTTATAGACGGGGTAAACAAGACCTTTCCCGGCCAAAATGGCCGGGAAAGGCTAAAAGTTTTGGATGAAATCAACCTTTATGCGGATGAAGGAGAAATCATAGGCATTGTGGGTCCCAGCGGCTGCGGAAAATCCACATTGCTTAACATAATTGCCGGGTTTGTACCGCCGGACCGGGGTCGGGTTGTCTTTTGCGGTAAACACGTCCAAAAACCTTCTCCGGAAAGGGCGGTGGTTTTTCAAACAGTCGTTCTTTTTCCTTGGCTCACCGTATGGGATAACATTTCTTACGGTCTCAAGCGCAGGGGGGAGAAGAATATTGCCAGGTTGGTGAAGAGGTATATACAGATAGTTGGATTGGATTCGTTTGAATATTATTACCCCGACCAGCTTTCCGGCGGTATGCAGCAACGGGTAGCGTTGGCTCGAGTGCTTGTACTGAACCCCCGACTGTTACTGATGGACGAACCTTTTGCTTCTCTTGATGCCCTGTCCCGTTTAACCATGCAGCAGCTTTTACTTGACATCTGGCAGAAGCTAAGGATAACCGTTTTATTTGTCACTCATGATGTCGAAGAAGCATTGCTTTTAACACATCGAATCTACATTATGAGCCGGCGTCCGGGAAGGATAATTCGGGAAATACAGGTTCCTTTTGGCTTTCCTCGTTCTTTTTCGTTAACCGGTACTCCTTGTTTTGCCCAACTGAAAAGCGAGATACTAAACACATTAATATTAGGACTTAAGTAAAAATCCCTAAAAATAATGATTAAATTCTTTTTTTGCCGGTAGGGTTATTGGAATCCCGCTGATGACCAAAGGGAGCATACTAGTAGTTGCCCACCACCTTATGATCGTCTGGCAAGCTACCCAAGAAGTGGGCGTCAAGGCCGCCGCTGTGAAGCTTATGTTTTAAGCGGTGAGGTTTCATTACGGTAAATTTTTTTTGTAGAGATACCAGCTGAATCTTGACACGGACTAGTCTTCTCACCCCGTTGCCATACCAGGGTATTTATTTTATAATGAATTAGTTAAAGTTTACGTTTTTTCCGGGAAGAGGGGTAGGCGACATGGCCAAAGCCAAAGTAATGGCTGGCGCCTGTGGGTTTACCAGTGTGATAAAAGTCACTAAAATAGGCAAGATGAAAGTGCGGGTGCAGATTATCAGTGCGTGCCAGGACCTGCGCAGTTTGAACGAGGATCTGGCCGAGGTGGATTGCAGCCGTAATGTTTTCGGAAAAATGATCGATTCCGTGATTTATCAAAAAGCCAGCAAAAGGCTGAAGCATCCCGACTGTCCCGTGCCCTGCGCCATCATCAAGACCATTCAGGTGGAACTGGGCGGAGCCGTTCCCAAGGACGTGATCATTAAAATTGACGCCCATGGTTAGAGGGGATCAAACATCAGGCGTAGCCGGCCCCCCGTTTATGGAGCAGTAAGTGGGGGTGCCGTGGTTGAAAATTCCCGGTTACAACCTGGTCCCGTAAAAAACGGGACCATAATTTTTCGTACTCCGGTTCATTTTGCCATCCGCCCGGCATAGGATATAAGGCAAAGGTCTCCAGCAACCCTCAGGAGGTCTAAGGGATGCCGACAACCTGGTTTCGGTAGTCGATATAACTTTTTCTTCTTAGCGGCAGGAAAATAGTTCATCCACCGCGAATAGTACCTGACAACCCGGCGAAACGGGCAGCGGCAAATGTAAAGGAGGGATAATGTGGAATGGTCTACCCTCGGTCGCCCGCGAAACCCATTACCCGGTGGTATCCATCCCCGTAATGCCCGCCTCTCTTTTCTGTCGCTGTGCTTGTTTTGCGTGGTAGTGGTAGGCTGCCTGGCCTTTGCCGGGCATGCCTGGGCGAAAAAGAACATCACCCTGGTGGTTGACGGGCGGGAAATTGTTTTAGAAACCCGCGTCCGGACGGTGGAGGAGCTGTTGCAGACACAAAATATCCGGTTAGGTTCCCGGGACCTGGTGGTGCCGGACCCATCGGCCCCGGTTACCGGGGGAATGCGCGTGGAAATTAAACGGGCGGTGCCGGTTACCGTAACTGCTGACGGGAAAACGGTAAAACTGCTTACACCGGCATTTACTGTCCGGGAAGCACTTCAAGAAGCAAAGGTTGTACCGGGCGAAGAAGATATAGTTAAGCCCGGTCTGGAAGAGGAAATCCGTCCCGGTATGGCCATCCGCGTGATCAGGGTCCGGCAGGTGGCCAGGGAGATTATGGTACCCGTGCCCTTTTCAATCCGGCGGGAACCCGATCCCAACCTGATGCGCGGGCAGGTCAGAGTGGTGCAGGCCGGTCAGCAGGGAAAGGAAAAGCAGCGCTGGGTGCTGATCTACCATGACGGGCAGGAAGTCAAACGGGTCATGGAAGACAGCCAGGTGATTGCTCCGCCCGTGGACCGGGTTGTCCGGGTGGGCACGCTGCAGCAGGTTTCCCGGGGTGGCCGGGACATCCGGTTCAGCCGGGTGATTGATATGGTGGCTACAGCCTATACTTATTCGGGTAACAACACTGCCTCCGGGGTACCCCCTAGTTATGGCGTGGTGGCAGTGGATCCCCGGGTAATTCCCCTGGGTACCCGCCTTTATGTGGATGGTTATGGCTATGCCACGGCTCTGGATGTGGGTTCCAGTATCCGGGGAAACCGCATCGACTTGTTCTTCGAAAGTGCGGCCCAGGCCAGGCGCTGGGGAATACGCCGGGTGAATGTTTACGTTTTGGATTGAGGTATTGTTGCAAGCAGGTAAACTGCACGGTTTAGATTTGTTAACAGTATTAAAACCTGGTTAAAAAAGGGGTAAATGCCCCTTTTTTAATTTATCAGGGAAAACAAATGGGGTATAATATAGTGTGTTAATAACTGGCGAATGAGGGTGCTTGGGCGTGTGCGAGCTGGTTCCTTTCGCCCGCGTGCGGGCCATTCTGGAAAAACATAACATTAGATTGCGCAAATCACTGGGACAGAATTTTCTCATGGATGGCAATATCGTGCGTAAAATTATGGCGGCCGGCCGGCTTTTGCCAGAAGATGTGGTGGTGGAAATTGGGCCGGGGGCCGGCACCCTTACTGCGGCTCTGGCCGGTGTCTGCGCCCATGTGGTGGCCGTAGAACTGGACAAAAGGTTGTTACCCGTGCTGGAAGAGGTTCTGGACGGGCTGAAAAATATCACCGTGGTGCCCGGGGATGCTCTGAAGGTGGATTTTGACCGGCTGGTGGCAGGAATCACGGGGGCCAAAACCTATAAGGTAGTGGCCAATCTGCCCTACTATATCACCACCCCTCTGGTGATGCGCCTTTTGCGGGGAGGATCTGGTGTTACCCAGCTGGTGCTCATGGTCCAGCTGGAGGTTGCTGCCAGGATGGTGGCCGGACCAGGAAGCAGGGATTACGGGGCGTTTACAGTTGTGGTGCAATATTACAGCCGGCCGGAGGTGCTCTTTCGTGTTCCCCGGACGGTTTTTTTCCCTCAACCGGAAGTGGATTCGGCGGTGGTCCGGTTGACTAAACGTCGGAAACCGGAAGTGGTGGTCGACAACGAGGACCTTTTTTTTGCTTTGGTCCGGGGGGCCTTCGGCCAGAGGCGCAAAACCGTGGCCAACGCCCTGGCCGGGGCAAAAATAGTCCCCGGTTGGACCCGGGCCACATGGGAGGAAATCTTAGGGAGGGCCGGGATTGATCCCCGTTGCCGGGGCGAAACCTTAAGCCTACTGGAATTTGCCTCCCTGGCCCGGGTAATTCAACAACGTCTTATGGAAAGCGGTATTTCCGGATAAAAGACTGGTACTGTCTTCTGGCCGGTAGTGCTCATGTAAGCATTGCCCGGTTTCCTGGCGGCATGGGGAGGTTGTCATGTACTTCGTCAGTCCGACCAAAGGAAAGTTGACTTTTGAACAAATGATGGCCGATATCATGGCCTATATTACCGGCCTGCCCAGTTCGGCTTACAAGATTATCATTGGCTCCGATTCCCAGGTGAAACAGGAAACCTGTTTCATTACAGCCGTTATTGTCCACCGGCTGGGCAAGGGCGCCCGCTATTACTACCGCAAAAAGATCCAGCGCAAAATAAAAAGCTTGAGGCAGAAAATCTTTTACGAGACTGCCCTGAGCCTGGAATTGGGCGGCTTAATTGCCAGGCATTTTGCCGAGTGCGGCCTGGATGACCTGCAGGTGGAAATCCACATCGATGTGGGCGCCCAGGGTGAAACCCGGGATCTGATCCGGGAGGTGGTGGGTATGGTCACCGGCAGCGGTTTCCAGGCCAGGATTAAGCCCGAAGCTTATGGTGCTTCCAGCGTGGCCGACAAGCATACAAAATAGTTTTCACATAGCGGCTGTTTTAGGCCCATTATTATTAAATTATGCTTAAAATTTTTTTGGAGAAAAGGTAATTTTGGGTTGATAGTAAAGATAACTATTTTTATAATATATATGTGGCAGTCTAACAACTGTTTTTTTATAACATACATAAAAATGGGGAGGGTGAAAGATAATGAAATGGCGTTGTGGCGTTTGTGGTTACATCCATGATGGAGAACAGCCCCCGGAAAAGTGCCCTAAATGTGGTGCCCCGCGGGAGAAGTTCATCCAGCTTACCGAAGAGGAGGCCAGGCTAATAGATCGCTCCCGTTATACCAACAATCTCCATGCCAAACTGATTGTTCTTGCGCAAGAGTTGGAGTCCCTGGCCGACGAAGGTATTAAGGATAATCTGGATCCCGGCTGCCTCACCGTGTTCCAGGCGGCCAAAAAGCAGGCCCACATTTTGGCCCAGATGGCCAGGGCCGAAATCCAGACCCATATTTCCAGGGGTAAGTGGGGCTAAAAATCCCCTGCCGTTGACATTGAGGTTAAAACTTTAAAATTTAAGGAGGTTGTTTTCTCATGAAACCACTTGCCGGTTCCCGTACGGAAGCCAATTTAAAGGCTGCTTTTGCGGGGGAATCCCAGGCCCGCAACAAGTATACTTATTTTGCTTCCGAGGCCAAAAAGGCCGGCTATGAGCAGATCGCTGCTATTTTCCAGGAAACGGCCGATAATGAAAAGGAACACGCCAAGCGCATCCTGAAATTCCTGGGGGGCATTGGCGATACGGCGGCCAACCTGGAGGCTGCCGCTCAAGGAGAGAACTATGAATGGACCACCATGTACAGGGAATTTGCCGCCGTGGCCAGGGAAGAGGGCTTTACCGAAATTGCGGCCTTTTTTGAAGGTGTGGCCCGGGTGGAAGAAGAGCATGAAAGGCGTTTCCGGGCCCTGTTGCAGAACTTGAGGGAAGGAAAAGTATTCAAGAAAGAAGGGGCGGTACGCTGGAAATGCCGCAACTGCGGACACATCCATGAGGGTGCCGAGGCGCCGAAGGTATGCCCGGTATGTAACCATCCTCAGGCCTTTTTCGAGCTGCTTTGTGAGAATTATTAAATTGAAAAGGTGCGGCGTCGGCAAGGATATGTTTGAAAAAGAGGCATAGATAATACTTAAGGATGGTGGCCTTCCGGGGCGGTTGTCGTCCGGAAGGCCTCATTTTTCGTAAATGTTCATCGAACCCGCTATGGTGCCGCCCAGCACTCACCCAAATATGACTCTGCTCCTGATATTTCAGGTTTAATTGACACTTCTGCTTTTATGTAGAGCTAGTATGTCAGTGAGTGCTGGGTCCACGCTCACCTGCTCCGCGCCCGGCACTCACGTTGTGTCAACCTTCCAGCAAGCTGAAAGCCTCCAGCAAATCAAATCTTCTCTCAGTATGATAGCCCAGGTAGGTGACACCGTTGAGGCTGCGTTCCCGGGGCAGGCCGCGGGTCAAATTAAGGGCCTCCAGGCAATCGCCGATGATGGTTTCGGCAATACGCCGGGCATGCACGGGGCTGCGGAAGGGGGAACCCAGGTGCCGGTGGGCAATGGTGGCCTCCACCCCGATTTTCAGGCCTTTTTGTGCGGTCAGAACCAGGGCAACCGGGGGCACGGCCAGCTCCCGCAACGGTATCCGGGTGAGGAACTTACGGGAAACGGCGTGGGGGCCATGGGAAGGGGAGGCCGGTCCAATCAGTTGGGCCAGACCCAGTTCCCGGTTTAAAGTAAGGCGCATTTCCAGTAGATAGCTGGCCAGGTCGGAAAGCCGGACCAGTTCCCCTGCGGGGTAACAATTTGTTAAGGTCAGATCCACCCCTTTTGTGGTTACTGCTGCGGCCAGTTCCCGCAACACTTTCACGATATCCCCGTCCATATCCCCATCCACAAAAAGAACGGTTTGGGCACCCAGTGTTCGTGCCCGGATTGCTCCCACTGCCCGTGGGATATCGATGCCCAGGGCTTCCGCGAAAACCAGCGGTTGCACCAGCCGGGCGGGAAAACCCCGCACAATTTGTTCGGACCGGTCATTACAGCCGTTAAGTACCGGGATGACCAGGTCTACCGGTACTGTCAGCAGGTTCTGAATAACCCTTTTTATGGAGGAGGCCTCGTTTTTTACGGGAACAACAGCTACCAGCATTGAAATCTCCTTTCTCAAATGACTGATGATTAATTTATGTATCTGCACTGGCGTTCGTTCCCAGATGCCCTCACCCTTTTTGAAGATCCAAACATAAAATGGAAAAAAAGGTGAGGAGGAAGCCGCCGTGGAAAGAATCAGGGTTGGGGACATTGTGGGACGGATTTCATATGGCTGTGATATTTTTTTTAAAGTAGTCGAGTTATTTATAGAAGACAATGGTAAAGAAAATGCCCGGTTAAAGGGCCTGGACGCGCGCCTTTTTGCCACCGCGCCGGTGGAGGACCTGCGCAAGTTTGAACCAGCTGAAGTGGCTGCCTTCTGGCATACTTTTATGATCCAAAATCGTGAGCACTTGAAACGCGTTTTTCAGCGGCGGGAACAGGACCGGCAGCGAATTTTAATCCGGGGCGACGACCTGGTTTCTGAGCTGGGCAGTTTTGATGTTCCGGGTTCGGTTCTGCATATAGATGGCGATGGTGACTACCTGGATCTCTGTCTGACTACCTACCGCCAGTTGAGCATACCTGCCTTTGGTTATCAAATAGTTGAGGAAAAGCAGCCCGGGATGGTTATGGAATTGTTGCAAAAGCACCGCCCCGATATACTGGTGCTCACCGGTCACGACGGTATTGAAAAGGGTACCAGGGATTTTTCGGACCTGAACAATTACCATAATTCCCGCTATTTCGTAGAAGCAGTAAAGAAAGCCCGCGTATATGAGAAAAGCCGGGATGATCTGGTTATTTTTGCCGGGGCCTGCCAGTCCCATTATGAAGCTCTTCTGGAGGCTGGAGCAAACTTTGCCAGTTCACCCCGCCGGGTACACATCCATACTTTTGACCCGGTCTTTGTGGTGGAAAAAATTGCGTATACCTCAATATATGATCAAATCTCTTTAAAGGACATAATAGCTGGAACTATTACCGGCTTTCCCGGCATCGGCGGAGTGGAGACCAGGGGAAAATACCGCCTTGGGTTACCTAAATCCCCTTATTAACAGGTTACGTCACCCCTTCCAGTCCTTCTGCATATGATGGCACAGGGACCTTGAGGAGGGGTTTTTTATGGAAAAGTACTTTCGTGTCCTGAAAAAAACCCGGGAAAGGCTTTTGCAGTTGCCCAATGTAACCGGGGTAGGAGTTGGCCTGAAACAGGTGTCCGGGGAAACGACCAACCGCCCCGCTCTCATTATCTTTGTGAAGGAAAAAGTACCGTCCGGCAGTTTGGTCCGGTCAGAACTGGTGCCGGCCCAGATTGACGGGCTCCCTACTGATGTCATTGAAATTGGGGAGGTCAGGTTACTTGCCCAGCGTACGGGACGGGAGCGGCCGGCCCGGCCGGGGATGAGCATCGGTCACTATAAGGTTAGTGCCGGCACTTTGGGTGCGGTCGTAAAGGATCGGGTTACCAGGGAATTGCTGATTTTAAGCAACAATCACATTCTGGCCAATGCCACCGATGGGAGGGATGGGCGGGCGGCCATAGGGGACCCCATCCTGCAACCGGGCCCTTATGATGGCGGTCAATCTAAGGACCGCATTGCCACGTTGTTGCGTTTTGCGCCCCTGATGCGCAGCGTGCAGGAGACCGATTGTGCGGTGGCGGAAGCTCTGGTAAGGGCAGGCAATCTGCTGATCCGCCTGGTGAGGCCCCGTTATGAATTAAAAATGCTCGAGCACTACCGGGGTGGGAATGTTATCGATGCCGCTGTGGCCCGGCCCGATTCTCCCAGCTTAATTGACGAGGAAATTCTCGAAATTGGGAGGGTAGAAGGTCTGGCCCAGGTAGCCCCGGGTCAGGAGGTGCAGAAAAGCGGTCGCACCAGCGGGCTTTCCACCGGTGCTGTAACCGCCGTGGGGGTAACCCTTGAGGTAGAGATTGGAGACAATGATAAGGGCTGGTTTGTGGACCAGGTGGTCACCAGTATGATTTCCCGGCCGGGGGACAGCGGGTCCTTAGTGCTGGACAACCAGAAGCGAGCCGTAGGGCTTTTATTTGCCGGCTCTGATAAATACACGGTTTTTAACCGCATTGAGCAGGTACTCTCCCGTTTGGAGGTAGAGCTTTAAACAGGTTGCCGGCCTGAGCAAAGGACGTGGCTAGAGGTGAAGCGGTGGTGATTGATCATTTTCTTCCGGGTGGTACGGGGGTTGCCCTGGTAATGCTGGGGGGAAAAATCCCGGCCATTGGACCGTTAATTGACAGGCGTCATGAAGCCCTGAGGATAGCCCGTTGTTTTATGGAAAAAATTGATTCCCTCACCGGGCAGTCCCGGTCCTTTCAAATATTAACCCTGCGCCAGTCCGACGGCCGCTATGCCCTGCTTCTCCAGGGTGAAGGTGCCGCCATGGAGGTTTTGCAGAATATGGATGAATTATTGCTCTGGCGTTTTCGCAAGGCCTTTCGGCGGGGTTTGTTTATCCTGACGGTCTTTTTTCAAGGGGAAGCGGGAGTGGAATGCCTGGCCGTTACCGAGGGGCTGGGAGCGGTTATTTATACCCCGGAGTAAATTTTACAAAAATCACCAGGAGACACAGAAGATGTATTATCAGCCAATCAAGAAGGCTATCAGGTTCTCCTGCTAATTTTTTGCCAGATTACGTCGAGATACCGCTTTTGCCGTATAGTGGCTTCTTTGATAGATTTATAACAAAACGCCCCGGTTTAAATCCAGGCGTGAAAAAAGAAAAGGAGTGTGATCATGAGCAGAACTGCGAAGTCACTGGTTAGTGTGGTTTTAGGTGTATTGTTTTTATGGGGGCTTTTTCTTTCTCCGGCCCCGGCCCAGGCTGCCGTTTGTTCCGGTTCCAGTTATTTAGACGGGACGGGAGAGCAAAAAGTTCCCGCTCTGGAGAGTAAAATGCAGCCAGAACCTCCCCTGGCCGCCGGGGGGCAGATGCTGGCCCTGGTGAACCAGGAGGGGAGCAAAAAGGGCCTGCCCGCGTTGGAAGCCGGTTCCCTGCTGGTGAGGCTGAACAGGCAACAGGCTCAGGAGATGGTGGACAAGGGTTCGGGGGGATTCTCTGGCCTGTTACCTGAGTTATTGAAAGCTAATTATGGTTATGCCAGGGCGACTCTGGTCCGGGCTCCGTTGGTGGACAGCGCTTACCGGGTTCTGATCAGGCCCGCCAGCTACCGGCAGGATATATCCGGCACCGGACATGATCGCGTGGGAGTGGGCATCGCCCGGCAGGGCTACCATTTGTATATAGTGCAGCTCTTTACCGGCGGGCAAAAAGGGATGTCGCGGCCACAACCTGAACCCGCACCCCGGCCACAACCGGCTCCGGAGCCACAACCACAACCTGAACCACAGCCAGACCCCCAGACCGGGCCGGGGAACGGTCTTACGGTGGACGAGCAGCAGATGATCAATCTGGTCAACCAGGAGCGGGCCCGCCGCGGTCTGGCCCCGTTGAAGGTTAACCTGGACGTGGTGAAGGTGGCCCGGCTTAAGGCCCGGGATATGGTGGAAAACAACTATTTCAGCCATACATCTCCCACCTACGGCAGTCCCTTTGACATGCTGCGCCAGCTTGGTATTTCCTACCGTTATGCCGGGGAAAATCTGGCGGGTGCTCCCACGGTGGAAATAGCCCA
Source organism: Desulfovirgula sp. (assembly GCA_020725525.1). Taxonomy (GTDB): domain Bacteria; phylum Bacillota; class Desulfotomaculia; order Desulfotomaculales; family Desulfovirgulaceae; genus Desulfofundulus. Next base: position 62,607 of record DYEX01000151.1, read on the forward strand.
TCAAAATTTGATGAATTCCCCGGGGCACCGGGCCAATATCCTGAACCCCAATTTTAAGGAGATCGGCATCGGAGTAGTTTCCAGTTCCCGCTACGGGAAGATTTTCGTGCAGATGTTCACTGGTTGACTGGATTTAACCAGCAAATCTCCCGGTTTGCATTTAACCGGGAGATTTTTTCTTTTTCTGGGGGATTGCCAAAATTCCGCACATTAATTGGCACGGCTCATATATATATTATAGACCACTTTGAAAGGAGGAGTATGCCCCATGGTTGGAACCGCCGCAACGGTCACGGAACGGTTGCGGGTCAACCAGGTGGTTAGCGAAGACACGCAACAGGTCGTGGTTCGCGGCAAAATCACCGTACCCGACCCAAAACCTGACGTGCAAAAAATCCTTTCCACAGATAAATCAGCAAGGATCAAGAAAATTGAACTGGTTCCGGACAAGGCAATTGTGGAGGGGACCCTGACCCTGCAAATTGTTTACGTGGCTTTTGAACCTTCCCAGTCGGTACACCACATGCACCAGCAGCTCTCCTTCACCACTTTTGTGGAACTTCCGGGGGCCAGACCGGGCATGGATGTCACGGCCAGGGTTACGGTGGAAGATGTCAGCATCATCCGCAGTCCCGGCGACCCCCGGCAGTTTGATGTGACCGCCATTCTCAGTGTTTTTGTTAAAGTGACCCAGATGCAGGATGTGGACGTGGTTACCATGTGTCCCTCCGGGGCCACCTGCGAGATGGAAACCATCAAGGTAGCCCATGTGGTGGGCAGCGGGACCAGACAGGTTATCGTCAGCGAAGAGTTTCATGTACCGGACGAAAAGCCGCCGGTAGAAAAAATCCTGGAAGTGGATGCCACCGCCGGGATCACCGACAAAAAGATCATTAAAGATAAGGTCATCATTGACGGTACGGTGACCGTCCAGGTGCTGTACGTGGCTGCCGAGCCCGACCAGCCCGTTCACCAGCTCCACCGGACCTTCCGCTTCAGCGATTTCGTGGAAATACCCGGGGCGAAACCCGATATGGATGTACGGGTGGATGTCAAGGTGGAAAGTGCCGACGTGGACATCCTGGATGGCGACCGGCTGCGGGCCGACGTGGTCTTGATGCTGACGGCCTTTGTTACCGAGCCCAGGCAGATCAACGTCATTACGAAGATCACCGGCGTCCAGGCCAACATGACCAGGCTCAAGATTGATCATGTGGTGGGAGAGGACAGCACCCAGGTGGTGCTCCGGGATACGTTTGAGACTCCGGACCCCAAGCCCGATGTAGAGAAAATTATTGACGTTACCGTACAGGAAGTTAAAGTAACCGAAACTAAGATTATTAATGATAAAGTAATCGTCCGCGGTTTTGTGGACGTACACCTGGTTTATGTGGCTAAAAAGCCGGACCAGGCCGTCCACGCCCTGGAACGGCGGTTGAATTTCCGCACCTTTGTGGAGATTAAGGGTGCCCGGGAAGGCATGGACGTGGATGTGCGCCCGGTGGTGGAGTTTGTTTCTGCCGACGCCGGGGGGCCGAACGTCACCCTGGAAGTGGTGCTCAAGGTAACGGTCAAGGTGACCGAGTCGCTGCAGCGGGATGTGGTTGTCTCCATTGCTCCCGCTCCCCCCGTGATCTGTCCGCCGGGGCAAACCATCGATTATGTCGTACAGCCTGGGGATACTTTCTGGAAAATTGCGCAGCAGTTTGGCACCACTGTGGAGGCAATCAAAACAGCCAACCCCACTAAAGATCCGCATAACCTCCAGCCCGGGGATGTAATTAAGGTTCCCTGTCCTCCTGCCAAGGGTTAATTTAACCATTAAAAATAAGGAGGTAAGTCTGATGCCCATCGAGTATGTCTATACCGAGCCGGAAGAGGTAATGTGCCTTAAAATCAAGGTACCGGTGGTACTGGCCGAGGAAGAGGTGCAGGTGCTGGTGGACAGTACCGTCACCCTGCCCGAGCTGGCCAAAAAGGTGGATCATATTGACGCCCGGGTGGAAGACCTGGAGGCCGAACCGGTATTCATCCACGAGAGCATCGGCCACTGGTTCCCCAAAATCAATCACGAGTGGAAAAACCATTTCAAACACGTTGTCGGACATGTAGCTGTGGTCAAGAAGATTATTGTTAGCGGGGTGCTGCACAAGCAGATCTTTTATGTCAATAACCGGGATGAAGTAAAACATTTTGCTGAGAACGTACCCTTTACCAAGATGATTGATCTCAAAGAGCCCCAGGCTATACTCCGGGAAGATGATGTCATGGTGCAGTTTCCCAAGCCCAGGTTTGATATTACCTGGGAGCTGGTCCGGGCCAGCCGCCTGCACCAGGTCGGCGTGATTATCGTGCGGATCAAGGTGGTGGAAGAGCGGCAGATCTTCGTGCAACTTTGTCCGGCTCCCGAACTCTGTCCTCCCGGCAACCTGCTGGAAGATCCGGGATTTGAACAATGGGCGGGCAATGTGCCCATCTTCTGGGGCGCTACGGCCAACGTCACTCCCACTACCATAGTTCACAGCGGCACCCTGGCCGCCGAATTAGGTGCTGCCGCTCCTGCAAATACTGCTGTCGTTTTCCAGACTGTGCGCCGGGCCATAGCTCCCGGCAGGGCTTACAAGCTGACCTTCTGGGTCCGGGAAAATGTGGCTTCCGCTGCTCCCGTCAGTGCCTTCAACCTGGTGGCAGAGGTACGCTTCTTTGACCGCAACGGGGTGCAGATTGACGGCGCCGTCCAGAGCATTGGCAGCGTGAACATTCCTGATAACAACTACCAGCAGTTTACCCTGAACATACCTGTTTCCCCCGCCGGTGCCCGTACTGCTCTGGTTCGTTTCACCTTTAATCCTGCTACCGGAAACACCAACACGGTTAAGATCGATGATGTAAGCTTTGAGTGTATTGGAGGTTTCCCTACGTAAATATATAATCAAATCACGATGGCTCTAAAATAAGTGAAACAAGGTAAAGAGTAGGCACTATTTGCATTTTCCACAAATAGAGCTGTTTACCACAGCTTTTCTTTTTGTCCACAGGAGGGAAAAATGGTGTTCTTCAACACGCCCAAACTGACCCAGCAATTGCAGGAGTTACAGGATGAAGCCCGGCGTATTGTGGTCACGAAAGAGGCACCCCAGGGGGCATTGCGCCTGACAGTGAACGGGCTGCAGCAGGTGCTGGAGGTAAGTTTCGGCCCCACTGCTCCTACTTTAATGGACCGGGGGGAACTGGCGGTGGTGGTCCGGGATACCTTTAACGAGGCCCTGGCCGAGGCGCGCAGGCAGCTGAAGGACGAAGTGGTCAAAATGACGGGGATAAATTTACCCCACCTGCCGGGACTGTTTTAGGGGGGAGGTCAAATGGGGGAAAAGGGGCAACATCAGGGTCTGGAGGCGACCCTTTTTCAGTTGCTGGAACTAAAAGGGCAGTCAACGGATCCCCTCATTTTACTCAGCCTGGTGAACCTGATGGGGCTGATTAATCTCATGGGATACCGCTTCGGGATCCAGGGGCAGGAAGCAAAAGTGGAGACCGGCGGAAAGGGTGTTGCCGGACCTTCCCGGGCCGGTAACCGGGAAACGCCTCCTCAGCTGGCCAATTTCCTTGGCAGCCTGTTGGGTCCATTAAACCCTCCCCGTTCCCCGGCAACACCTTCCACAGAAGGAAGTGCCCCGGCGTCAAATGAGGGACCTGCCGCCTCTTCCGGGGGAAAGATGGCTAAAGACCAAACTTAAATCTGACAAATAAGAAAAGGGGTTCCTCGTGGGGAACCCCCAGGTATTTTCAGGGGTTTTTGTTTTCCGGCGGTTTGACATCCGGAAACTGTACCTCGTCCGGGGGTGCCGGTTCCGGGTCTACCGGGATGCTGGCGGGCAGAAGTGTGGCAGGCTGGCTTGAGCTCGCCCCTTCGGCCAGTTGCATCATGCTCACATGCAGCGCTTCCAATCCCGCGCGCATGGTTTTAAGGGCATTCCGGGTGGCTTCAAGAAAAGAGGCCAGCTGGCTTAAACGGTCTTCCATGTCCGATCTGGTGGATAACATGAGCAACAAGGGGATCGAAAGCGGGTGAAACTGTCCACCGTAAAATTCCGGCATTACAAAACCTCCTTTTCCTGTTTATACCAATTCTATGTTTGTTGCCTTAAAGTTTGATATTATTTTCCAAGATAGTTATTCCCGGCCCACCTGGCTTGAAGGGTTTACCAGACTTGCGTGGAAGGTTTCCATTCCACTCCGGAATATCTGTACAGATTGCTGGGTGGCATGGAGCAGCGAAGTCAGCTGGGCTAATTGTTGTTCCACGTTTGGCCTGGTGGAGAGTATCAAAAGGATAAGAATTAGAAACAGGGTGAAGGGGTTATTGGGCTGGAGCGCCTGGTTTGCCACCTTTCGTTCCTCCTTTCAGCAATGCTTTTTCTAAGTTATACTACGTCATAAAACCCTATCCGGTGACAGCAACTTTTGCGCGGGAGGTGAATATACCTGATAGAGGAAGGGGGATTAATGAATGGCCGGAGAAAAGGCAAAGGGACACCATCTGGAACAAGTGCTTTTTTCTTTGCTGGATTATCAATCAAAACAGGGGGCAAGCCATGACGACACCATGCTCATGCTGGGACTTTTGAACCTGCTGGGGATAGTCAGCCTGATGAACAAGCAGCTGGGTAGCGGAATTGTTCCGCAGGCGGCACCGGCGGGTCCCAATCCCATGCTCAATACCCTTTTACAGATGATGGGTGGCATGCCGGGCGGCCCGCCGGGTCAACCGCCTCCCCCGGAGCAGAATGCCCCTCCTTTACCGTTAAACCCGGCCCTGTTGATGGCGCTGATGAACCAGCAGCCGGGACAGGGGCCCGACCCGGCCATGTTGCTCAGCCTTTTGGGCAGCATGATGGGCGGCCAGGGGGTACCACCACGGTGTCCGCCGCCGGCGGTTCCGGCATCCCTGGGTGAAAGAAAAACGGTTTCGACCCCCGCCGGAGGTAGTGAGGTGAAAGGGCAGGTAATGAAATGGGGGGCGCAGCTGGAAAAAGAAAAGCGGGCTGGTGCTAAATAAGGGTGGCCGGCTCCTCAGGGGGCCGGCCGCACATATTTTTTGCCCGAAGGAAGAAAATTAACAGGGCAGACAAAAGTGGGAGGGGATGACCGGTTGAGCGTTAGATTACTGGCCCTGGCTATTGCCGCCCTCTCCGGGGTGACCATGGCCGTGCAGGGGTCTTTAAATGCGGCCCTGGGCAAGGTGATCGGATTGCTGGAAACCACCTTTGTGGTTCACCTGGTGGGTTTAGCTCTGGTAGCAGTGCTTTTGTTTGGCTTTCGCCTGGGGGACGGCCGGCTGGCCGACTACGCCCAGGCCCCCTGGTATTACTACCTGGGTGGTATCCTTGGGGTTGCGATCGTCTATCTGGTAATGCGCAGCATTCCCAGGGTGGGAGTGGCGCCGGCCACCACGGCGATTATTATTGGGCAGGTACTCACCGCCAGCTTAATTGATCACCTGGGCCTGTTTGGCCTGGAAAGGCTTCCCTTTACCTGGCACCGTGTGGTGGGCACCCTGCTCATGGCCGGAGGAGCCTGGTTTTTGTTAAAAAAATAGGTTCAGGAAGAATACCAGGATAATTCCTCCGAGAAGACCCAGATAGGCCAGGGGAGTATGCAGGCGGCGGGACTCGGGCCACAACTTATCCCTGACAATATAACCCATGGCCCCCGCGGCGAGGGCCAGCAGGGAAGAAAGAAAGGCCGGGGAGGCCTTAATCAGCAGCAGGCCCAGCCAGCAGCCGAAAGGAGTAACCAGGCTTACCAGGCCGTTTAATGCCAGCACATGTCCGGGGGAAAGCCCTCCGGCAGCCAAAGGAGCGGCGGTGGCCATGCCTTCGGGGATGTTGTGCAGGGCGATGGCCAGGGCCAGCAGGGGGCCCAGGTGGGCAGGTTCGCCAAACCCGGCGGCAATGGCCAGCCCTTCCGGCAAATCATGCAGGGCAATGCCTGCGGCGATGAGATAGCCCATTTTTAAATACCGGTAATCGTGGACACAGGCCCGGTTTTCCGGGCTAAAAATAAGGTCCAGGGCAATCATCAATAAAAGGCCGGCGGCAAATCCCAGAATGGCCTGGAGTAAACTTCCGTATGCCAGTGCTGCCGGGATTAAATCCAGGAACACCACCGCCAGCATTACTCCCGCCGCCAGCCCTAGAAAAAAGGAAAAGGATCTCTGTCCCGGGCGGCCCCAGATCAGCACCAGCGCTGCACCCAGGCAGGTACTCAAACCGGCAAAAAGGGCCATTAACAGTACCGTGATCAAAATATTCACCTGCCAGATCGAGTTCATGGGATATAATTTAAAATGTGGGCGGCGGCTGTCATTTCGGAAGGGCAGAATGGATGAGCGCCGCCCAAAGTTTTCCGCTGCTAAATTATATTAAAACTGGCAGGCGGATAATACCAGAGGAAATAAATGGCCGTTTACCGGCCCGGGATGACGATCACCTGCCCCGGATAAATTTCATGGGGGTTGGCCAGGCCGTTCAGTTCAATCAGGGTGGAAAGGGGTACGTCAAAGCGGCGGGCAATCTGCCACAGGGTGTCCCCCGGCTGGACCACGTATGTTTCCCCGGTGTTGCTCTGGGCAACGTTTGTCCCCGTTACAATGCGTACAGGGGTGCCGATCTGCACCTGGGGGAAGAGTTCCTCAATGTGGTGGTTATACATGCGGATACAGCCGTTGGAAACGGCCTTGCCAATGGAGCCGGGGTTATTTGTTCCGTGGATACCGTAATTACCGCCGGGAATATCGAGGCCCATCCAGCGTGTACCGAGCACCCCGCCGGGGTTGAGTATTTTGTTTACCACGCGGTAGTCCCCGGCGGGTGTGGGAGTTTCCGGCTTACCCACGGCCACCGGGTAGGTGTGCACCAGGGTATCGCCCTGGAAATGGTGCAGTCGCCTGGGGGAGGTCTCCACCAGCAGGTGGGTACCGGCAGTGATTCCTTTGCCCGACATTTTTGTCGCTCCCTCCTCGTAATCCCGGAATTTGCATCCCCACATCATGATATGAAGGGGAGATGGATTTTGATTTAACCACATCCCCCTGTTTTTGTGATATAGTGATATGGTGATAGTTATGAAAGGGGGCTCTGTGGTATGAGTGTAACCAGGATCCAGGAGGAGCAAAACCGCCAGGGCAGTATGGGGCAGAAATACCTGGTCATTGAATGGCTGGCGCGGCGCGGAGTGAAGGTGGAGGACCTGGCCTCCCTCGTCTATTCCATTCAAAAGAAATATGTTCCCAGGCTGACGCTGGAAGATTGCCGGGAGAGCGTGGAGCACGTGCTGGAGAAGCGTGAGGTCCAGAACGCCATCTTTACGGGCCTTTCCCTGGACGAGATGGCCGAAAAAGGGTTGTTTTCCGAACCCCTGGCCACCATGTTGTGCAGCGATGACAGCCTTTACGGCATTGATGAGGTGCTGGCCTTGAGCATTGTGAATATCTATGGTTCCATTGGCCTGACTAACTTTGGTTATTTAGATAAGGTGAAGCCGGGGATCATAGGCAAGATCAACGAGAAAAAGGGTGAGAGGGTTAATACTTTCCTGGACGACTTGATTGCCGCCATTGCGGCTGCTGCTGCGGCCCGCCTGGCCCACCGGGCCCGGGATGGCTGTTTGAGCCTGGGTCAGGAGCCATCAGCCTGCCCGCTGGATTGACCGGCGGTAAACATGGGTCAAGTACGGGCAGGTTAAATTGCCTTACTTTGCCTTCTGCTCCATCCTGTACACCCAGGCAATGATCTCGGCCACCACCTGGTATAACCCGGGCGGTATTTCCCGGCCGGCACCCAGGCCGGTGAGGGTCAGGGCCAGCTCCGCATTGTGGTAAACGGGTACGTTGTTTTCCCGGGCCAGTTTTTCAATTATTTCGGCTAATTGCCCGCGGCCGGCGGCCACCACCCGGGGAGCGGCATCCTTTTCCGGGTCATAGGCCAGGGCTGCGGCGGCCTTAGGTTTATCCTGGGACATGGCGGCAGCTCCTTTCGCTTTTACACCAGCGCGTTTACGGGCCGGTAGGGCGGCGGTTCGTGGGGGCGCAGCAGTTCGCAGATACAGGAGATCTTTCGTGCGGTGACCTGAATATCATCAATGGAATACCCCAGGGCAGCCAGCCTGTCCCTTAACTCCCCGGTGGCCTTTTTAAAAAGGGAGACGAAGTTTTCTTTTGCCACGGCCACCCTGGCCGTAAGTCCCGCCCTGCCCCGGGTCAAGTAAACCCAGGTTTCCCCCTGAACCGGGGTTTCCACCCGCACCACCAGGGCCAGGGGGAAGTCCTGCTCACCTTTCTTGCCGGCCCGGCTGTCCACCATATACAGCTCGCCGTGTATTCCCTTCCCGCGAAAGGTGAAAAAGCTCACCATTTCCTGGTCCGGAAAAAGGGGTGCCGCCTGGTTCAAAACCTCCTGCCCCCGGGGAGTGGCTTCTTTGCTTCCCAGGAGGTAGTCCAGGGCCTGCTTCACCTTGCCCGGGTCAAAGCGTAAATCCAGGGTTTCCAGCCACACCCGGGCGGCCCAGAAAGCCGACCGCTCCCGGGGAGGTAGATCCCTGGCGGCAGAGAAAAGCATCTCCACCAGGAAACGGTCCAGGGGCAGCTGCCACTTGACCATTTCCTGCAGCAGCTTTGTGGTTTCGGGGCCGGCGGGCATGCCCAGGACTCTGGCCATGGTTGTCAGTGCCGTGTTCTGGTCCGGTGTACCGGTGAGGTGCTGCAGGTGCAGGGTCTCGGGGGTAACCTCACGCACCAGGGCCCAGAACGTGGCCGGCGGGGAGGGTATCTCCCCCGTAGCCGTAAAAACCTGGCCGCCTATGCGCACCGCGGCGAGACCGTTTTCCACCCTCAGGACCTCCACCTGCACCATTTGCCCCGGCTGCAGGGAAGTTGCCGTTTGCAGTTCAACAGCGGGGTTCAGGAAAATGTTCGAAATCTGCATAGGGACAGCTCCAGAAAGACTACCTGCACATTCCCATTATTTAAGGAGTTTTTTCTTTAGAAGCTGATTCAAACGGGAAAATGCAATTGTATACAGTAATATAATAATAAAATATACACAGGGTATATACAAGGTGATCCATGACCTTCTTGAAACCAGGGCGCGGCCTGCCGGAGAAGGGGCGCTTTTCTGGCCGGCTCTGCGTGAAGTTGCTTCCCTGATCGAGAAGCGGGAGTAAATTTTAGCCGGCGGCCTGCCGGTGGTGGCGCAGGTAAGTTAGGAAAAATTGGCTGACTGAATGACCGGGCTTTGAAGCCGGCCACTGTATAAGCGCACACTGTTGGTTATTATCAAGTGTAACAAATTCGTAATACTTTAGACACGGGTTCGTAACTCCCGCCTGGTATTATTTTTGGTAAAACCAACCTGAAAAAAGGGGGGAAGGGAAATATTTATAGAAATTAAAAACTGGATAATATTGATAAGTGCAACAGGATATAAAGCGGATACCATCAGCTGGATACAAAAATTGACGGGAGGTGCTCAATTCCTTGCGAGCATGGCTTAACTATTGGCTGGGGTGGCTTCTTTTTCTGGCAGGATTGGGGCTGGCGATATCGGGGTTTGTGAAGTGGTTAGTACCTCCCGGCGGTGGTCAGGGAGGGTTTCGTGGCCAGGAAGCAGTCTTTATTTTCGCGCGCCATACCTGGACGGAAATACACCAGTGGCTGGCGGTAATAATTCTGGTACTGGTGCTGTTGCATATCTACCTTCACTGGAACTGGATAGTAACAATGAGCCGGCGTATTTTTGGCCGAAAAGTCAAATTGTGATAGATTGAAAACGTAAAGCAGGCGTACTTTTGCCTGTGCAGCAAAAATGTAATTGCAGCCGAACCGGGGGTTGGTACGGGTAGATACGGTTAAGCGGGTTTGTTACCTTTCGCCCGGTGTAGTGTGGTGTGGCCAACGGCTTCCGTCCGGTTTTGCCGGAAGCACCGGGGGCTGAAGCAAGGGGTGTTTTCACCCTGCGCACCCTGACCGACGCCCGGTTAATCGCGGCCCTGGCCCCGCGGGTTTCCCGTACGGTCATAACCGGCGACGGACGTTGAATTGAAGATGGCCTGCGCTTAAAGACGGCCCGGCTCCCCTGACCACGCTGAACAGCGACCGGTTTGGGGTCGTGGATGTATCGGTGGACAGTGGGAGGGGCCGAAAGCAATAGTGACTTAGTTTGTGATTTAGTCTATACTGTCGTTAACGGAGGTTCGTAGCAGGTGAATTTGGATGCCGGTACAGGTGAATATTCACGAGGCGAAAACCCATTTTTCCAGGCTTTTGGCACGGGTAAAAGAGGGCGAGGAGGTTGTGATTGCAAAAGCCGGCACGCCAGTAGCCCGTCTGGTTCCAGTAACGGAGCGGCCGGCCCGGCGCGTTCCCGGCAGCGCAAAAGGGAGAGTCGGTATCAGCACAGATTTTTATGAGCCACTTCCCGAGAGTATTTTAGAGGCGTTTGAAAAATGAGAGCGCTGCTGGACACCCATGTTTTCTTGTGGTGGATTACCGACGATCCTCAGTTGTCCCCGCGAGCCCGGAAAATCATTAGCAGTGGAGAGTAATTATGGACAGTCCGGTTTTTAGCGCTCGTGGCTGGTGCAGATGAGCCGGCCCTCCCTGTCCGGAACCAGGCGGGTGGCCGGCTGGCCGCACAGGGGGCAGAGCGGTGGTTCCAGGCGGTGGGCCTGCAGGTTGTAAAGCACGGTGGTGGTCAGACACCGGTCTTTATGCTGCAGTTCCAGCCTGGCGTGCAGTCGCGGCACGCGATAGTCTACCAGGTGATCCAGGTGAAGGTCTACTTCCACGGCATAACGATCCAGGATATCCTTTTCCCGCCGCTGCCGGTCCGCCTCAATGGCGGCCAGCTGTTTGGCCAGGCGTTCCTTTTTTGTTTCGTCCCCGGCGGCCGCCATCTTTTTCGTAGTTTCCTGGGATAGCTGGGTATAGTAGTCCGCCATCCTGGCCAGCTCCCGTTCCATGCGCCAGGCGGCCTGGCGCTGCAGGGAAGCGGCAAGTTCCCTGGCCTGTTTTTCCGCTTCCCGGCAGGCATTCTGGTAGAGTTTTTCCGGGGGGAGATGCCGGGCGAAGGGAAGCTGGTATGGTGGCTCGCCGGCGGCCACCACCTTGCTCCACCACCCCTCAAAGTCGAACGCGATTTGCCCCGTGTAACCGTCCACCACCACTTTGAGTAGCTCTTCTCTTTTTTCGAAGGAACGGAAGACGGCCCGGAAATAAAAACCCCGGAAGACATGCTCCTCCAGCCACTGGTGAATTACCTGCGGCGGGCGGCAGCGGAGGAAGTGCAGGTGGTGCCGGATCTCGTGTTCCAGGTGTCGTTTTTCCCCGGTACCCGGGTCAGGGCAGTAAAGCACGGTGTAACGGCCGTAACCCGCCCCCAACCTGGCCAGTTCCTCCAGAAAGGGGCTGCCAAAGGTAACGAAGATGGCTTGCGGGTTTTCCCGAGCTACCTCGCTGTCAAAGGCCAGTTGAAGATGGTCTGTGGCAAAGCGGCTGCTTAATTCTTCGGGTAAGAGAACTTCCACCAGCTCGAAACCGGCCTCTTCCACGATGGCTCCGCTGCGCTCCAGGCAGGCGGTGACAAATGAACGTACCGGTATTAGTTCACTGGAAGCCACAGGAACAGGACCTCCTTTTCTTAGGGTCCGGATCTGTTAACCCGTTGCCTGTACCGCGGGATGAAAGGGGTGCTTCCGCGGGACGATAAAAGCGACGGTTGGTGTTCTCAATGGTTAGTCCTCTGGCTGTTACCGCCGCCTGACGGGGAGCACGGGGGTGCTCAATCTTTTTCCGGTAGCAGCGCTCCCAGCAGCCGGTCGTCAAGCTCCTTGACGGCCAGATAACGTTCCTTGGCCAGGACCAGCTGCTGGCCCAGATCGTCCAGCTGGCGGCGTAGCTTTTCTTCGTCGGTGGCGGTGGACCAGATGTCCATGATGATATCTTCGAAATCCCTTTTCTCCTTGAGGTTCCCCAGGATCATGTCCAGTTCCCCCACCACCAGCTGGAACATGTTGATTTTGGCGTCCAGCAATTCCAGTATATGTGCTTCCACCGTACCGGCTGCCGACAGGTTATAGATGTATACGTCCCTGGTCTGGCCCAGGCGGTGCAGGCGGCCCACCCGTTGTTCGATGCGCATGGGGTTCCAGGGCAAGTCGTAGTTGACGATTACATTGCAAAACTGCAGGTTGCGGCCTTCACTGCCGATTTCCGTGGAGACCAGGATACGGGCGTCACCGGCAAAGGCGCGCACCTGTTCCTCCTTTTCCGCCCGCCGCATACCCCCGTGTAGTATGGCCGTCTTGAAACCCTCCCTTTGCAAAAGATGGTTCAGCAAGTGCAGCGTGTTCCGGAAACAGGTGAAAACCACCACCTTATCCGGCATCCTTTCCAGTAGTTGTAACAATACTTCGGCCTTGGCCCGGCGGGGTACCAGCCGGGCCTGTCCCGCCAGGGCGTCCGCCAGGCGCCGCAGGGGTGCAGGGTTGCTGGCTTCGGCAGCCATCTTTTCCAGGGTGGGCAGCACCGCTTCGATACTGCTGCCTACCTCCCGCTGCAACGTTTTCAGCACGAACTGGTTAACCCCGCCGGACATCTTACTTTCACCGGCCCGGTAGTGGCCGCGCACAAAGGTGGTGAGGCGCCGGTAAAAAGCCGCCTCTTCCGGGGAAAGGGTTACCTCCACCACTTCCGCCCGGCGGCCGGTTTTGATGGCCCCGGTTTCACTGCGCCTGTTCCGGACCATCACCTCGCGCATGAGCCTTTTCAATTCCCCGGTGTTTTTGGGCTTCAGGGGATCACCCCGCGTAATGTACTTGCGCTTGAAGGAGGAGACTGTTTCCAGCTGGCCGGGTTGCAAAAGGGTAATCAGGTTGAACAGTTCCTCCAGGTTGTTTTCCACGGGGGTGGCCGTCAGCAGCAGCATGTATTTCTTTTTTAACTGGCTGACCAGCTGGTAGGCCCGGGTTTTCTGGTTTTTTAAGTGATGTGCTTCGTCCACGATGATCATGTCGTAAGCCGGCTCCACCACCATATTCCTGTGGGGTTTTCTCTTGGCCGTATCCAGGGAGGCGATAATGAACGGTAAGGTTTTCCAGGGATTGGGTGTGGATTTGAAATGAGGGTCGTCGCAGGTGATAAAATTCAAATTGAACTTGGTTTGCATTTCCACCCGCCACTGTTCCACCAGGGATGGAGGTGCTAACACCAGCACACGCCTGACCAGTCCCCGCAGCAAGTATTCCATCATGATCATGCCAGCCTCAATGGTTTTGCCCAGGCCAACCTCATCGCATAAAAGGGCGCGGCCGCGCAGGTTTTTCAGCACATGGCGCACGGTATCCAGCTGGTAATCCAGCAACTGGATATCACGGACCACGCCGGTGGAGAGCAGGGTTTCAAAGCCCGGCGATAGGTGGAACCCCAGGGCCTGCCGGTGCAGGTAAAAATCCGGGATGGGGGAAGCGGCATTCTTTTCGGCAAGTTCCAGCACCTGGGCGTCTTCATCCGGGAAAAAAAAGACCTTTACTGGCGGGAGCCGGTGGTTAACTTCTGCCGGTTGCCGGTTTCGTGCCGGACTGGCCGGCTCCGCCGGTTCTTCCGGTGTATTATCGCTGCCCTGTCCCGGATGGGTGCTGATGCTCCCTGCCTGTTTGCTGGCCGGGAATAACCGGTTAATGCTTGTTTGAGGTATGTTGCCCCTGTCCTGGCTCAAAGAAATGCACCTCTTGGCTAAAATTAACTGGAAGGCCGGAATAACTTTTTGATCAGCCGGGTTTTTGTGACATTATTATACCACAAACCAGGGGTTGTCTACCGGAACGCTCGCCATCCCGGTAATTATACGGTTCATATTTTAAAGCATCCGTTGGACCTGTTAGCCGCATTTTCGGCAATAATAATTTTTCTTAAGGGGAAGGTGGGCATTGGCACGGTTTAAGTAACTGGCCCGTTACCAGAACGACGGTAGTCAGGAAATTGGTGGGCTGCGTGTCAGGCTCGGAAGATTTGCGCGGAGGGCAGCGTTAAGGTATAATAAGGTATAATTATGAAAAAGGTGCAGATAAAGGCAGTGCCAGAACCAGCCAGGGAAATGGGAAATGGAGGTGTGGAAATGAAAGCCGTCCTGAAAGAGCCGGCGGCCGGCCGGCAAAGGTATACCTACGAAGACTACTGCCGCCTTCCGGAAGGGTCGCCCTATCAACTGATTGGGGGGGAACTGGTCATGACGCCCTCGTCC
>DYEX01000152.1 GCA_020725525.1 Desulfovirgula sp.
CCCACTATTTGGCGAATATTTAGCATGAGACCTCACACTCCTTTAGCTTGATTTTTGGTGTTTTTTGGGCGCGCGAGGTCTCATTTCTTTTTCAGGGGGCTGATCCCCTTCTGGTGCCTACTGAAATTTTACACGGCCGGATCAAAAAAAAGTCCAGCTTGCGCTGGACGGGGAGAGATAGAACTCACCAAAGCGGAGTATTAATAGTATCTCCCCGCAGCGGCTGAAATATACCTCTAGAAGCAAAAAGTTACATAAAAATTTTTCAATAATATTTTTTTCTAACGTGTTATACTGGTAACAATCACCTGATAAACCTTTTAAGGAGGTAGAACATATGTTTAAAATGGCTGAAAGATTAATCCTCGCGGGTATTGGCGCCCTGGCCTTAACCACGGAAAAAGCAGAAAAAATGATCAATGAACTGGCGGAAAGGGGACAAATGAGCAAAGAAGAGGCACGAAATTTCTTGCAAGAATTGATTGCCAAAGGGGAACAGGAAAAGGCCAATCTCACAGAAGCCTTGCGCCGGGAAATTAGTCAGTTAAGGGAAGATCTGGGTCTCGTTACCAGGGCGGAAATAGAAGAACTGAAAAACAGAGTCGCCCGCCTGGAAGAACAGCTAGCACAGAAACAAAACGCCTCCCCGATACAGAATATGAATGGTTAAAATTTAAATCTTCATGGGTTCAAAATTTTATTTTTGTCAGAAGGATTTTTCTTAACCACGTCGAAATCTTAACATTGACTTCGAAATTTTTAAAAAATAAAGTTGAAAAAGATGTTACGTACGTCAGACAGCCGGCACAAGCGCTATGCACTTCAAAATTTTAAAAATTTATTTTATAAAGATTCAGGACCAAGCAGGAATTACCCCTGGCTTTGTAGAAAAAACTTTCAGTTACCTTATAGCTAAGACCAGTAGATGGAAAAAGTATTTATGAAATGCCTCTGAGGTGAAACGACATGAAGCTGGCCATCTCCGGAAAAGGCGGTGTCGGTAAAACCACCATTGCTGCTGCACTGGTTAAATCCTTTGCTGAAACCCACCAAACCGTCTATGCCATTGACGCAGATCCCGACGCCTGTCTGGCAGCTGCAATAGGTATTCCTGAAGAGGTGGCCACCGGGTTAAAGCCCGTGGTAGAAATGAGGGATCTTATCCGGGCCAAAACCGGAGACGGTGCCTTCTATACTCTCAACCCGCGGGTGGACGACGTACTGGATGAGTATTGCTATCAATATAAAAACATCAAGTTCATCCGCATGGGCGGGATTAAAAAAGGCGGCTCTGAATGCTATTGCCGGGAAAACACCTTCCTTAACGCAGTGGTTTCTTCATTGCTTCTCGATAGCAATGAAGTGGTCATCATGGATATGGGGGCAGGTATCGAGCATCTGTCACGCGGTACAGCCAGAGGAGTAGACCTTATGCTGGTGGTGGTGGAACCAAGCCGTAACAGCGTAAATACTGCCCACCTGGTAAAGCGGTTGGCCGCTGACCTGGGCATCCGCAAAGTAAGGTTTATTGGTAATAAAATTCGCTCCCCAAGAGAAAAAGAATATATTGAAAAAAATTTTCCACGGGGAGAAATACTGGGCTTTATTGAGTTCAACAATGAAGTCTGGGAAAAGGCTATGGAACCGAACTCAGGTGCAGGGGGAGAATTATTAGCTGGCATGAGGGAGGTTCGCGAAAAAATACTAGAAGAGGCAGGTGATCAGTAAACGTCGGGGTGGAGAGGCGTGATCAGGGTTAATTATTTCATTTAAATTCATTTAAACCCTCTGTCTGAAGGGGCGGGTAAAGGTTGCTGTCCGGCACCAGCGTACCGGGTGCCGGGAAGATCAGGTCTACTAGAGAAAACCACTGCCGTAAAAAGGTTAATTAAGGAGTCATATTAAAGAAAGCTCCCAAAATTAATTTGGCCAGTCAGCTAATTTTTTTGCCAAGGAGGTTAAAGCAATGCCAAGGTTTAGAGATCCCAGCCATACCTGCCGGCCCTCGGATGCCCCCAGGGTTGTTGATCCGAAGGTAATAAAAAGGTCTATAGATCCGGCAGTGATAGAAATGCTCGACATAGCCAAGGAAAGGGGAGTAACTACCACTTTTGACCGGGTGGTGGCCCAGCAACCCCAGTGCCAGTTTGGCTACAAAGGAATTTGCTGCCGGTTCTGTATGATGGGCCCCTGCCGGATCAAATCAGACGAAGGCCCCGCCAGCAAAGGGATCTGCGGTGCCTCGGTATGGACAGTGGTGGCCCGCAGCGTCGGCCTGATGCTCCTTACCGGTGCTGCTTCCCACAGCGAGCACGCCAGCCATATGGCTCATACGTTGCTGGAGTGCGCCGAGGGACATGCTCCGGACTACAGCGTAAAGGATCCGGATAAACTGCGCCGGATAGCCAAGCGCATTGGTATAGAAACAGAGGGCAAGGACGACATGACCCTGGCCAAGGAAGTGGCCGAAGCAGCTCTGGCCGACTACAGCCGGTTAAAGGGCTTTGGCGAGTCCACCTGGGTGAAAACCACCGTTACCCCAGGGCGGCTGGAAAAATTCCGCACTCATAACATCATGCCCAGCGGTGTTTATAATACCATTTCCGAATTGGTCAGTCAGGCACATATTGGTATGGATAACGACCCGGTTAACATTATCTTCAGCGCCCTGCGGGTAGCGCTGGCGGACTATACAGGGATGCACGTGGGCACCGACCTTTCCGACGTGCTCTTCGGCACCCCCAAACCGGTGGTCAGCGAAGCCAATATGGGAGTCATTGACCCGGCTAAGGTAAACATTGTCCTTCACGGCCACAACCCGATCCTCTCCGACATTATTGTCCAGGCCGCCAGGGAAATGGAAGATGAAGCCAGGGCCGCGGGAGCAGCAGGTATCAACCTGATGGGCATCTGCTGTACCGGTAACGAGGTGCTCATGCGTCATGGTGTACCCCTGGTTACCTCCTTTGCCTCCCAGGAACTGGCCATTACTACCGGAGCCATCGATGCCATGGTGGTGGACGTGCAGTGCATCATGCC
>DYEX01000153.1 GCA_020725525.1 Desulfovirgula sp.
CTGGTTGGTAATCACAATGACCAGGTACCCCCGGTCGTTGAGCCATTTCACTGCCTCAGGCGCTCCATCCACCCAGGCGAAGTCCTCCGGCCGGTGGACATAACCGCGGTCAATATTCAGCACCCCGTCGCGATCCAGGAAGACACCCATTATGTAGGAATGTTTAGTTAAATCATTCATTACAATAACTCTTCTAACCTGCTCAGACTATTCTCATGTGCTCGAACTACCTCGTGACATTTTACCCGAGCACCTTCTTTTTCAGACCAGGACAAAAACTCGACTACCTTCATCCGGCAACCCAAAGGTGGTAACAAGAGCGGTATAAGCCTTGTCGTTATATCATCATGATGGCTAGTTATAATCAACTGTCTTTTCGGCCCGCGTTCGTCATAGGCAAGGGACCGGAACAACATAGCGTTTGCTGCCAGGTTAACCGGATCAAGGGCGGCACTCACATCGTCGAAACAGATAAAATCTAAAGGATGCTTTCGTCCTGCACCAAGATTCAAAGCAAGCATGAAAGCTATCCCTGTTTGATTTAACTGTGAAGTAGAAAAAGTACTGAAGGCGTTGCGGGCTGGCTTATCTCCCTCTGCAGGAAGAATAAAACGCATGATGTTTCGAGAATCCAGGGTCACCCGGAGCCTTTCCTGAATGTCCTGGGGCAACCGGAAGCGATGCAAGATCCGGGAAATCATTTTATTTAAATCGTCCAGGTAGGGGCGTAGCAAACCAGCCCTTGCATCATCAAATATATTATTTATTTTTGCCTTCTTTCCCCGGCCAATAGAATCGGAAAGTTTTTTCATGGAACTGATCCGCTCTCTTAATAAAGGATCGACCATTTTTTCTGCCTGTAAGCGCTGAAGATGAAGTTGCCGCCATTCATTGATCATCTGCATTAGAATATTCCATGCTTTTTCCCTTCTGTTCAATTCTTGAAGCTTTACATCGGCTTCCCTTTGGTTCTCGGTTACTTTTTCGGAAAGGAGTTTCAGGAGATCGGACTTGCGATGCTGGGCACCCTCATCGGTTTCTACAAGAGGCAGCTGTCCCAGTCCAGCCTCACCCCACGCCGCCTGTAATTCTAAAAGTTCAGCCAATAAGTGTTCGAGCATTTTTATACGTTGTTCGGCTGCTTCAAGCTCCACCAACCTGTTCTGCAGATGCTCCACTTCATGCTCGGCATGTTCTAAACGATATAACGCATCATCTAAAAGCTTCTCCCAATCTCTTCCTGCAGGATCTAAACCTAATCTATCAGCAAGTTTCTGCCAATCAACTTCATTCATTGATTGACGGAGATGTAATAAGGAAAGCAGGAGGGGAATTTCACCGACCGCAATGCGTTGTTTTAGAATTGCCCGCCATGGCTTGTCTGGAAAGTGAAGAAGACGGCGGATCTGCTCACCCGCTTTTTGCATTTGTTCTTTTATCACCGGTAAGCCGCCGGCGCTTTGCCGGAGAATATTGATTTCTTCGCGTAAGGCATCTTTAGTTGGGAAGGTTTCTCGCGGAAAGTGGTTAACTCGTTCCTGCAAAGCAACAAGAGGACCTTTTAAAGATTTAAGGTATTCTTCCCGCTCTTTTCTAATCCCGGCGAGATCTTTCTGTTGCTTCACCCCTAAGGTTGAGTAAATTTGCTCCAACGCTTGCGCGGTGGTAATCCCTTCCGTAGTGGGGAACCCCAGAATTTGCATCCATTGATGGAGCTCATTAGAGGCAGAAATATCTAATAGCCCGTCACGAACTCTTTTAAAAGGCGGACGCACGTTGTCCGGAAGAGAACCACTTTGTTTGATAATGGAACCTATTAAACTCTTTTCTCTCCTGCGAAGCTCTTCTGGATCATCACCCAGTTTCTGGGTCAGGACATCGATTTGTTTAGTTAAAATATCCTGGCCTTCTTTGATAAGAAATTCTTTTAGCTTATCCTCGTGGCGCCATTTGGGGACGAACAGTTGCGTGATAGTTTTACGGACTTCATAACGTACGCCAAAGAGATTCTCCAGATCCTCCTGGTAAAAGAATGCTGAAAGACGCAGGAAGTCAGGATTATTGAAAGGTACATGACCCGTAGCATCGGCGATATAATCGCTGGTTATTGCACCTTGCACCTTTACCTCAAGTGTTCCCTTTGTAGTTTCAAAAGTTGCGCTTGCCTGTGAAGTGCCAGCGTATTTATTAATCAAATCATTAACATTGTCAATATCGCTCTCGTCGCCCAGCCGCTGTTGCACTCTTTCTGTCACCAGGGCCTCAATTGCCTCGATAAGGCTTGTTTTTCCGTAACCATTGGGTCCGGTTAAAAGAACTATATCAGCATCAAGGTCAATACCCTGGCCGACCCTTGCGTGCAAATCCCTGAATGCCTTAAAATTAAGCGGTCGAACTTCCTTTAGACGAAGGCCGTTCATATCCTTTCCTCCTGATAATCATTTCCATTCCCGTCAAGGAAAGAAAAGCGCTCGCGAACGAAAGCAAGTATTTCATCCTCATTCTCCCACTTACCCTGGACAGCGTCCTGGAGAATTCGGACAAAGCTTCTTCGAATAATGCCCAGATCCTCAGGTATAACACGATCTAATTCTTTTGCCAGCATATCGGTATCAATCTCCGTAATGTATCCTTCCAACCCACCCTCGTTTGGCGAAAGGAGGAGAGATATTGAATTCTTCCAGTCTTCCCTGGAACTGGCATTAATCAGTCGTAAAACAAATTCGCCATACGTATATTCTGGTTTTGAAAGCAAATCCTGCCAGGTCTGGTCTTGAGAATTATCAACCAGTAAGAAAACGACCAGTAACTGGTGAGAAGAAACTTCTAAGATCATGTTTCGAAGAAGTTGGGCACTATGTATCAACCTCAACCCGTATTCCTCCGCTTTGGCCATTTCTTCCGCTTTTGCCTGGAAAAAAGCAGCAAGGGTAGCAGGAAAGGACCACAGCGCCATTGGAGGCGGACAATTATACTGCCTGCACAGCTCTACAAGTCGCGAAATGTTAAGTTCCTTACCGTAAGCTGCAAATAATTCAGTTAAAAAACTTTTAAAATTTTGTTCATTAAAGCCATTATTCCCCACAATCAATCACCTCTTTTAATCCATTCACGCCAGCGTTTACGCCCCCGTAACAGGATTTCCGGAACATCCAAAATTGCGCGACTGATTTTTTCACTTTCTGCGATCCCGCCGCAGAAAAGTTTTCTTTCCGGCGATATAATTGCTTCCACAGTTAATAATTTACCGTTTCTACTTACCCGGATGAGTCTTTTTTCTGGGGTAAAGTGCCCGGTCAAAGCCAGAACCAGGATGCTAGAGCTGGATTGGAGAGCAGGAAAGTCTAGTGAAATCCAGTTCGAAACTATAGAATGTCTGCGGTCTACAATGTAGATATCCCGTTTTGCTTTCGGGGAAAAACGCGTAGAACACGACGCTCGGAGAAGAGAAGAACCGCTAATACCGTCCGGTTCTAGATGAAGTTGCCAACTGGAAAGCTCCCCATTCCCTGTCAAACGGTGCAGCCACCAAACTACTAAATAAAAGAGCGGAAGGGTTACAGGGTAACGATTAAAGGTGGGGTAAATGTAATCGTGACAATTAGTGGTTGTTTGGCCGAGAACAGCACAATGCCATTGATGAGCCAAGGGTTTCTTTTTAAAGCCCTGGAGAAAGTATTGATATAAGGCCCGCGGACCTGGCTTTTCGAAGAGTTCTTCCCTGCATTCTTTTAACAGATTCTCCGGCTGCCTTAAACAAGAGCGCAGGTAGCTGGCCAGGGGGCTATCATCCCCCAGGTATCTTTCAACTAGAAGGGCACGGATTACACTTAAATAGAGAACCGCCCAGAACAAATTTTTATCCAATCCTTCTGAGAAATGCTTTGCTGGAGGGCCGCACGTTTTGCAGAGAATGCCTTTGGGATAGGGGGCTATATCAAGAAATTGCTGTGCATCATCCATGGTAAATGCATATTCCGCGTGGAGTTTTTTAATCCATTCAAAGCGACTTAAATCATTGAGTCTATTTACAGAAGCCATCGCTTTTCCAGCAGAATAAAGAATTTGATGTTGGTAAAAGGAAAGGGCAGTATACTCAGCGATATATGGCATATTCATTGGGGTTAGATCATATATATCACTCTGGAAATTACTATTGGTATCCTTATTGCTTTCTTGCTCGAATTCACGTAATACTTCCAGCATTGTATGGCGGATTTGGGGTTCTTCACTGCCAAAACCAGAAAACAAAATGGTTTTGGTTCTCAAGCGATCGCGGAACATATCACGCGCCCAATCATAGCGCCAGTTTTGCAACTGAGCTTCCGTTAGGATAAGCTTATGCCCTACGCCCTCTTTATTTTTGCACTGGCCATCGCGCGTCTGAATAAACTTCTGGATACAACCGTTAATTTTATAGATACGAACATTTAGCCGCTTTTCATCAAGTTCTTTTTCGGTAAACTGTTGCGGGGACTTGGCATCATAGCTGCAAAAAGGTACGCCTCCACACTGGTACTCATGGAGCTCCCGGACTACCAGGGGCGCTTTCCCTTCACAATTAGCTAATAAAAGCGCTTTTTCCAGACAACAATCGTAATTCGTTGTTATAATTTCTTCAATACAGCCTTCCAGGATAATATAAGCTATATAAAAGTGAGCAGGAGAAGGGAATAATTCATCCATGTACCTTATCTTCATTGCTTCATAAGTCTTTTCTTCTCCAGCTACTTGAAAATGCAGCTCTGCAATGCGACTTAAACCTGCGTCAATAAGCCGTTCATCCAGATCTGACTTATTTTCATCACCTGGCAACATATTCCTTACGAAGTTAAGTAACTGTAAACCAAGCAAGGATTTCAATGATTCTGCCAGGGACTTTGTCAAAGATCGAGCGGAAGGATTAAAGGTGCATCCTGGAACTTCTGTATCGTTGCTAATTCCTGCACCCAAGAAAGGAACAACCTTTCTATCTAAAACCCTCCTAGTTAAACATTCCAGTTTATTTGGACGTTCATTTGTCATATTTCAACACCTCAAACAACTATGGATAATGATTTTTCTTACAAACACTTAATAGCAATAGAATAGATTCCAATATAAATATTATATTTGGTTCTTCGCTATTTTGAGTGGGTGATGCCAGCAGAAATAGTTAACAAAGGCATAATCTGGGTAAACCATAGTCAAGACGGCTGGTAATTATGTAAGCAATTGTAATAAGGGTTTTACTATTGCGGTAGCCCCTTGCACGGGCCTTGGCCGCCTGTATAAGACTGTTGAGACCTTCCAAGATGCCGTTTGAAACTTTGGAATTGAACCAGTTTAGAATGCCTTCCCAGTGATCCTTGATAGTATACGCTGCCTGAATCATTGGTACCAGCTTGGAATGGGTGGCCCAGAAGTACCAGCGCTTGAGATGTTGCTCCCCAGACTCTCGATCCGGCTGGTCAAAAAACTCCTGGAAGGATAGTTTTAGGCCATAGGCCCGCATAGTGTCCAGGTGCTCATTTTTCAGACTCTCTAGCTTTTTGCGCTGTTTTGCGGTCAGGTTCTGCGGGTTTTTCAGCCAGATGTAGCGGGTCTTTTTTAGCGTTTCATTTTGTCTGGCTTCATCCCGGCGAACCTCATCAACAGCCTCGTTAATAATTTTCATGACATGAAAACGGTCAAAAACCAATTGCGCCTGAGGCATGGCGGACTTAACCCCGGCAATGAAGGCAGGAGAAAGATCACAGCATACTGTCTTAATGGCGTTAGGGTCCCCCTTGTGTTCCCGTAAGTCTTTTGCAAAGGCATCAACAGTTTCTTTACCTTTACCGGGAGTAGCAAAAATCAATCGGCAGGCATCCAGGTCCACAAACAGCGTAATGTAGTCATGTCCCCTTTTGGCGGCGGTCTCATCCACGCCCACTTCCTGGACATTTGAATAGTCTTCTTTTGCTCGGGCCTGTTCCACGTAATGCTCCAGTATCCGCCATAACCGAGTGTCATGTTCTCCTACCAGTTCAGCAATAGCTTTTACAGGCATATCCTGAGCCAGCAGCATGATCAGCGATTCAAACAGCAAGGTGAAATCGCTGCCGGGTCTCGCCCATGGTACCGTAATCTGCTTCACCCCACAGCCATAAGGGCACTTTACGCGTGGGACACGTGCATGCAGGTAGGTACGGTATTGGAAGAAGTTAAGGTGCCGCCAAGTCTTTTCTTTGGTGTCGTAAACGGACGCACCGACATGGCCACAGGCAGGACAGTCAAATGTACTTCCGGTGGGATAACCTACCCAAATGTCCAGCCGATTTTGGTCTGCAGAAAATTGTATGTCAAGTACCTGCCAGGGGGGTGTTAAACCTAAGGCGGCAGCGAATAGAGATCTATAATCCATCACCATCATCATCGGAAGAGCCTCCCAATAAGGATTTTAAGTCAAGATTCGTTATGGCAAGAAGCTCTTCCTGCAAAAACTAATGAATGACAGTTTATGCCATAAATACCATGCCAATTCCTAATATTATTTCCTTTTTTAGTTTGGGTACATTTGTACGCCCACACGATCTAGCGAGGAACCTTATATTTTAAATAGTCCATAAATGTTAATCTAAAATTTTTTAAAAACATATAAATAAGACATCGGATAGATTTTTAAAAATTTAGTTTTAACAGCAAAATCATAGATCTTCCGAAACCTAAAGGATACAGTCGCAAAACCCCCAGCTAACTGGCAGATATTAACATAACCCAGGGAAAATGCTACTTCCTGCCATGGACGAAAATGGTCTTCCGCAGCAACTCATTATGATCACATGTAAAATGACTAAAAACAGGGATAATCAATAAAAACTACCCTCCCCGCCAGGAAAACAACCAAAAACGTCGAATATCCAACTATGGCTGATGACTTCTACCCGGGGAGGAAAACCTCATGTACAGGCCATCAAAAGAAGAGCAACTCTCCTTCTATCATCCGGACATGATCTTGTCCCGGATGTTCGGGGAAGACAACTTTTATCACCTGTTCCGGGAAAAATGCGACCTTTTCATCAAGGACGTGGACTTTACGCCGTTGTACTGTCCCGACAATGGCCGTCCTGCCGCTTCACCGGCGATACTGTTCAAAGCCCTCATCCTGCAGCGGCTGTTCGACCTGTCCGACCGGAAACTGGAAGAAGCCTGCCGGTACGACCTCCGGTTCAAATACATCCTTGGTTTAGAGCTGGATGACATGGGTTTTGACCACAGCATTTTCGGTCGTTTCCGGGACCGCCTCCTCCAGTCGGAAAAACACAAGGAAGCCTTTTTCAAGCTGCTTGAACTTTTGGTAGATGAAGGGCTGGTTAAAGAAAAGGAAGAGCAGCGCGTAGACTCCACCCACATTATTGCCAATGTGGCGGTGCCGGCGGCCATGGAACTGATCCGCCAGGGGGTCAGGCAATGCCTGATCGAGATGAAACGCAAAGACCACGCCGTTTTCCTGCAGGCCAAACAAACCCTGACCGAATTGGTGCACAAGTACTTAAGCGGCAAGATGGCCAAAAAGCAGATGGAACAGGTAGATGAAACCAGGCGCCGGCAACGGCTCACCGCGGTAGTCAGGGACGCCCAAGAACTGCTGGCTTTCCTGGACAAACAGGATAACCTGCACCCGGCGGTAGAATACCGGCGGACAATTTTACAACGCCTGTTGTATGAAAACGTCATGCCGGATGAAAACGGCGGCTACCGGGAACAGAAAGAAAGCCATCCGGACCGGGTCATTTCGGCTGTTGACCCCGGGGCCCGCCACGGCGCCAAATCGGCCACCAAAAAGTTCAACGGGTATAAAATACACTACACGGAAAGCACGGAGAAAAAAATTTTCACCAACCTGAAGGTAACCCCCGGCAACGTTAATGATGCTGAACCACTGGTGGATATGGTCAAAGAGACGAAGGAAGAAGCCGGTCTTAGTCCGGAGAAAATGCTTGCCGATGGAATCCACGGCACCGGTGAAAACCGCCGCGCTCTTCGGGAAGAAAACTGTCAGCTGGTGGCCCCTCCCCATCCGAAAGCCATTGCCGAA
>DYEX01000154.1 GCA_020725525.1 Desulfovirgula sp.
GCGAAAATGTCGTTTCGGGAGGCTGCGGCAATTCTGCAGGAGTATTTCCGGGTGCCTGTGAGCCACCAGGAGATACACCGGTGGGTGCAGGAAGCGGGTAAAGCCCGGGAAGCGGAATTGGAGAGTGAAGTGGAGGCGGTGTTTGAGCGCGGGGAAGCGCCCGGGAGCGCGGGGCGGAGCGCCCCGGTAGTGGTGATTGAGGCCGACGGTATTGGAGTACACCTGCAGCGGGAACAGGCCAAGAAAGCGGAGTTAAAGCTGGGAATCATGCATGAGGGGTGGGAAGCCGAGAGTCCTGCCAAGAAGCGGTTTCGATTGGTCAACAAAGGGGTCTGGGCAGGATTTCTGTCGGGGCAGGCGTTCTGGGAGCGAGGAGCTGTACGCTTTGCTCAGAGGTATACCTGTGAGAAAGTCGACCGGATAGTAATCAATGGAGACGGTGCAGAGTGGGTGAAAGAGGCCCGCCGGCACTTTGAGGGTGCAGAAATCTATCTGGACCGGTTTCACCGGAACAGAGCATTGCGGCAGGGATTGGGCTTTGATCCGGCACTGTTGAACCGCGCCATGGAAGCCATACAGAGCAGGGATTTAGGCAGGTTGAAACAAGTCCTGGCCGAGGCGCTTGGCAAAGCGCCTGGCGAAGAGCATGTTAAGCGAGTAAGAGATCTCCACCGTTATCTACAAGCGAACTGGGAGGGGCTGCTGGACTGGCGTAATGATACGGGAACGCTGCCCGGGGGAGCCCGGGGCCTGGGAGCGGCGGAGGCAGAAATTAACCACGTGCTGGCAGCCCGGATGACCAAGCGGGGCATGAGCTGGGGGAAACAAGGAGCGCATCACATGGCGCTATTGCGCTGCCTTGATGCCGAGGAGCGGTTATCTCAGTGGCTGGAGGGTTGGCAGAAGCGGCGGTGGCCGGAAATACAACGAGTAGACGGGCGACATGCGCCACGTCGGGTTATCGAGCGGCTGTCGAGAAAAGAACCGCAGGTTTATTTGGCCGGACACCTGCCATTGCTGGCCAGTGCGGTAGGAAAAAGCGAACTGGGCCGGCGCTTAAAGCAACTCGCCCGGGGCGTACCTCCTTCCGAACTGGTGTCTCGTGCTCAACCGGCAGGTTGGGGAAAACCCATCTTGCCTATTCCAAAGAACAGTGCTTAAAAAATACTTTCCAGTTGAAGGCAATCGAAAAACAATCAAGTCATTTCCAAAATAAATTGCAAACTATGCCGGAGTGTACGGAGGGGGAGGACCTTTCAGGCCGGAGCGTATTTCTGGGAGGTTGTTACCCGGCTCTTGGCGACGGGGCATACGGAATGCCGGGCAGGCTGCAGGAAGCAGCCGCAGCCCGAGTAGTGCATGGACGCACGTACGAGGGCGGTCGGCAGGCCGTTAAGCGACGAGCATAGAGCCGGTTCAACCGCAGGATAGAAAGCCCGGACTGAAAACCGCACCC
>DYEX01000155.1 GCA_020725525.1 Desulfovirgula sp.
AGTAAAAGCCAAAGGGCAGGATGGAGGCAAACACAGCAATATAGACGAAGAAAAACCATTCCTTCCAGTCGTATTGCAACAGAGTAACCCAGGGCACGCGGTAAAAACTGAAAATAACGCTTCCCATGGCAAAGCCGTATAACAGCAGCGTCCAGGGAGAATAGGTGGTCAGCCCTTTTTTGCCGTACAGGGTATAAAAGGCGAAGGCGGCGGCAGATGAAAGACCTGCCGCAAGTCCCGGAATACTCACGGCCAGGCCCGCGCCGGGATTGCCTTTGACCATGAGAAAACCGCCCAGGACGGAAAAAAACAGGGCCAGACCGTTCGGCAGGGCCAATTTCTCCTGCTTGCACAGGAGCCCATAACCAAAAACCAGTACCGGAGCCAGGTACTGCAAGAAAATGGCCGTGGCCACGTTGGTCTTGCTGATGGCCAGAAGATACGTAGACTGCACGGCAGTAACGCCAAAGGTGCCAAAAATAACCATGTAGGGTATGTGTTGTCGTTTAACAAGGATAAGGGAACGGCGGACAAAGGCCAGGTACAGCAAAAGGAAAACAAAGGAAAGGAATAACCGCATCTGCACCACATCCAGGGGGTTGATCTGCCGGTTAAATAAATATTTGGCCACATTGCCGGAAAGCCCCCACAGCAAAGCGGCTGAAACCACGAAAAAAAAAGCCCTTCCACTGCTCACTCAAAAAAGCCATCTCCTTCATCATGAGGAACGAGCCACACTTAAAAATGTCTCCAGGGATGCCAGCAAAGCATCCCTGACCAGCTCCAGAAAGGACATCATATTACCGGCCACCGACGCCTCCTCCAGAGAGGTCAGGTACCGCTCCCGCTCTTCTTTTTTGAAAACTACGGGTGGATACCCCTCCCGCATGAAAACAAAATTCATCAGCAGCCGGGCCGCCCGCCCGTTGCCGTCTATAAACGGGTGAATGTGCGTTAGTTTCCAGTGCAGCCAGGCCGCCCTTTCCACAGGATGTCTGGTTGACCATTTGATATTAAAATCTTCCACCAGATTCTTCATTAAGGCCGGTACCTGAAACCCTTCAGGGGGTCTGTGTTTGCTCCCGGCAATAACCACGTTACCCGTACGATAGCGTCCGGCTGCATCCGGAAAGGTACTCTTAAGCACCAGGCGGTGAACGTCCCTGATAAATGTTTCCGTTAAGGGAATGTCCTCACGGACATATTCCTCAACGTACTCAATGGCATCTTTATGGTCAATGATCTCCAGGTGTTCCCGCAGCGTTTTACCTCCCACGGTAATGCCTTCCAGAACCACCCGCGTCTCCATTAAAGTCAGGGTGTTTCCTTCCAGGGCCGTGGAGTGGTGGGTCCACTCCACGAGGTAAAATTCCCTTAACCTGGCGGCAACGGCAGGAGGAAATGGCCTTAAGCCATCCAGTTCCTTCTTTTTCTGGTCTATTAACTCAAACATTGCCCCACGACTCCTTGAAGGCCAACCACCCCGTGGATCAGCTTTCTTACCCCGGGTGTGCTGGGACTTAAAGTAAAAGCTCCGGCGACCAGCTGCCGCGCTGTGGCCAGATTCTCCGGATTGTTTATATGCAAAGTGGCCAGGACGTCCCCCGCCTTGACGCGGTTTCCTACCTTCTTGTGCAACACCACGCCCACTGCCGGGTCGATGGTGTCTTCCCTGGTCTTCCGGCCGGCCCCTAAAAGCATGGCCGCCCGGCCAATCCTTTCGGCATGGATGGCCGCCACATACCCATCTTCCTGCGCCTTCACCTGCTCCTTGTATGAGGCCTCCGGCAACAGATCCGGTTTCTCCGCCACCCGCGGGTCACCGCCCTGGGCTTGAACCATCTCCCGGAATTTATCCAGCGCCCGTCCCCGATCGAGCAAACCGGCCAGCCGGTCCATTCCCTCCCTTACGCCGGTCGACGCACCGGCCAGGACGAGCATGTGGCCGCCCAGCACGAGACACAGCTCCCGCAAATCGGATGGACCCTGCCCGGACAGGGTCTCAATGGCCTCCCGCACCTCCAGGGCGTTGCCTACGGCAAAACCCAGGGGCTGGTCCATGTCGCTAATCACTGCCACGGTCCTTTTGCCCACCTGCCGGCCGATGGCTACCATTGTCCGGGCCAAAGTAGAGGCTTCATCCACAGAACGCATAAAGGCCCCGCTGCCCGCCTTCACATCCAGGACGACGGCATCGGCTCCGGCGGCGATTTTTTTGCTCATTACGCTGGAAGCAATCAAGGGAATGCTGTCCACCGTGGCCGTGACGTCCCGCAGGGCATAGAGCTTCTTATCCGCCGGTACCAGGTTGCCCGTCTGGGCCACCACCGCCACACCAACTTCCCTGACCTGCCGCATGAAATCATTAGCTGAAAGGTTTACTTCAAAACCGGGAATGGATTCCAGCTTATCCACCGTCCCCCCGGTGTGGCCCAATCCCCGGCCGGACATCTTGGCCACGGGTACCCCGGCGGCAGCTACCAGGGGAGCCAGCACCAGGGTGGTTTTGTCCCCCACCCCGCCGGTACTGTGCTTGTCCACCTTGCACCCGGGAATCCCGGAAAGATCGACCCGGTCTCCTGAACTGGCCATGGCCAGAGTGAGGTCTGCCGTTTCCCGGGAATTAAGTCCTCGAAAGAAAATGGCCATTAATAACGCCGCCGCCTGGTAATCGGGTATTTCCCCGGCCGTATATCCCCGAACAAAAAAGTTGATTTCTTCCGTGGTGAGCTCGAATCCCTGGCGTTTTTTCAGGATAATATCGTACATGCGCACAATTCTTCACCTCAATATTTCCCTCATTGACCCCGTCATGGTGCCGGTGGTCGTGATTTTACCGGACAATTACTTCCCGGGCAAAACTGGTTCCCCGCGGATAGGAAAGCCCGAAAAGCTCGGCCACGGTGGCGGCCACGTCACTGAAAGTATTGCGGGTCCCCAGATTTACCCCCGGTTTAACCTTCTGGCCGTAAACCAGGAGAGGTACGTATTCCCGGCTGTGGTCCGTACTGCTGGTGGTGGGATCGCACCCGTGATCGGCGGTGATGATCAATATTTCATCAGGCCTTAAAGCATTTAAAATCTCCGGCAGGCGCCGGTCAAAGGCCTCCAGGGCACCGGCATACCCCCGGGGATTGTTGCGGTGACCGTAAAGCATATCAAAGTCTACCAGGTTGGTAAAAATCAGCCCCCGTTCCAGGCGTCGCATGCATGCAAGGGTTTGATCCACCCCGTCCATATTACCTTCCGTATGTACGGCTTCGGTGATGCCCTTTCCGGCAAAAATATCCTCAATTTTGCCTACGGCCAGGACTGCCAGCCCATTTTCCTTGAGCAAATCTAAAAGGGTGGGGGCCGGCGGAGGCAGGGAGAAATCCCGCCGCCTGTCCGTGCGTTTAAAAGCACCGGGCCGCCCCACAAAGGGCCGGGCAATGACCCGCCCCACGGCGTGGTCACCGGTGAGCAGTTCCCGGGCTATACGGCACATGCGGTATAATTCCTCCACGGGAATAATCTCTTCATGGGCGGCGATTTGAAATACACTGTCGGCTGAAGTATAAACAATGGGATAACCTGTGCGCATGTGCTCCGGTCCCAGTTCTTCAATGATGGCCGTGCCCGAAGCCGGCTTGTTTCCCAGTACGGGCCGCCCGATGCGCTCCTCAAAGGGCTTGATTATTTCCGGGGGAAAGCCGTTGGGATATACCGGAAAGGGTCGTTCCAGCAACAAGCCGGCAATTTCCCAGTGGCCGGTGGTGGTATCCTTGCCGGCAGAAGCCTCAGCCATGCGCCCGTAGGCGGCCAGGGGCCGGTCCACCGGGGGAACTCCCTCGATGGGAGCAATATTTCCCAGGCCCAGCCGGCCCAGGTGGGGTAAATTGAGTCCTCCCACGGCCCGGGCTGTATTGGCGAGAGTATTGCTGCCCGCATCCCCGTATTGAGCGGCGTCTGGAAGCTCCCCGATACCCACGCTGTCAAGAACAATAAGGGTAAGACGGCTGATGGTTGCGGCCAAGTAAGATCAACTCCTTTGTAAATGTTCAGTGATCCCGCTATGGTGCCGATGGTAGCGGTTTTGCTGAACAATTACACTCCTCTTTGTCCATCCAGTTGTGCCCGGGGATGGGTGCGGTCGTAAATTTCCCGCAGCCTGGTGCGGGTTAAATGGGTGTAAATTTGCGTGGTGGCAATATCGGCATGTCCGAGCAGTTCCTGAACAGAACGCAGGTCGGCACCATTTTCCAGCAGGTGAGTGGCAAAGGAATGGCGCAGGGTATGGGGGGTAATTACTTTGGCTATGTGTCCCTGGCGGGCATACTTTTTAATGATCTTCCAGAACCCCTGGCGGGTGAGCCGGTGGCCCTGCTGATTAACAAAAAGAGCGGGAGTATTTTTACCTCTGGTTAGTTTAACCCGGGCCCTGGTGAGGTATTCGGCCACATAAGAGGCCGCTACAGAACCCAGGGGGATAATCCGTTCTTTGGATCCTTTCCCAAAGCAACGCACGAAACCGTGTTCCAGATTGACATCGGCCAGGTCCAGGGAAACCAGCTCACTCACCCGCAGGCCGGTAGCATAAAGAAGCTCCAGCATGGCCTTATCCCGTAGACCGGCCGGTGAGGACATACGGGGCTGAGCCAAAAGCCTGTCTACTTCTTCAGTGGTCAACACCCTGGGCAGGCGCTGGGCCAGGCGGGGCGATTCCAGATTAGCGGTGGGATCGGTAGAAATAACTCCTTCATGAACCAGAAAACGGTAAAAAGACTTTAATGCCGCCAGGTGCCGGGAAACCGTAGCCGGAGCCCGTCCGTCTTTTTTTAATTTAAGCAAATAGGCCATCACGGCACCGCGTCCTTCCCCCAGGGGATCCATCCGCTGGGACTGGCAAAAGAGCCGGTACTGGTTCAAATCAAGCTGGTAGGATGTCAGGGTGTTCCGGGCCAGCCCCTTCTCCACGGCCAGATAATGGATAAAGCTCCCGATTAAACCCTGCAAGGCACATCGCTCCCGTGAACATTGTTACTCCTTCTATTCCACGGGAAACTCACTAATCCTGCTGATTGCCATGTTTTTCCTCACCGGTGTAGCTCAATCATCTATCGATACTGTATGAGTTAAATTTTTATCAGTTCGTATTGCCGGGTGCCCAGGCCGATTTCTTCACCATAGGTCAGCTGGCGCTCCCATGCGGTCTTGGGCCACAGGGCACGGAACTTGTCCTGCACTTCCCGGCCCTCCAGGCGGGAGCCGGGTAAAACTTTCTCCCCGTTGACCAGGTCGGCACAGGCCTGATCCAGGGCCACCGGGTCTAAGGAAGCCAGGATCCCAATGTCCCGCACCACGGGAGCGTCCGTCCAGCCGACACAGTCACATTCCGGAGAAACATTGGTCACAAAGTTGATGAACCCGGCCTTCCCTTTCTTACCCTGGAGCACGCCGGCGGCATATTCCACAATCTTCTCCTGGATTGCTTCCGGTTTTGTTTTCCAGTTAATAGCTATTGCCTGGACAGGACAGGTGACCGTACACTCACCGCAACCAATACATTTTTGCTGATCCACCGCTGCCTTTTTTGTTTCCCGGGACACGGTAATGGCTTCCGCCGGGCACCAGCGGGTGCAGCGGGCGCAACCCTCACATTTCTCGGGGTTTACCCTGGGCAGTACATCGGAGTGCATCATTTGCTTGCCGCTACGGCAGCCCGATCCCATGCCGGTGTTCTTCAGTGCACCGCCAAAACCCGTGAGTTCATGGCCTTTGAAATGACTCACCACCAGCAGGGCATCGGCATGAATCAGGGCACTACCAATCTTTACTTCTTTAAAGTGCTTAAGGTTAACCGCTACATTAATATAATCCTTACCTGTAAGTCCATCGGCAATGATCAGGGGGGCGTCCACCACGGCATAGGCAAAACCGTTCTCAATGGCAGTTTGCAGGTGATCCACCGCGTTGGAACGGCTGCCTGCATAAAGGGTGTTCGCATCGGTGAGAAAGGGTTTCCCTCCCAGCGCTTTGACCTTGTTCACCAGGCGGCGAATAAACTGGGGTTGCACGTAGCCGGTATTGCCCCGCTCCCCAAAGTGAATTTTAAAGGCTACCAGGTCCCTGGGCGCAATGAGATCCCTCATCCCGGCCCGCTCAAAGAGTTTTTCTACTTTATCCAGCAGATTTTCTTTACGACTGGCCCGCATATCGGCAAAAAAAACTTTAGCTGCCAGATATCATCCCTCCACCAGTACGGTAACATAAAATACATGGGTATGGTTGCTCCTCAACACTTATATTCTCTTTTGGAGGGCCATTTCCTTTTCCATTGGCGTCAAGCCGAAATTTAACAAAAGAAAGCCAGAAATCAATCTGACTTCCCATGGCGACCACGGTAATATTCGCGCAGGAGCTGGAACAGGCTGTCCATAAACGTACCCCGGCCCACATCATAGGGGCCAATGGCGGGATTATAAACGGAGCTGTCAGGGGAAGAAGGGCGGTGCTGGTTCAAGGGGCCACCCGTCTTGATAAGACCATAAATATGCCCGCAGAGAAAAGCCAGGATGGCCAGCACCACCAGCATGCGCAGGCAAAACATTACTGTCCGTCTTAGCCGGGTAACAAAAATCACCAGCATGGTCTCACCGGGTTTGCGCCAACCCGGTTTTCCCTCCTTCCCATCTTTCAAATTTCTTCAGCACTTTACAGGGTTCCCTTCAAAATACCGATCACCATTCTGGTCAACCAGGGCGTGAAAAATGCCTCCACCAGCCCTGCCCCCACAGCTACGGCCAAAGCAACCAGCATCACCCCGGTATAGCGGGCAAAAGACATCCATATTTCGCCCCAGGTACTGGAAGAATGGGGGAAAAACACGAGGGCAAAAGACAGGGCTGCCACCGTCCCCACAAACAGTGCCGGCAGATAAAGCAAATGCTGGGGGATAATGCAGGCCAGGGCCAGGAGCAGCCCGGACCAGGCCAGGTCATGGTTTAGAAAAGCCACCGTAAAACCAAGCACAAACCCTTTCAGGAAAACCAGACCGAGAATAACGGGGATACCAATAAACGTTAGTCCCAGGAGGTAAAGGGTGGCCATGATGATCATCTTGTTGTACATGGCCTCCCAGGCCACCCGACCCGTATTCAAATCCAGGTCCCGGGCCTGCTTTATGAAAGCATTTATATAGTCGTGGAGTTCCTGGATCTTGACCGGGGGAAGGAAGGTAAGGTTGAGGGCCCCACATATTAAGCCGAGGGTAAAGATAATCAATACCAAAAGGCAAAGGGGCCAGCTGCTTCTCAGGGAATTCCGGAAAACGTCCAGCAATGCTCTTCCCCCCTTCCAACCTGTCCATGCTCATATATATGGTCGAAGAAGGGGGTGTATGAATGGAGGGGGGATTAAAAATGTTCAAGGATCAGGCGGTAAATATATTCGGCAGCCAGCAAGTCTTCCAGGGAATTACTGCTGGCGGCTACCACGGCAATGCCCCGGTGTATTTTCTCTGCCGCCTCCACCGTCCGGATGGCAGCAGCCATGGCCGGGTCTTTTCCTTTTTTGTGGCGTGTACGGGCCACCGTTCCAGTAAGGACCACCGGGGCACCGGCAGTAAGGGCGGCATCAAAGGCCACCCCCCCGGAGCCCGTGGCCGCCACTACCACCCTTTCTTTAAAGTCTGCCAGTTCAGCAACGGAAGCGCCCAAATTGGGAACTACGGCCTCAAGCTTTGCCCCGGCAGCGGCAATGCCCCCGAGCATCTTTTGTATGCCGGCCTTGCGCTGCTCCCCGGTACCGGTGCGGGGTTCGGCAATCACCACCACACCGGTGCCCAGTTTCCGGGCCCTTTCCCCGGCCAGCCGGCCCACCCCTCCCGGATCTACGGCAACCGGAGGGCTGGCTGCATCGGGACTGGCACCGAACACCGCCGCCGCTCCTTCATCCAGGGCGGCTTCCAGGCTGGTGGACATATCAACCACATCTACCACCACAACCACCAGGCCCTGCCGGGCGGCCCAGGCGGCTCCGCTGGCGTTGGCGGTAAGGATCACCACGGGTAACAAAATCTCACCCCATTACGTAATACCATTAAATACCAGGGCACATATTTAACTGAGGTCAGGGCTTCCCTTCACTGAGGGCATTTGTTTTTAAAAACAGCCCGGCGGCGTATACCCCGGCTGCGCCGGCGGCAAGGAAAAATTCCGGATCCTGATCTATGCCCCGACCCATGGTGGTGACGGAAAGGCCGTATTCCTTCAACACCTCCAGGGTGGGGTTATCTTTTACCACGACCACCCGGTGCCTGTCCAGGATGCCGCTGTCCTGCAACTGCCGCCAGACCAGGGCATGCTTTTCCTGCGCCAGGACCGGAATGGGGACTGTACAGGAGGCGAGGGCTACCCGGCCCAGGGCAGTTCTGGTATGATGGCTCAAGCCCCGGTGGCGTTCCCGGGCATCGGCAAAGCCGATGCGTGGTACCGCCACCGGCTGTCCCTCCAGGACATGTACTGCATTGACCAGTTCTCCCTGTTCTACGCCGGTAAAACCAAAGATTGAACCGGTACCGACAATGCCCGGTCCCATGGCCGCAATGATGATATCTGCCCCGGCTACACCCCGGGCGGCCAGAAGGCCGCTGTAGACGGTGACGGCTTCGTAGTCCCCGCCAAAGGCATGGCCGCAGGTGATGGTGGATGACAGAAGCCCTTTTTCTTTGAGTTCATATACCAGCCGGCTTAAAGGAAGGGGCAGGGCCCCACCATCGGTCATCAAATAGACCACCCGGGCCTTCCCCCCGGTCAGCTTGTGAATTACCGCTGCAGCCGGAGCAATCATGCTGTGCAGGGAGGCTATGATTACCGGAATACCGTTAAGGGAATCCACCTTTCGGAAGGACTGGTTGCCGGGATGTTCCTCCTCCTCTACTGCCAGCACCTTCACCTGGGCGGGGGTATAGCGGGCTTTCATAATATGCCCGGCACAGGAAACATCCAGCACTGGATTGGCCAGGTTGGCCATAATAAAATGGGTACCTCCGGTACCCAGCTTCTTGTATACGGCGGTAGTGTTCAGAACCACCGTATCACCCGGTTTAACCGGACCGGTGAGCTGATCATAGTTAACAGCCTGCTCTTCCCGCCCCTCCACCCCGACCAGGACCTCGGTCAGTCCCGGGCGTCTGGCCAGGACGGCTACAACTTTTCCCGTACGGATGCGGATCATTCCATGGCCTCCAACTACTGGTTGCTGATATTAGCCACCCGGATAATCTCCAGGAGGTACCGGGCATTGGTCACCAGATCCTCCACCTTGATAAACTCGTCGGTAGTATGGACCTTTTGCATGGCAATGCCCAGGTTGACACAGGTAATGCCCCGGGAGTTGAAGATATTGGCGTCGCTGCCCCCACCTGTTTTAACCAGCCGGGGAACCAGTCCCATATTTTCAGCCGCCCTTTTGGCCAGCAAAACGGCCGGATGGGACTGGTCCAGCTTAAATTCGGGGTAGAGGGTCTGGGTTACCACTTCCACCGTAGCCCCAAATTCGGCCGCAGTTGTTTTAAGCGTCTCTACCATTGCCGCCGTTTGGGCCCGGCATTTCGCCCCGTCAAGACTCCTGGTTTCCCCCTGCAGGCGGCAGGAATCGGGCACAATGTTAATGGCCATACCACCGGAGATGACCCCGATGTTGGCCGTGGTTTCTTCATCAATGCGACCCAGGGCCATCCGCGTGATGGCATGGGAAGCGACGGCAATGGCATTGATGCCTTCTTCAGGATTGATCCCCGCATGGGCCGCCCGGCCCCGGATGACCGCCTCGATCTTATCCTGGGTGGGCGCCTGCACCACAATTGTCCCGGTAGGCCCGTCACAGTCCAGTACATAACCGATGGAAGAGCGCAACCGGGTATGGTCCAGGTGTTTGGCCCCCAGAAGGCCAATTTCCTCCCCAATGGTGAAGACCACTTCCAGCCCGCCGTGCTCCAGCTGTTGCTCCGTGATGACCCGGAGCACCTCCAGGATGGCTGCTATCCCGGCCTTATCATCGCCCCCCAGAACGGTATCGCCGGCCGAACGGACAATGCCGTTCTCCACTACGGGCCGCACTCCCTGGCCCGGCTCCACCGTATCCATGTGGGCCACCAGCAAAAGAGGGCGATCCTGGCCCCGGGCCGGGAGGGTGGCCATTAAATTGCCGGCTTCCCCGCCGGTTTCGGCCCCCGCCCGGTCCTCGTAAACATCCAATCCCAGGCCTCTCAAACGGGCCGCAAGCAGGTCCGCCAGTGCCCGTTCCCGTTTGCTGACGCTATCTACCTGTACCAGCTCGAGAAATTCGGCCAGGATTCTATCCTGATTGATCATCGGTACCCCTCCAGCAGGTAAACTGTCCGGTGCACCATCATCCCGCCCGGGCCGCGGCAGAGCGGTGCACCAGAGCGGCACCGGCTTCTAAGGCCCGGCGGTTCAGGGGAATCATGTCATGGCGATGGGGAGGCAACACCTCGCGCAGGGATTTTTCCACCGCGTCCGGGGTAACCACGCCCGTTAATTCCAGCAATGCCCCCAGGATCACGTTATTGGCCACCTTGCTGCTGCCAAGCTCCTCGGCCAGTTCATTGGCCGGAATATAATACACCCGGACATCTTTACGGGTAGCTTTGATATCAATAAGGGAACTATTGACCAGGATCAGCCCCCCGGGGACTACGCTCCCTTCAAACTTTTCCAGGGAGGGGCGATTCATTACAATCAGGGAAGTGGGTTCGGTAACCACCGGGGAACTGATGGGATAATCGGAAATGGTTACCCCGCAATTGGCCGTACCGCCCCGCATTTCCGGACCGTAGGAGGGAATCCAGGATACGTGCTTCCCTTCCAGCATACCGGCGTAGGCCAGTAGCTGCCCGGTGGAAAGGACACCCTGCCCCCCAAAACCGGCGATGAGTATTGCCTGATACATTTTAACCGACCTCCGCAGGTTTTTTGTACTCCCCCAGGGGATAGTAGGGAATCATGTTTTCGGCCAACCATTTTAACGCTTCAACCGGGGGCAAACCCCAGTTGGTCGGACAGGCCGACAGCACCTCGACGAGGGAAAAGCCCAAACCGGCCAGCTGTACTTCAAAGGCGCGCTTGATGGCCTTTTTGGCCTTCACCACGCTGGCCGGATCGTGCACGGAAACCCGGGCCACATAGGCCGTACCGTCCAGTACACTGAGCATTTCCGCTATTTTGACCGGGTAACCGTTAACCTCCTTATCCCGGCCGTAAGGGGTGGTGGTGGTCTTCTGCCCCAGCAGGGTGGTGGGAGCCATCTGACCGCCGGTCATGGCATAAATGGCGTTATTGATAAAAATCACCGTAAATTTCTCTCCCCGGGCTGCGGCGTGGACTATTTCTCCCGTACCAATGGCTGCCAGGTCGCCATCCCCCTGGTAGGTAAAAACCACCCGGTCGGGAAGCACCCGCTTAATCCCGGTGGCCACAGCCGGAGCACGGCCGTGGGAAGCCTGAAACATATCGCAATCAAAGTAATTGTAGGCAAAAACCGAGCACCCTACCGGTGCTACACCGATGGTGCGATCAAAGATGTCCAGTTCGTCAATTACCTCGGCCACCAGACGGTGAACAATGCCGTGGGTACAACCGGGACAGTAATGGGTAGGAATATCCTTTAACGACCTGGGTCTGGTGAAAACCTTTTGCATCACTGTCCTTCCCCCCCGTACAGTTTTTTCACTTCCCGCACCACATCGGCAGCCACGGGAAGCATACCGCCGCAACGGCCGTAAAAATAAACGGGACGGCGGCCGTTCACCGTCAGGCGGACATCCTCCACCATCTGTCCCAGGCTCATTTCCACCACCAGAAAACCCTCGGCTTCATTAATAACCGGCGCAAAGGCTTTTTGCGGGAAGGGCCAGAGGGTGATGGGCCGGATCAGGCCCACCGCCAGGCCTTCTTCCCGGCAGCGGTCTACCACCGCCTTGCAGATGCGGGCAGCGGTACCAAAGGCTACCAGCACCAGCTTCGCACCGGCCAGCTGGTATTCCTCCCAGCGTTGCTCCTGTTCGATGATCAGGGTATATTTTTGAGCCAGTTTAAGATTATGCTGCTCCAGTTCTTCGGGAACAATGTACAGGGAGCTGATCAACTTTTTATCCCCGCCCATGCGCCCCGTTGCGGCCCAGGGCCGGGGGGGAATCTCTATTTCCTTTTCTTCTCCCAGTTCCACCGGCTCCATCATCTGCCCCAGGATGCCATCCCCCGCCACCATCACGGGGTTACGGTAGCGATCGGCCAGGTCAAAGGCCACCTGCATCAAATCAATGATCTCCTGTACCGAGGCGGGGGCCAGGACAATCACCCGGTAATCCCCGTGTCCGCCCCCTCTGGTAGCCTGAAAGTAGTCCGACTGGGCCGGGGCAATGTTGCCCAATCCGGGGCCGCCCCGGATCATATTCACAATCACACAGGGCAACTCAGCCCCCGCCAGATATGAAATGCCTTCCTGCATCAGGCTGATACCCGGACCGGAAGAGGAAGTCATCACCCGGGCACCGGCCCCGGCGGCGCCGTAAACCATATTAATGGCCGCCGTTTCACTTTCCGATTGCAGGTAAAGCCCTCCTACTTCCGGAAGGCGTTTGGCCAGGTAGTGGGGCAGTTCACTCTGGGGTGTAATGGGATAGCCGAAAAAATAGCGGCACCCCGCCCTTACTGCACCTTCCCCGATGGCCTCGTTTCCTTTCATTAAGATTTTAGCCAACCCGGACCACCTCCCTTTCTACCTCGATGACCAGATCCGGACACATGCGGGCGCAGGTGGCACAGCCGGTACATCTGCTTTGGTCCTCAATGGTTGCCGGGTGAAAACCCATGCTGTTGATATGTTTGGCCATGGTAATTATGCCCCTGGGGCAAAAGTTAACACAAAGTTCGCAACCCTTGCAACGTTCTTCTCTGAAGGTAACTCGCGCTACAACCAACAATCTCCCTCCCCATAACTAAGAAAAAACCTGCCACGGGGCCTGCATAAAGAGGTTTAAGGGTAACACGGGCAGTTCCCGGGGAAGGTGGGGACGCAGCTGTTCCACCAGTTCCCGGCGCGCTGCCACCATTACCACCGGCAGGTTCAAGGCACTGGCCGCTTCCTGCACCACCCGGTGGCCGGTCAGGATGGTTTCCTCATCCGTAACCGCCCCGAGATTGGTATTGCTTACCAGGCCCGTTACCTGCAGGCGGCAGGCTTTCTCTATGCCCTCCAGCATACTGATGATGCCCTCTTTATCCCGGGTGAAGGGACGGCAGGCATTGACCACCAGCCAGAGGTGGTAGTCCCCGGCAGGCAGCAGGGGTTTGAACCGTCCCAGCACCGTCGCGCCCACCTCATCGCCACCCACATCAAAAACCCCATACCGGCCGGGATCTTCCAGCACCCCGCGGATGGCCGGGGGCAGGGCCGGTATATCGGCCCTCATCCATTCGCCCCGGGGGCAAATCACCGTCAGCCCCAGCTGTTCAAGCTTTTCCCTGACCAGACGGGTGCGAAAATAGGGGTTCACCACATCCACGTCGATTACGGACGTGGGCAAACCCCGTTCCTTTAAGGAAAGGGCAAAATTAATGGCCAGTTCGGTTTTTCCGCTACCCAGATGGCCGGTGAAAATGGTTATTCTCTTTAGACTTAAGCTCACCCGGGATCACCCCACGGTCAAAACATTCGACAAAGACCCCCAAATTCCTATCCCGCCGGAGAAAAACTGTTTACTGCCGGTCGCTGCCCCACCGGTCCAGGCGATCCAGCAGCGGGTGGCGGGCAATAAGGCTGGTGAGGGAATATTTCTCGGCCAGGATATGCAGGGACAAGAGCAGCCCCAGGTAAGCCAGCTTAATCCCTTCCGGGAGAACCCATACTGCTGTGAGTCCCAGGGCAGCTCCCAGGGCGTTTGCTCCGGTGTCGCCCATCATGGCCCTGGCCTTCAAATCCACGGCCAGGTAGGCAACTACACTACCCGTTAACACGGCCAGGAAGATTAAGGGCCACTGCCCCCAACCAGCAATTAGCAAAAGCAAAGCGCCCAGAAGAAAGCCCTTCCCGGCCCGACCGGGACGCAGGTCTAAAAGGTTGATGGCGTTTACCGAAAGGGCCAGGGTCAGGGCATTGACCGGCACCCAGGCCAGTGGGCCGGCAACTGCCGCCAGAAAAAGACTCAAAACCCCCCCGGCCAGGGCCTTCAGAGCACCGGTGGTGAGCTTCCCCTGTAAGAGGTTGCTCAAGTGCCCCTTTAAACCGCTGGTTGAACGGGAACCCCAGACGTCATCCACCAGTCCCAGGCAGGTAAAGGCCGCCAGAGCGAGGGAAAAAGCCAGGGCAAAAAACTGCAGCTGGCGCGGTAAAAAAGGGTAAAGAAGGACTATACACCCCACCGCGGCCAGGGAAAACACCAGCCCTACCCCCAGGGGAATAACCTCGCCGCGAAAATTAGGACGCACAAAGCCGGCTTCTACAATCATCCCCATCAATCCGGGCAGGAAAAGGCGGGTGAGCAAAGCCCCTAACAGACCGGTTAAGACCAGGGCTACCGGAAAGGAAAAGGCGGTAATTAAAATGGGCACTATAAACACCTCCCTGGCGGGTGGAGTGGGGAAAACTATCCGGGCAGCGGTCTCCCTGCTTCCAAATTATAGCGGACTTCTGGCCTGCCATAGAACCCGTACCACGTGCCAGAACTGCTTTCCCCGGTGCAAAAAACCTTTCAAATCCCGGCCGGTTTCCCTGTGGGTCATGAGCACAGGCACTTCCTGCACCCGGAAGCCCAGGCGAGCAGCTTTAATGGTCATGCCTACCTCGACGCCAAAGCCGGAGGCAAAAGGCACCAGGCGCTGCAGCACTTCCCGGGTCATGGCCCGCTGTCCCGACAAGGGAGATTCCATCACCAGACCGGTGTACCACCGGATTCC
Organism: Desulfovirgula sp.; assembly: GCA_020725525.1. Taxonomy (GTDB): domain Bacteria; phylum Bacillota; class Desulfotomaculia; order Desulfotomaculales; family Desulfovirgulaceae; genus Desulfofundulus. The sequence continues at coordinate 14,958 of DYEX01000155.1, forward strand.
GGCCCTGGCCAGCCCCTTTACCAGGCCAAATCCCCCTTTGCGCCCGGCCCGGGGGAAGCGGGCCACCGTCATATCAGCTTCTCCGGCCAGGATGGGAAAAAGCAGGTTTCTGGCCTCAACGGCACTGGCCCCTAAATCGGCATCAATAAGTAGCACAACGTCATGCATGCAACAGGTTGCTCCCCGGTTCAGGGCCTCCCCCTTGCCCAGGTTGCGGGAAAGACGAATTACCCGGGCGCCACTGGCCCGGGCTACATCAGCCGTAGCATCGGTGGAACCATCATCAACTACCAGTACCTCTACAACCTCGGGGATAGATAAAACAGCCTGCACGGTATCCTTTATGCGGGTTGCCTCGTTATACGCGGGTACGAGTACCGACACTGCCTGTTTTTTTCCCATCTACGGGTTTTCCCCCTTCATCCAGTTCGGGAAGCAACTTCTGCGCCGTAGTCTTTACCCCGTAATGCCCCGGTTTTCCGGTGAGAGCGACTACTAAAGCCACCTGACCGGGAATGGTGTCAATATTGTCAACGGTAGTGATGCGTTTCTTCTGGTAATCCGGCATGTAGGAATAAAGCACATTGGTTTCCTCCACGCCGTATACGGGAATTTTAAACTGTAACAGAGTATCGATCAGGGGCAAATCCAGGGTTTGGACCCGCACCATATCCCGGTCCTGACTGCCACCGATGATAATCACTCCGTCCAGGGGCACCCCGTAATCGCCGGTTATTTTAATCAGATTCTCATCCACCAGGATATCCAAAACTTTGCTATTGTCACCAACCAGTCCCCGCGCAATTTCCCCGGCCAGGCGGGTGGTTAATTGTTCGTTACTCAGGTTACTCCATCCCAGCCGTCTTTCCAGTGTTTCCTTCTGCCCGTTAATATAAAAACCATTGAGTATGGTGGTAATGGATGTTACTTCTGCCCCGGCCAGGCGCAAGGTGGAAATTAAATCGTCGGGAAAGCCGTAACTGTTTGTTTCAATAATAGCCAGCCTGTACCCGGACAACCGATCCCGTACCAAAAGCGGCAGCACCTGCTTTTCAAACTGTTTTTGCTTCTGGTTATCCATCTCCAGAGCGTTGGCCCGGGCCTCTATCGCTTCATTTTTCTGCCGGAGTTGCTCCATCTGAACCATGAGCTTATCGGCAAGCTGCTTTTGCTGTTTCGTCAGGGCATCGTTACCGAGCATGGTACTGCCCACCAGTATGCCAAGCCCCAGGGCAAGAAAAACCGCCACCAGGGAAGCAATGTGATACCGTAAGTTAATAATCATAACTGACCACCAGCCTAGATCCCCAGCAGCAACCGGAAATGTATGTATAGCAGGCGTAACAATTCCCTGGTGGCAGGGGAGACAACCACAACCACGCCCGCAGGTAAGAGGGCAGCAAGCACAATCTGGGCAAGGTATCTGGCTTTAATGCGATTACGGTAAAGCTTGCTGACCCCCTTGGCATCAACTAAAATGGAGCCAACCTTCAAGCGCACCAGAAAGGTGCTCCCCATGCCCTGCCGCCCCTTCTCTAAAAAATCCTCCACACAAAAATGGGTGCCCACGGCCACAATTAACTCTGCTCCTCCATCATAAGCTAAAAGCATGGCTATATCTTCACTGGTGCCGGGGGCAGCAAAAACTGCCGCCTTTAACCCCAGTTGTTGAATCCGCTGCAGCCCGGGAGCCCTCCCATCGGAGTAGGCATGGACGACCACTTCCGCCCCCGACCGTAAAGTTTCATCCGAAACGCTGTCCATATCCCCGACGATGACATCCGGCTTGTAACCAAATTCTATGAGGGCATCGGCACCGCCGTCCACACCTACCAGTACGGGACGCATCTCGTCGATATAGGATTTAATGGCGCTTAAGTCCTCTTTGTAGTTCTGCCCCCGCACCACAATGAGAACGTGTCTACCTTTAAAAGAGGTGCGTAAGAGCGGCCGCCGGTATTCACCCTTAACCAGGCTCATTTCATGCCGGGCGTGTTCCAGGGTATTTTCCACAAAACGGGAAATAACGGCTCCCATGTTTTGTTGGGCCAGGGCCATCTTTTGTCTTATTTCTTCGGCAGTGAGTATATGACCGGCGGCAACCTGGCGCCCCTGACAAAAAATTAAACCGTCCCGAATTTCCACTTCCTGTCCTTCCGTCACCAGATCCATAATTACTTCCCCGGCATTGTCCACCAGGATCACCCCGGCCTGAACCAGGGTAAGCGGACCGGGATTGGGATACCGGTCGCTTAAGGAGGAAGCGGCATTAATCACCGCCTTTACTCTGGCCTCCACCAGTGACCGGGCGGCCACATCGTCCAGTTCGGGGTGGTTAATAATGGCAATTTCATGTGGCGCCAGACGCTTTACCAGGTGCTTGGTTCGCCTGTCCACCCGGGCAATACCCTTAACGTGCATGCCACTCTCACCGCCTTAACACTTATCTAACATTTTACAGTTTTTGTACCGGCCAGTCAAGAAATGGCCCTGTTTCGTAAGAAAACCTGACCGCCGGTCAGGTTATGAGAAGTTTGTTTTAACTCACCTTGGCCTCCAATCTCAGCTTATCCGCCACCATGGCTATAAATTCGGAATTGGTTGGTTTGCCCCTCTGCAGGTTTATAGTATAACCAAAAAATTTCGTCATCATTTCCACATTACCTCTATCCCACGCCAGTTCAATGGCATGTCTGATGGCCCTTTCTACCCGGCTGGGCGTGGTTTGATATTTTTGCGCAATCATAGGGTAAAGTTCCTTGGTCACTGCCCCCAAAAGATTGACTTCGTTAATTACCGCCAGAATGGCATCCCGCAAATAGTGATAGCCTTTAATATGGGCCGGCACTCCCATTTCGTGAATGATATTGGTTACCGCCACGTCCAGGTTTTTTGTTTTAGCCGGTGAAATGTACTGGGAGACATTCACCCCATCGGCCAGCTGGCGAATGCGCGTGGCCAGCACACCGAAATCAAATGGCTTTAATATGTAGTAATCAGCCCCCAGTTCCACCGCCCGCTGGGTCACACTTTCCTGTCCAAAAGCGGTTAGCATAATGACTTTGGGACGGGAAGCTGAATTACCCAATTTCTCTAATACGCCAATACCATCTAAATGAGGCATGATGATATCCAGAACCACCACATCGGGTTTTTGCTGTTGAATCTGCTCCAGGGCCTCTAAACCATTATATGCAATACCTGCTAATTGAAAATCCTCTTGCTGGTTGATAAATTCCTTCAGTAATTCGCAAAACTCCCGGTTATCATCCGCAATTAACACCTTGACGGTCTTTTTCACCATTAAATCCCGCCTCCTGAGAATTTTTATTATATTTTCTCTCTAATGGTATTTATAGCCAATTTTTCAATTCGACGCATAAAAAAAAACTCCTGCCGCAGGGAGTAAATAATTTTATTTACTATTTTTGTTAATATATGACACTAAATGAGCTACTTATGCATAAAATCCAGGTCTTAGTCGAAAATGCTTATATTTACGCAATTTTTTTCTCTTTGGGAGTGGGCATTAAATTTGCTTCCCAGAGCATCCATTCTGCCAGCACGCCATAACCCCGGGTAGGATCGTTAACAAACACATGGGTCACGGCACCGACAAATTTTCCCTCCTGTATAATCGGGCTGCCGCTCATTCCCTGAATGATACCCCCGGTTTGTCGTAAAAGCTCGGGATCGTTAATTTTAATCACCATGCCCTTTCCTTCCCATTTGTTCTGGGGCATCACCTGTAATATTTCCACGGAAAAACATCCAATGCGGTTTCCTTTCAAAACGGTGAGCATCTCGGCCGGACCTTTTTTCACCTGGTAGACCAGGGCCACGGGCACGGGCTGGCGATAAAAAGGATTGGTCAGGGGTTGATGCAGGTGACCAAAAATACCGTATAATGTATTTTTCTCAATATTTCCGGACAGACCGCTGCCGTTGAAAAGACCGATTTTCTCCCCCGGTTGACCCCGGCGGCCCGGACGGATCCCCTGCACCATTGCTTCTACAATTTGACCGTCACCAAGTTCGATTTTACGATTGGTTTCAATATCCGTGATCACATGTCCAAGAGCCCCATATTTCTTACTTCCCGGTTCATAAAAGGTGAGGGTACCCACACCGGCGGCGCTATCCCGCACGTAAAGCCCAATACGGTAACGCCTTGTTTCCGCACAAAAGATTGGTTTGACCTGAGTAGTAAAGATGCGTTGCCCCCTTTTGATTTCCAGGGTCACCGGCCGGTCCGTTTCCCCGCACCGGCTTATTTCGTTGCGTACCTGCTGCTCACTCTGTACCCGGCACCCGTTTACCTTTAAAATAATGTCGCCGTTTAAAATGCCTGCCTGAAGGGCGGGGTTGTGCCGTTGTCCCCGGCGGTCCGTCACCACCGCGTGGCCAACCACCATTACTCCCTGGGCATGAAGGAGGACGCCTATGGAGTGCCCCCCCGGGACGACCCTCACGACAGGCACCACGTTAACCACCATACGGTTTAGCGGAATAAGACCCAGGAGCTTTATTTGCATATCTACCCGGCCGGGGACGGTGGCTACCGGAACGGCACCCCGACCGGTGGCCCATCCGGCCTGCGGGTAAGCGGAGAGAACATCTACTTTAAAAAGCCGGCCGGGTAACCTGCGGGGTAAAAGAGGATCTCCTAAGGCTACGTTTTGTTCCATTGACATAAAAAGGGTTTTTAAGGTTATGTCTGTTAACAGGAAACCCAGGGTCAGGGTGAATATTGCTGCAATGGAAAGAAATCTTTTTTTGCTCAGACTCAATCGCCTCCCCCGTTGATTCTTTATCCCACCTCCATCTGAAAGCCGGCAACCAGGTAAGTCAACAAAAATTAAAATGAGAGTGTGCATTTTTAAGATAGCCCGAGGTAATATTAATTATTCTGACTAAATGTGCCGTTATTGGCTTGTTTGCGTTTAAAAAATAAAAAAGCCCATTATTGGGCTTTAAAAATTAAATAGACATGCGATTTTTTCACATTTTAAACCAAAATCCAAGATTTTTTGGATTTTATTTTTTCAAGACTGTAAATGTTTAGTCCGACGCTTTTATATTTACTCAAGACTATTCCTGGCCTGTTCCAGCAGGTGACGGGCATGATCCCTGGCCAGACCGTCCACTTCCCGTCCGCCCAGCATGCGGGCCAGCTCGAGAAGACGGCCTTCCTCATCCAGCCTTCTCACCCGGGTGGTGGTTTGACCGGCCTGGACCTCTTTGGAAATGCTGAAGTGGGTCCGGGCATAGCTGGCTATCTGAGCGGCATGAGTAACGCAAATCACCTGACGGTGGCCGGCAATATCGGCCAGCTTTTCGGCCACGGCTACCAGGGTCCTGCCCCCGATGCCCGCCTCGACTTCGTCAAAGACCAGGGTGGGCAGCTCGTCTACTGCGGCCAGAATAGAACGCATGGCCAGCATCACCCGGGAGAGTTCGCCCCCGGAAGCAATTTTGGCCAGCGGACGTAAGGGTTCCCCCGGGTTGGGGGAAATAAGAAACTCCACGCGCTCCCGGCCTCCAGGAGCAGGCTGGGGTAAATCCTCAAAAAGAACCTGGAATTCCACCCTTCCCATTTCCAGATCCAGCAGTTCCCGGGCCACTGCCTCTTCCAGCTGCCGGGCATGCTGGCGACGGGCCCGGGATAAGGCCATTGCCTTTTCCTGCCACCGCTCTTCCCAGCGATTTATCTCATCCTCCAGAGCCGCCGCATTTTCCTCACTGGAAGCCAGTAACTCCAGCTCGGCTGCCGCCTCTTCACGGTAACGCAGGATTTCCTCCACACTATCACCGTACTTGCGCTTTAATTCCCGGATACGGGAAAGCCTTTCTTCCACCTGCTGCAGCCGCCCGGGGTTAAATTCTACCCCGTCCCGGTAACGGGCCAGTTCCCGTGCCACATCTTCCACATGGAATAAAACGCCGTCCAGGGTCGTGGCCAGGGACGAAAGCTCGGGATCAATGCGCGACAGTTCCTGCAGATCCCGACAGGCCTGGCCCAGAAGATCCATCACCGCAGGCAAACCTTCCTCTCCCCCGTACAGGACCTGATAACACCGGCCGGCCAGGGCGGCAATTTTTTCGGCGTTGGCCAGCCGGTTGCGCTCCTGGGTCAATGCTTCATCTTCTCCGGGGGAGAGGCGGGCACGATCAATCTCCTCCACCTGGTAGGTAAGCATGTCCCGCCGGTGCAGCCTGTCCCTGGTTCCCCGGCGCAGTTCTTCCAGCTGGGACGTAAGATCCCGCCACTTCTGGTAGATCTCTGCCACTTCTTGCCGCAGGGACCATAAACCGCCAAAACGATCCAGGAGATCCCTGTGTCGATCGGGGTTAAAAAGGGACTGGTTTTCATGCTGGCCGTGAATATCCACCAGGTACTGGGCCGCTTCCCGGTAAACGCTTAAAGCAACCACCTGGCCGTTTATACGGCAAATGTTGCGCCCGTTCCGGGCCAGTTCCCTGGCCATGATCAACACGCCGTCTTCTTCCAGCGGAATCCCCCAGCCCTGGAGCTTTTCCTTCAACATGTTTAAGGGCTGAATATCAAAAACTGCCGTCACCCTGGCCCGTTCCTTACCGGTACGGATAAATTCCGCCCACGCCCGACCGCCCAGGGCCACCTGCAGGGCCTCCACAACTATGGATTTGCCGGCACCCGTTTCCCCGGTGAGCACATTTAATCCAGAAGTAAAGTCGATGGTCTGCCGGTCAATCAGACCAAAATCCTGTATATCCAGGGAAACCAGCACTTCCATCACCCCCTGGCCAGCTCATTCAAACGTTGCAAAACTGCAGGCACCAGTTTTTTGCGCTTAACAACAATTAAAATGGTGTCATCCCCCGCTACTGTACCAATGATTTCCGGCCACGCTACCTGGTCAATGGCTGATGCTACCCCCTGGGCCTCACCTGGCAGTGTCTTTACCACCACCAGGTTTTCGCTGTAATCGATAAGCTGCACAGAACTGCGCAAAAGCCTTTTCAACCGTTCATCCCGTCGTAAAGGAGGGGTTTCACCGGGAGGAGCGTAACGAAAGGTATTGTTATCTCCGGGCACCTTGACCAATCCCAGCTCCCGGATATCCCTGGATACGGTAGCCTGGGTCACGGGAAACCCGGCTGCCCGCAGGGCCTCCGCCAGTTCTTCCTGGGTTTCAATAACCTGCCGGCGGATAATCTCCAGGATCTGCCTTTGCCGCCGGGCTTTCACGTCCGGGCACCTGCCTTTTCCAAAAGGATTACCACCGGGGCTTTTGCAGAACGATTCCAGAAGGATAGCCTTACCACCGTATATTCCCGGGGAGAAAGGGCTTGCGTGAACTCTTCCACCGCCTTTTGTTCCTCTGTGGCACCCGGATGTCCCGTATAAACCACCAGGGAAACGCGACCTCCCGCCGCAAGCAGGGACAGGGCCGCTTTGAGGGCTTCGATGGTGGATTCCGGTTGGGTGATTATCCGGTGGTCACCACCGGGCAGATATCCCAGGTTAAACATAACTGCATTGACAGTGCCGGGTACATGAGCGGCCATTTCCCGGTGGTCCGTAGCCAGCAGGACAACCCTCTCTAAAAGACCGGCCCCGGCCAGCTGCTCTCTGGTTCTTTCCAGGGCTTCCGGCTGTATATCAAAAGCAAATACCCTCCCCTGCGGCCCCACACCCCGGGCTAAGAACAGGGTGTCCCGGCCGTTGCCGGCGGTGGCATCCACCGCCAGGCAACCGGGTACCAGTACCGGAGCGATAAAACTCTGCGCCCACTGCACCGCACTGGTACTTCTAGTAACCATTTTGGCGCTCACCTTCACTTAGCTTCTGGCGCAGGAGGTAGAAAAAGCTACGGTTTTTCAGACGGATCAACCGGGTGCGGTGGGTCGATTGCTGGATCAGCACTGTATCATTAAATTGTAATTTGCAACCTTGCTGGCCATCAACGGTTAACATAATTTCCCCCTGTTTTGAACGAATAATCACCCGCACCCGGCTGGCAGCGTTAATGACCAGTGGCCGTGCCCAGAGGGAATGGGGACAAATGGGGGTAACCACCATCAGGTCCAGCTCCGGGGTAACCAGGGGACCGCCGGCGGAAAGGGAATAGGCCGTGGAACCGGTAGGGGTGGCTACAATCAGGCCATCGGCGGGATAGGTACTGACAAAATCATCATTCACATAAGTCTCCAGGAAAATGAGCCGGGCAAAGGCACCCTTGGTAATAACCGCGTCATTTAAACCAATTACTCGCTCCACTGTAGACCCTTGCCGGATTACCCGGGCCTCAAGCATCATCCGTTCCTCAATGGTATACTGGCCGGATAACAGTTTCTCTAAACCGGGTAACAGTTCCGGAACATCGATTTCCGTTAGGAAACCGAGATGACCAAGATTTATTCCCAGAAGGGGTATACCCCGGGGAGCCGAGTCCCGGGCACTGCGTAAAAGGGTACCGTCACCGCCCAGCACCAGCAGGATTTCAGCCTCTTCGACCAGCCGTTCCCGGGGGATCCCCAGGGCGGGTCGACCCAGGGCCGCAGCCGCATTAAGGGTCATTACCACCCGGCAACCTCTGGCAGTCAGCCAGTCAACAATTTGTTCCACCAGGTGGGCCACCCTTTGCTTATCCAGGTTCACCACCAGGCCGATGGTTTTCATCCGGTCACCCCTTTTTGGTGAAAACCGCCGGCAGCAGGTTAGATCCCGTTACCGGCGTCGAGTTCAGCGTGCGCCCGGGCCACCACCGCCGGGATGGTGCTAAGCAGTTCCACCTGGTCGGGGGCGCCCCGATCAAAACAAACCAGAAATTCTATATTGCCCTGGGGTCCCTTAATGGGCGAAAAATCAAGACCACGCACACCCCACCCCAGCCCCTTGATGACCCGGCACACGGCGGCAATAACTTCCCGGTGTACTGCCGGGTCGCGTACCACTCCCTTTTTACCCACCTTTTCCCGGCCGGCTTCAAACTGGGGCTTAACAAGTGCTACGCCCAGGGCATCGCCGGTGGTTAGCTCCTGTAACCGGGGTAGTACCTTTTCCAGGGAAATAAAGGAAACATCCACCACCGCCATATCGGCCAGACAGGGCAGGTCTTGCGCCTGCAGGTAGCGAATGTTGGTACGCTCCAGAAGTACCACCCGCGGGTCGCAGCGCAATTTCCAGGCCATCTGACCGTATCCCACATCCACGGCAATAACCAGCCGCGCACCATGCTGCAGGGCACAGTCGGTAAACCCGCCGTGTGATGCGCCTACATCCAGAACCACCCGGCCCTGAAAGTCCAGATTAAAGCTTTTAATTGCTTTCTCCAGTTTTAATCCACCGCGGCTGACGTAGGGCATGTGGCCGGTAACTTCAATCCGGCACCGGGAGTCCACCAGCCGGCCGGGCTTATCGACCGGTTTTCCGTCGACCCGTACCTGGCCGGCCATCACTGCAGCCCTGGCCTTTTCCCGGCTGGCAAACAGGCCCCGTTCCACCAGCAATAAATCCAGGCGTTGCCTGGCCCCGGTCATGGCCACTGCACTCCAATTTTCACCTTTGTTTTTGCTCTGCGCGCCCCCAGGGCGTTTAAAACGGCATTGACCAACCCATCCACGGTCAGGCCACAGCGAGCCAGCAACACAGCCCGGCTACCGTGCTGGATGAATTCATCGGGAATGCCCAGACGGATCACCTGGACGTTGCGCAACCCCCTGTCCCCGAGCAATTCCAGTACGGCACTGCCGAATCCTCCCTGCAGGACGTGCTCTTCTACGGTAACCACCCGCCTGGTGCGCAGGGCGTGGCGGGTAATGCATTCCTCATCCAGCGGTTTGACAAACCGGGCGTTGATCACCGTGGCATAGATGCCCTGCTGTTCCAGAAGGGAAGCCGCTTCCCCGGCGAGGGAAACCATTGTACCCACGGCCAGAAGGGTGATATCATCCCCTTCCCGGAGCACCCGGGCCTTTCCCACCGGCAGGGAGAGGATTTCTTCATCCAGAGGGCACCCCGTACCGGCACTGCGGGGATAACGTAAAACCGCCGGTCCCGGATAATCCAGGGCCGTTTTTAACATCTGTCGCAGTTCATTTTCGTCCCCAGGGGCCATGATTATGAGGTTGGGGATGGATCTTAAATAAGCAAAATCAAACACGCCGTGATGGGTGGCTCCATCCTCCCCAACCAGACCTGCCCGGTCAAGGGCAAAGGTTACCGGCAGGTTCTGCAGGCAGACATCGTGGAGCACCTGGTCGTAGGCCCTTTGCAAAAAGGTGGAATAAATGGCTACTACGGGTTTTAATCCCCCCGCCGCCAGGCCCGCGCCCAGGGTAACGGCGTGCTGTTCGGCAATACCAACATCATAGAACCGCTCAGGAAAGGCGTCGGCAAAATGATCCAAACCGGTACCGGAAGGCATGGCCGCAGTAATGGCCACGATGCGCTTGTCCCGGCGGCCGAGTTCCACCAGGGTGCGCCCAAAAACCTCCGTATAAGAGGGTGGCTGCCCCGGTTTTTTGATTATCTCACCGGTTTCAATTTCAAAGGGACCAACGCCGTGAAATTTATCGGCATTTTTCTCTGCCGGCGGATAACCCCGTCCCTTGCGTGTAAGCACATGTATCAGTACGGGCCCCCTGGTGGCTTTGGCCTGCTGGAAGACATTGATCATGGCCTGTATATTGTGCCCGTCAATGGGTCCCAGGTAGATAAATCCCAGTTCCTCAAAGAACATCCCGGGTACCACCAGGTATTTCAGGGAATCCTTTACCCGCTCCACCACCTTAACTACCCGGGGACCAATGGCTGGAATGCGCTTTAAAAGCTGTTCCAGCTCCTCCTTGCCTTTCGAATACATGGGATCGGTACGGAGACGGCCAAGGTATTTGGCCAGTCCTCCCACATTAGGGGCAATGGACATCTCGTTGTCATTTAAGACCACTATTAAACTGGTCTTATGGTGGCCGGCATGGTTTAAAGCCTCAAAGGCCATCCCGCCGGTCATCGCCCCGTCCCCAATTACGGCCACCACGGAGTGATTTTCGCCCCTTAAGTCCCGGGCCAGGGCCAAACCTAAAGCGGCGGAAATGGAAGTGCTGCTATGACCGGTGCCGAAGGCATCGTGCTCGCTTTCCTGGGGTCTGGGAAAACCGCTGATGCCGCCAAACTGCCGCAGGGTGTGAAAATACGGCCGGCGACCGGTAATTAACTTGTGTACATAGCACTGATGGCCTACATCCCAGATAATTTTATCCCGGGGAGTTTGAAAAACCCGGTGTAAAGCCAGGGTAAGTTCTACCACCCCCAGATTGGGGGCGAGATGGCCACCGTTTTTAGACACCGTTTCGATAATCTCCTGCCGGATTTCGGCAGCCAGCTGCTTTAAGGCGGCCATATCCAGTGAGCGGAGATCCGCCGGAGAATTAATTGTCGAAAGCAAGTCTCCCATCTTTTCTCCTTCCCGTACTTAACCTGGTGTTATTTCCCTGCCGGACGGTGCTTTTTCCCAGTTAAACTGATCCCCGTCAGCTGTTCAAAGGCAGCCATTACTTTCCCCACCAGAAAAATTACGTCATTAGCCCGGGAAATGGCTATGCGCTTGCCGGCTGCCTTACCACCTACCGTAAAGGCAGCAATGAGAGCAGTTACCATCATATTCAACAAGACCTGGCTGATACCCTTCCAATAAAGTAAGATTTGCAGAACCAGGGCAATTCCCAGAGCACCGCTTACGGTTCCGGCAATGTCACCGATAACATCGTTACAGATATTGGCCACCCGGTCGGCATTCCGGATGAGGAATACCCCTTGCTTTGCTCCACGCACCCGTTTGGCCGCTCTGGCATGGAAGGGGGACTCTTGAGCAGCCGCCACTGCGGTACCTACGATATCGGCCAGAATACCGGTCAGTATAATTATAATTAAAAAGAGAAAAGATAAAAAAAGACTTTTGACCTTGCTGGCAAGCAATTCAGAAAACCAAAAAAATATTACGGCCAGTAGAAAAGAGGCCGTACCCACCCCAAAGACGTACCGGGGGGAAACTGTGGACTTATTGTTACCCAAATACAGCCACCTCATTCGGGAAGGAAAAATAGTTTATGTAATTAAAGGGATAAGTGACAGCAGCGCGGGTAAATATTGTGGCTTAAGGTCCAGCAGGTTTTCCCAAGCAGTCACCGGCTGTCGCCAGACCGGCGGTTTCCCCTTCGGACTGCTTCCGGGACGTTGCCGGTCCCGGGGCTGGATTACCACTTAGTCCACACTGCAATCCCCGCGCTGCCCCGGTTTTACCGGACAGCCTAGGAGTTTTCCCCGACAGGATAGCCTTTTTCTAGCCTCTTTTGCAGTAACGGTTTCAGCCCACCGGTTACCTTCCCCTGGGCCCATTGGGGATACTTTACCGGCCATAAACGGCATCCACCGCTACCACTCAAGGCAGGCTACACTGCACGCAGCTTTCACCACATGCAGGTTCACACCCCAAGCCATAGTACGGCTTTTCGCTTTCCCACGCACTTGGGTCTCCGCGGAGTCAGGGTCCACGCCCGCATGCCTTTGCGGCTCGCCCTCACTCCTTAACTCCCAGTACCAGCCCCCGACTGGGCGTCAGCAGCCAGCACCAGGAACTTCATCGATGTGCCCGCGACGGATTTTTAGGCCCGCCTTCAAAAAAGGCATACCTGACTAGGATACTGCATCACTTATCCCACTTTCTATTCTATTTCCGGGAGTGTATTATAGCATAAGTTCTAAAGTAAAAGCAAATGATGCTGCTGACCGCCAGGGTGACCGCCGGTTGGCAGAGGCTCACTGCTGGTACAATGATCGTTCAAGGTCATTGCCACGCGTTAAATCTCCCTCGCGCTCTAGAAATCCCGGGCGATGACAAACCGGGCCAGCTCCCGCAAAAAGTCGGCGCGCTCATCAAAAGGTTCCAGGGCGGCCAGGGCAGCCGCAACCGCTTCCCTGGCCTTCGCCCTGGCAGCATCCAGCCCGAAAAGAGCCGGATAAGTAGCCTTCTTGTTTCTTGCGTCGCTGCCCACGGGCTTGCCCAGCCTGGCCGGGTCACCCTCTACATCCAGGATGTCGTCCTGAATTTGAAAGGCCAGCCCCAGGTTCTCGGCATAGGTAGTAAGGGGCTGGAGCTGACTTTCCGTTGCGCCGGCTAAAATGGCCCCCGCCCGTACCGCCACCCGGTACAGCGCCCCGGTTTTATGGCGGTGAATGTACTCCAAAGTGGCGGCATCCACCGGAGTGTCTGCAGCCACAGTGTCCACCACCTGCCCGCCAATCAGACCCAGCGTACCGGCAGCCGCCGCTACCTCCTCAATGACCTGCACCACCCGTTCCGCCGGTGCCAGCTGGTTTTGGGCATTTTTGGCCAGAAGAACAAAGGCATGGGTTAGCAGGGCGTCCCCCGCCAGGATGGCTACCGCTTCACCATAAACCCTGTGACAGGTCGGCTTTCCCCGCCGGAAATCATCGTTATCCATGGCCGGCAGGTCGTCATGGATCAGGGAGTAGGTATGGATCAGTTCCAGGGCACAGGCCGCCGGCAATACCCGGCCAGGGTCGCCGCCTACCGTTTCGGCCGCGGCCAGGGTAAGTACGGGCCGCAGCCGTTTCCCGCCGGCAAAAAGGCTGTACCGCATGGCCTGGTGAATCACGGGCGGATAGGTATCTTCAGTCGGCAAAAGCTCATCCAGCGCCCGGTCCACCAGGGCCGCCCTGGCTTTCAGTTCAGTCAAAAAGTCCAATCTGATTACTCCTTCCTCTCCGGATTGACCAGATCAGCCAGACAGGGATCGGAATCTTTTAATACCGGTTCCCCCTTTTCATTGGCGGTGAGGATGGAAATGCGCTCCTCGACCTTTTCCAGCTCCTGATGGCAGAAACGCGTAAGGGTAATCCCCTCCCCGAAAAGGGCCAGGGATTTTTCCAGAGGCAACTGTCCTTCTTCCAGTTCCCGTACCACTGCTTCCAGCCTGGCCAGCGCTTCTTCAAAGGTTAGTTTTTTCATGGCTATACCTCGCTTTTTAAAAATCTCTTCCGTAATGCCGGGCCGTTTAAATAGTCGCAGAGTCGCCCCTGGCAGGTGTTCAGTTCTTCCAGCCTGGTTTCAATCCTTTGCTTTACCTGCCACCAGCTTACTCCCCAGTTGGAAAACAGCACCTGGTCATAGGGACCGCGGCCGACCAGGCGCTGGATGACGATATCCGGATGCAGGTACTCCAGAAAAGTAACCACCCGGTCCACGTATTCCTCCATAGGGATGATGGAAAACTCCCCGCGCTGGTACATATCACCCAGCACAGTATCCCGCACAACATAAAGGGAGTGAAGCTTAACATACTGTATATTCAAAACGGAAAGAATTTTAGCATTTTCGATCACATCAACCATGTCGTCCCAGGGCAGGTTGAGGATCAGGTGCACGCAGATTTCCAGCTCCCGCTCTCTGATGCGCTGCACCGCATCGATAAACTCGGCCAGGGTATGCCCGCGGTTTACCCGTAACAGGGAATGGTAATTGACTGTCTGCAGCCCCAGTTCGATGTCCATAACCAGATTTTTTTCCCGGCCCACCTGCGCCAGGAAATCCAGGTAACGGTCGTTGATGCAGTCCGGGCGCGTGGAGATAGAAATGCCCACCATATCTTCCCCGCCGGCAGCAGCCAGGACATATTCCTGAAAGCGGTCAAAAGGCAGGTAAGTATTGGTAAAAGCCTGGAAATAGGCAATGAATTTATCCGCCTTGTAGCGCTTGCGGAAAAACTGCCGGTTGGCTGCCAGCTGTTCCTCCACTGAAAGGCTGCTGGGCAGACACTCGAAACCCGCTCCCTGTTCGTCACAAAAAATACAACCGCCCGTACCTGCGGTGCCGTCCCGGTTGGGGCAGGTTCCGGGAAGGTTGATGGGCAGCTTGTATACTTTGCCTCCAAATTTTTCTTTGAGGTATTCCGAATATACCCGGTAGCGGGTTTTTTGCACGGACATAGCGGGTCCCCCCTGGCCCTATCTTACCACAAATGGCCGGTGACGCAAATACCTGGACGCGATAGAGCCCAGCACATGAAAATCTGCCGGTGCGCTGGTCCAGTGGGAAAGATTTGACAAGGAGGGCACCTTTGCTTATCGTATGTAAACAGGGGGGTGGAAAACATGTCCCGGGTGGAGCAACTGGTACGGGAGATAGAAGAACTCTCCCTGGAGGAACAAAAAGAGCTGTTCGATCAGCTGGCAGATCTGCTGGACCTGCTGGGCTGGATCAAGCTAAACGAGGTGACTTTTTATTAAGTTAAAGAAAAGCGGGCGGGCCCACCTGTTGATAGTGGACCCGCCTGTCCAGATCCAACCGGAAAAGTTTTTACTTCATCCTTTCCTCCACCACGGCAACCGCTGCTTCCTTTAAGCGCCTGGCCTCGGAGACGATTTTTTCTTTTTCGGCCAAAATGTTATTGACATAGTCCTGGTCTTTGATCATGGGGATGTTGATGTCGGCACTCAGAAGTACGGCGTTGATGGCCGCTTCGCATACGTAGGCGGCCACTCCCGCATCGCTGATGGCCATTTTGTTGCCAATCTTAGCCAGCCTTTCGGTTATCTCCAGGGCCTCCAGGAGAGTGCGGGCTACCTCCATGGGAGTGTCAGTGGCCGTTTTCAGGGCCTTTTGCATCAGTTCTTCCCGCCTGGCCTTTTCTTCCTCGGTGTTTTTGGGCATCCGGTAGACTTCCATGAACTTGCCGAAGGCTGCGATATCGGCCGCCACCAGCTTTTCCAGTTTGTTAATGATAAAATAAGCCGCGCCGGTAATTTCCTTGACCTGGGGCTCCACATCGGCAAACTTGGGCTTACCCACCGTAAGGTTGCCGACCATGGCCGTCATGGCCACCCCCAGGGCACCCACCATGGCGGAAACGCTGCCCCCACCGGGAGTTGGAGCATCGGAAGCAGCTACCGCCAGTATCTTGCGAAAGGGAAAGTCAAAAATCTCACTCATCAAGGGCACCTCCTTAAATCTTCCCCTGCAGCTTGATGGCTTTGAGCACGTTCTTTTGAATCAGCACGGTGGTCAGGCTGCCCACACCGCCGGGCACAGGGGTAATGGCCCCGGCTATCTCCCTGGCGTTTTCAAAGTCCACATCACCGCAAATGCCGTCCTCCACCTGGTTGATACCGGCATCCACCACCACTGCTCCGGGTTTGATCATATCGGCCTTGATCATTTTGGGTTTGCCGACGGCGGCAATAAGGATATCGGCCTGGCGGGTATGGTAGGCCAGATCGACGGTCCTGGTATGGCACACGGTAACGGTGGCATTCTGGTTGAGCATCATGAAGATGAGGGGTTTGCCGACCGTCTCGCCCCGGCCTACAATGACGGCATTTTTACCCTTGATTTCAATGCCGGTACGGAGCATGATTTCAATGCAGCTCTGGGGCGTAGCCGGGAACAGACCGTCCCCGCCGCTTAAAATGTAACCCCGGTTGATGGGGTGGACGCCATCCACGTCCTTTTTCGGCGACACGGCTTCCAAAACCCGCTGCTTGTTCATGTGTTTGGGCAGGGGCAACTCAATCATAATCCCGTGTACACTGTCGTCCTTGTTCAAGCGGTCGATGAGCGCCAGCACTTCTTCCTCGGGCGCGTTGCCGGGCAAGGTGAAAAGCTCAAACTCGATGCCCACATTGGCACAGGACTTCTCCTTGGACCGGGCATAAACCACGGAGGCCGGATCGTCACCGGCCAGGACCACGGCCAGCTTGGGGATAATGCCCCGTTCCCTCAACTGGGCCACTTCGGCCTTAACCTCTTCCCGGATCTCCGCCGCCACCTTTTTCCCATCAATAAGTGTCGCTGCCATATTCAGCCTCCCCCTTTATATTTACTCTTCTATGGATCCCTCTACCTGACAGAAAAGACGGCCGCGATATAGCTCTACCTGTACCTTCTCCCCCGGTGCAACCTCCCCGGCCCGCCGCACCACCTCACCGGTGTCCGGACGGGTACAAATGCTGTACCCCCGGGCAAGGGTGGCCAATGGACTCAAAGCCTGTAGCCGTCCGGACAGCAGGGCCAGGCGGCTTTGCTGGTGCAGGCGGTATTGCTCCATGGCCCGGCTCAAGCGGCGGTACAGATCGTCCACCATTTGTCCCCGGAAACCACAGAGAACATCCACCGGGTAGCGGAATACCCTGCTCTGACGGCAGGCATCCAGCCTTGCCCGGCAGGTTTGCAGTTTTTCCCGTATGGCCCGCAACAGGCGCCCTTCCAAAAGCCCCAGGTACCGGGCCATTTCCTCCCGAACCGGGACCACCATTTCCGCCGCCGCCGAAGGGGTGGGAGCCCGCACATCCGCAACCCAGTCGGCAATGGTAAAATCGGTTTCATGGCCGACGGCCGAAATTACCGGGATATCGGAAGCAAAAATGCTCCGGGCCACCACTTCGGTGTTAAAGGCCCACAATTCCTCCAGGGACCCACCACCGCGGCCGACAATGATCACATCGCAGGCCCTCAGGCGGTTCAGCCAGTACAGTGCCCGGGCCACCTCCCGGGGGGCACTTTCCCCCTGCACCGGCACGGGCACAAAAACAATCTGCAGGCCCGGCCAGCGCCGGCGGATTATTTTAACCATATCCCGCAGTACCGCTCCAGTGGGCGAAGTAACGATGCCGATGCGGCGGGGTAAAAGGGGCAGCTTTTTTTTATGTTGCGGTGCAAACAGGCCCTCTTTTTCCAGTTTTTGCTTCAACTGTTCAAAGGCCAGATAAAGGGCACCCGTGCCCTCGGGTTCCATCTCTTCCACATATAGCTGGTATGTACCGTCCCGGGGGTAAACCGATACGTAGCCCCGCACACGCACGGCCATCCCGTCTTCCGGTTGAAAAAGGAGACGGCGCCCCCGGGAACGAAACATTATTGCCTTAATGGAACAGAACTCATCCTTCAGGGTAAAGTAAAGGTGACCGCTGGCCGCCTGTTTACAGTTGGAAATCTCTCCTTTTACCCAGAGGTTCAGCAAAAGCGGGTCGTTATCCAGAAGGTTTTTGATGTGGCCGGTAAGTTCGCTTACGGTAAGCAACTTGAGCATCTAACTACAAGCTCCATATAATTCTCACTTTTTGTCTCATTAATTATTGTTAGACAATTACCCTTATTATTAAAAACCCTCCGGGCGGCGGCCGTCCCCCGCGGCAATAGTGTAGCCGGAGGGAAAGACCGCCGTCCGTTCATCTTTGCTAAAATCTAAGCCTTCTTCTTCATTAAATAATCGTGGATGGACCGGGCTGCGATTCGTCCGGCCCCCATGGCCAGGATAACCGTAGCGGCGCCGGTAACCACGTCGCCGCCGGCAAAGACACCGGGCTTGGAAGTGGCCCCGGTTTGCGGGTCGGCCACAATATTGCCTTTTTTGCCCAGCTCCAGGCCCCTGGTGGTCCTGGGTACCAGCGGGTTGGGAGCCTGGCCGATGGCCACTACCACCGTGTCCACATCCATGACAAACTCGGAACCGGGGATGGGCACCGGCCGCCGGCGACCGGATTCATCGGGCTCGCCCAGCTCATAGCGCAGACACTCCATACCCTTCACCCAGCCGTTTTCGTCCGCCAGAATGCGTACGGGATTGGTTAAAAAGGCAAACTTGATTCCTTCTTCTTTGGCATGTTCCACTTCCTCGTGGCGGGCGGGCAGTTCCTTTTCGGAACGCCGGTAAACAATCCAGGACTCTTCCGCCCCCAGCCGCAGGGCAGTACGGGCTGCGTCCATGGCCACATTGCCGCCGCCAATTACGGCTACTTTCCTGCCCACCTTGATGGGGGTATCCCACTCGGGGAAGAGGTAGGCCTTCATCAAGTTGGTCCGGGTGAGGAATTCGTTGGCGGAATAAACGCCGCAGGAATTCTCCCCGGGAATGTTCATGAAATACGGCAGGCCGGCACCGGTGCCGATAAATACGGCGTCAAAGCCCTCTTCCTCCATCAACTCATCCACGGTGGCAAACTTGCCAACCACCGCATTGGTGACGATTTCTACCCCCAGCTTTTTCAGGTTTTCTATCTCTGCCTGCACCACCCGTTTAGGCAGGCGGAACTCGGGAATGCCGTACATGAGCACACCGCCGGCTACATGCAGGGCTTCAAAAACGGTCACCCTGTGACCCAGCTTGGCCAGGTCAGCAGCACAGGTAAGACCCGCCGGGCCGGAACCCACCACCGCCACTTTGAAACCGGTGGGCGGGGCCACCTCCTGGGGCAGCACACCCCGGGCCAGCTCCCAGTCGGCACAGAAACGTTCCAGACGCCCGATACCCACGGGCTCGTGCTTTTTGCCCAGCGTGCAGTATTTCTCACACTGGTTTTCCTGCGGGCAAACCCGGCCACACACGGCAGGGAGGGCATTCTTTTCCTTAATCTTTTTGATGGCGCCAGCAAAGTCCCGCTCGGCCACCAGCTTAATAAACGCCGGAATATCTACCTCCACCGGACAACCCTGCCGGCAGGGTTCCTTTTTACACTGCAGGCAGCGCTTCGCTTCCGCCACCGCAGTTTCTTCGTCATAACCCAGGGCCACTTCGTTGAAATTCCTGATCCGCTCAATGGGATCCTGGGCAGGCATCGGGTGTTTTTTGGGGATTATTTCCTTCTTCTCGGCCATTATTTGCCACCTCCACATCCGCACTGGCATGTGTAACGCTCTAATGCCCGCTGTTCTTCCGGCCGGAAGGTGGCTGAACGACGGGCCAGTTCAGCAAAGTCCACCTGGTGGCCGTCAAACTCCGGACCATCCACACAAACAAACCTGGTCTGGCCGCCCACGGTCACCCGGCAGCAACCGCACATCCCCGTACCGTCCACCATCAGCGAGTTCAGGCTCACAATGGTTTTGATGCCGTACTCCCTGGTGACGTTGCAACAGGCCCGCATCATGGGCTGGGGACCGATGGCCAGCACCAGGTTGATGTTGTCCTTGCCCCGTTCGTCAATAATTTCTTTCAAGACATCGGTAACAAAACCCTTGCGCACATAGGAACCATCATCGGTGGTCACAAAAAGCTCGGTGGAAACTTCCCGCATCCGGTCTTCCCAGAACAGCAGTTCCCTGGTGCGGGCACCGATGATGCTGATCACGTGATTACCGGCCTCTTTCAACGCCCGGGCAATGGGGAACACCGGAGCTATCCCTACACCGCCACCGACGCATATGACCGTGCCGAAGTTTTCAATGTGGGAAGGGGTCCCCAGAGGTCCGACAAAGTCTTTGATGTAATCTCCCGCTTCCAATGATCCCAGTTGTTTGGTGGTTTTGCCGACCTCCTGAAAGACGATGGTAATGGTACCCTTCTCCCGGTCAAAGTCCGCAATGGTCAGTGGAATACGCTCACCTTCTTCGTGAATGCGCAAAATAACAAACTGGCCTGGCTGACATTTCCTGGCTACCCTGGGTGCTTCAATAACCATTTGCTTGATAATGGGTGAGAATACCTGCTTGTCTAAAATTTTGAACATGAATTCCCTTCCCCCTCCCTTAAACATAAATATGGAACTTTATTTAATGTAATTATCTTATTATTCTCGCTATGATGGCAAATTCCTGCCGCCCCACATAACTTATGAACGGAACTTACAAAAAGAAAAGGGAGACTTACCCCATCTCCCCTTCCGGTGGATAATAGGATGCCGGATCCTTTACCACCCGGCCGAGAATGCCGTTAATGAAACGGCTGGAGTCCTGTCCTCCAAAGGTTTTGGCCAGTTCCACCGCCTCATTTACCGCCACGCTGTTGGGAATGTCCTCCCGGTGGAAAATTTCAAAAAGAGCCAGGCGCATTATGTTCCGGTCCACCGCCGCCAGGCGGTATAACGGCCAGTCCCGGCTTAAACGGGCAATAACCTGATCAAAGGCTTTCACATGGGCCAGGGTACCGGTGACCAGTTCACGGGCAAAAAGCAAGTCCCTGGGGCTTAGGGGAGCCATTTCCGCATCTTCTTCGTTTTCCTGATCGCTTTCATCAAAGTCCCCGGGGTTTTGGGAAGCTATTTCCCACAAGTGATTGAGGGCTTCTTCGGGATCAACCTGTCCTACATCCACCTGGTAGAGAACCTGCAGTGCCGCTTCCCTGGCCTGCCTCCTGCCCATACACAGACCCCCCTGTTTTTAACAAAATGCTTCATCTCTCCTGGAACAGCCGGAAAAACAGCTCCCGGAAATCCACCCGCTCATCCAGGCGTTTCCCTACATAGTAACCGGCAATAACACATGCGGCCACAAAAATGGCCTTAAGAATCCCGTAGATAATGGCAAACCAGCCGAAGGCCAGACCTAAAATGACACCGGTAATCTTACCCCGGTGCCGCTTCCATAATTCCGCAAAGGTATATGCATCCATCGGTTGAATACACCCCATTTACTCCACCCGGGGTTTACGGGCGGAAATACTTTTGACCGTAATGGCGACATCCTGCACCGTCACCCCGGTAACCTCCAGCACCCGGTTTTTCACCTGTTCCTGCACCATGGCGGCAGTGGCGGGAATGTTTATGTCCGGGGTTACTGCCACCCGTATACCAATGCGGATGCCCTCTTTGCCCGGGTAGACCCGGGCACCGGCTTCCCGCACCCCATTTTGCACCAGAGCCACCTTTTCCACCAGGTCCTGGATGGCAGTGAGGGCAATACGCACCTGTCCCAGGGCCGCCTCGTGAACCACCGCCTGCCGGCGGCGCGGGCGTACCCCCACCCAAAACAGGCGGGCGCCGCCTAAAATAAACAGGCCCAGGAGGGCAATGACGGTCTGCGGTTGCCCAATGACCATGTTCAGCCCGCCCCACACCCGGTAGGGTGGAATAAAACCGGCCACGGCAGCGGCAGCCCAGACCAAGGCAACTGTAACAATAAAAGTATAAATCACCAGGAGGCCGCGGTCAAAGGGCCCCATAAAAATGTAACCCCCTAATATTATATTTCCCTGTTTTCGCTGGATCCGTAAATGTTCAGTAATCCCGCTACGGTGGTAGCGGTTTTACTGAACAATTACCCGGATCCCTAACGGACCCGGTGCTCTTCCTCTTTACCCTCCTGGCTGAAGGCTACTCCCTGGATATTGACATTAACTTCGACCACCGAAAGGCCGGTCATGGACTCAATGGCCTTTTTGACATTTTCCTGGATTTGAAGTGCCACATCGGGAATGCGAATGCCGTATTCCACGATGACAAATAAGTCTACCGCCGCTTCTTTCTCTCCTACCTCCACTTTCACACCTTTGGACAAATTCTTGCGGCCCAGCATTTCGGCTATGCCGCCTACCACCCCACCGCTCATTCCGGCTACTCCCGGAACTTCAGTGGCCGCCAGGCCGGCAATGACCCGCACCACTTCATCGGCAATCCGGATGGAACCCAAACTGGTTTGCTCTTCCCGTACCACCACTTCCTTATTTTCCATCATTAAATAAACCTCCCCGTGCTTGTCATATTTTGCCTCCATGCCCTCCATTATATCAGAACCCCGGGACGTGTGCAACCAATCAGTCCATCAGGATGCGGCGCTGAATGAAGTTGGTGTAAATCTCGCCCCGGCGGAAAAAGGCGTTGTGCAGCACCCGCTGATGGAAAGGAATGGTGGTCTTGATACCCTCAATGACAAACTCCCCCAGTGCCCGCTGCATCCGGGCAATGGCTTCATCCCGGTCCTGGCCCCAGGCAATCAGCTTGGCGATCATGGAATCGTAATGGGGCGGAACCTTCCAGCCGGGGTAGGCCGCACTGTCCAGACGGATCCCCGGACCGCCGGGAGGCAGGTAAGCAGTAATCAGTCCCGGGGAGGGAGCGAAGTTACGGGCGGGATCCTCGGCATTAATCCGGCATTCAATGGCCCAGCCCCGGATCTGGATGTCTTCCTGGGTATAACCCAGGGGTTCTCCTGCCGCCAGGCGTATTTGTTCTTTGATCAAATCAATGCCGGTAACCATTTCGGTAACCGGGTGCTCCACCTGAATGCGGGTGTTCATTTCAATGAAATAAAAGTTTTGATGCTTGTCCAGCAGGAATTCCACCGTCCCGGCGTTATAATAACCCACGGCCCGGGCGGCCCTTACCGCCATTTCACCCATTTTCCGGCGCAGCTCGGGGGTGAGGGCGGTGGAAGGGGATTCCTCGATCATCTTCTGATTGCGCCTCTGAATGGAGCAGTCCCGTTCCCCCAGATGGACGATATTGCCGTGCTTGTCGCCCAGGATCTGAAACTCAATATGACGGGGTTCGTCCACATATTTCTCCACATAAACCTGGGCGTTGCCAAAGGCCGCCTGGGCTTCCGCCTGGGCCGTCTGCACCGCCCGGCTCAGGTCCTCGGGGCCCTGAGCCACCCGCATGCCCCGGCCGCCACCGCCGGCAGAAGCTTTAACCAGCACGGGGTAGCCAATTTCTTCCGCCACCTCCAGGGCCTCCTGCACGTCCCGGAGCACACCGGGGGAACCGGGTACCACCGGTACCCCGGCTTTTAGCACCGTTTCCCGGGCCACGGCCTTGGCACCCATTTTTTCCATGGCGGAGGCCGGGGGGCCGATAAAGGTCAGGCCGCAGCTTTCGCAGATTTCCGCAAACCCGGCATTTTCAGCCAGAAAACCATAACCGGGGTGGATGGCGTCCGCCCCGGAAACCATGGCCGTACTGATAATGTTGGTGATATTGAGGTAACTTCTGGCTGCCGGGGCCGGACCAATGCAGTAAGCCTCATCGGCCATACGCACCGGCAGGCTGTCCCGGTCGGCTTCGGAATATACCAGAACAGTTTTAATGCCCATCTCCCGGCAGGCACGAATGATCCTTAAGGCAATTTCTCCCCGGTTCGCAATCAGTATTTTTTTAAACATGTCCTGCTCCCTGCCCATCTATTTTTCCCGAATTAAGAACAGTTCCTGCCCGTATTCCACGGGTTGCCCGTTTTCCACCAGGATGTCTACAATCTCACCGGCTACGTCGGACTCAATTTCGTTCATTAGCTTCATGGCCTCAATAATGCACAGCGTCTGACCTTTTTGCACCACGTCTCCTACCTGGACAAAGGGTGGCGCATCGGGAGCCGGGGCACGGTAAAAGGTGCCCACCATGGGAGATCTGATAACGGTAAGACCGGTGGTATCAAGGTTTTTTTCCGCAGCCGGTGCCGGCGGGGCGGCCGTTTCCCGGGCCGGCGGCGGCACCGGGGAATCCTCACCCGCAGGTGCAGGCATTGTTCCTTGCGCGCCGGCTTTCCTTATGGCCACTTTCACCCCCGCACTCTCCAGGGATAATTCGGCAATGGCCGTCTGGTCAATTAGTTTAATCAACTCCTTGATTTCCTGTAAGTTCATGCTCCCTTCCTCCTTACGACCGGCCTTTTGCTCCCGGGTTCCGGGCCGCAAGGGTGCGGCAGAATCCACGGGCTGGTGACCCGGCCGGTTGCGGTTTTCAAAGAATCGCTTCGCCACCTGGGGAAACAGGGCGTAGGAAATGAAATCTTCTTCCGACTTTGCCAGGTGCCTGATCTCTTCTCTTATTTTATCCATTTTGGGCTCCAGTAAATCGGCGGGGCGACAGGTAATGGGCTCCTTGTCTCCCAGGATCTTTCGGGCCACATCCGGATCTATGGGGGCCGGAGGCCTGCCGTAAAGTCCTTCTACATAGGCCCGCACCTCGCCGGGAATGAGTTTGTATCGTTCTCCGGTGAGAACGTTCAACACGGCCTGGGTGCCCACGATCTGGCTGGTGGGAGTAACCAGGGGCGGGTAACCCAGCTCCGCCCTTACCCGGGGAATTTCCGCCAGAACCTCGGTCAGGCGATGCAGGGCCTTTTGTTCTTCCAGCTGGGTAACCAGGTTGGAAATCATCCCTCCGGGTACCTGGTGTTCAAAGACCCGCATGTCGTTAATGCGGGTTACCCCCCGCTCGTAACCCAGGGACTTACGCAAATCTTCAAAGTAAGCGGCAATCTCAAAGAGCAGGTGGAGATCCAGGCCGGTATCGTAGGGCGTACCCTGCAGGGCACGGACCACGGTTTCCACCGGGGGCTGTGAAGAACCGAAGGCCAGGGGCACGGAGGCGGTATCCACCACATCCACTCCCGCCTCGGCCGCCTTGAGATAGGCCCCCAGGGCCAGACCGCCAATGTAGTGACTGTGCAACTGTACCGGCAGGCCAACCCGCTCCTTAATCAGTTTTACCAGTTCATAAGCCCTGTAAGGAGTAAGCAGGCCGGCCATATCCTTAATACATATGGAATGGGCCCCCATCTGGGCCAGACTGACCGCCGTTTCCACATAGTGCTCGGTGGTGTGTACCGGGCTGATGGTGTATACCACCGCCGCCTGGATGTGTGCCCCCGTTTTCTGCGCCACCCGCATGGGTGCTTCGAAGTTGCGCAGGTCGTTCAACGCATCAAAGATGCGGATAATATCTATGCCGTTTTCCACCATCTTATAAATAAAGGCCTCTACCACATCGTCTGGATAATGCTGGTAACCCACCAGGGACTGACCCCGTAAAAGCATCTGCAAAGGCGTGCGTTTAATATGCTTTTTTAACACCCGCAGGCGTTCCCAGGGATCTTCGTTCAAATAACGCATACAGACATCAAAAGTGGCCCCGCCCCACACTTCCAGGGAATGATAGCCAACCGCATCCAGTTTTTCCAGGATGGGCAGCATATCTTCGGTGCGCATGCGGGTGGCCCAGAGACTCTGGTGACCATCGCGCAGGGTGGTGTCGGTAATCTTTAAACCCATGGAAATCCTCCCCCAAAACACGGCAAAACAAAAAATACTCAGGTTGCAATAAATTACAACCTGAACCGTTAGCCTGTTTATTATTTAACCTGATGTTATTATATTAAAATCTGCAGGCCCCGGAAATAGGGTAGACGCAAGTATACAATATTTCTGTTTAGTAATCCTCTTTACAGGCAAAACCTCCCCGTGAAAGGGGAGGCACAAATTTAAAAATTATACAGGAAGGGTCGCCCCGATACTGCGGGCTGATGGATGCCCTGCGCTTTGTCAGGGTTTTATGACTTATCTAGCTACATAGCAATCGCAATAAATGTTCAGGAAAGGTGGCCCGGGGATGTCTTGCTGCCAGGCGCCGCAGGCGCACCACTGCCGTGGCCACATCCAGTTCCTGGGGGCAACACCGGCTACACCGCCGGCAGCCGATACACGCCCAGAGAAAACGGGAAGTTAGCACTTCATCCAGCCGGCCGAGTTGCAATAGACGCAGCACGCGGGCAGGCGACAGGTCCCGGATACGGGCAAGGCAGGCTCCACCACACCGTCCGCAGTTGGCGCAACTGCGGGCAGTACGAATAGTAACCGGATCAAGTCGTTCCAGATCCTGGAGAGTTATTTCCCTGAAGGGACGATCCTCATGCATGGGGATAACCTCCGGCATAAATTCATTCTTTAAAAGGATTGGGACCTAATTCTTGAAGCTGCTTTACAAATCTTTTTATTGCTGCCACCAGGCTCTGTCCGTCCTCAATACCGGCAGTAAGCACCTGCACCCGCTCGGGTTCCACCAGCATGCGCTGCAAGGTTTCCCGCAAGTTGTTGACCCGGGATTCGGCCAGGGATGTACCCCGCCCGTAATGGCACTCCGTAGTACGGCAACCTACCACCAGTACACCGTCTATCCCGCTGAGCAGCGCATCATTGATCCAGCCTGCATTCACCGCTCCGGCACAGGGAACCCTGACCGCCAGTATATTAGCCCCATAGCTGGTCCCCCGGGTGCCGGCCAGATCCAGCGCCGGGTAAGCATCGTTGGCACATAAGAAAGCCAGTACGCAAGGTTGCTCATCCATGCTGCCCGTATCCACCGCTTCTATAAGTCCGGCCATCTCCCGGGAACTGAATCCCGGCAGGTAAATACATCTCAGGGGACATCCCCCCTGACAGATACCACATCCACGGCAGGCCAGTGGATTTACCGCCGGATAACCGCCTGTATCAAAGCTGCAGGCACCGTAGGGACATTCCTCTACACAGCGCCCGCACCGGTCGCACTTGTGCCGCTCCACTACCGGTGGAACTACCACAGACTGGTTCTGGATGGTAGCCAGACATTCCGCTGCTGCAGCCAGAGCGCTTTTGACGCTTGTACTCACATCCATCGGTTCCTGAGCACAACCGGCCACATAAATACCCGCACGCCGCACCTCCATGGGCGAACAGGGCAGGTGACCGGTAATGAAGCCGGTTGTGTCCTTTTCCAGGCGCTCAAAAGCCGGGACGGCACAGGGTACCATACCGGTGGCCAGTACCACCAGTTCGGCCCGTACCGCTACCCGTGAGCCACTTAAGGTATCATCAGCCGTGACGACCAGTTCTTCTGCCCCAGGGTCCCATTCCACTGCATAGGGGTTACCCCGGATAAAAACTGCACCGTGTTCTTCCCGTGTCCGGCGGTACAGTTCTTCCAGGTTGCCCGGAGTACGGATGTCCATGTAAAAGACAAAAATGCCGGCCTCCGGCGCCACCGCCCGTACGTAATCAATTTGCTTTAATGTGGCCGCACAGCATACACTGGAACAATAAGCCAGGTGCTGTTTATCACGGCTGCCGGCACACTGGATAAAGGCCACCCGCCTTACGGGCTTTTTATCGTGAGGCCGGATTAACTGGCCACCGGTTGGTCCGTCCGGACGGGCCAGAACCTCCAAGTCCATGCTGGTAATTACTCCAGGCAAACGCCCGTAGCCGTAATTGTTAATCCGTCCGGCATCGTAAGGTTCCCAACCCGCAGCCAGAATGATCGCGTCCACACCAATGCTCAGCCTGTCTTCCTCCTGGTCCAGGTCAATGGCCCCGGCCGGACAGACTTCCACACACCGGCTGCAGGATTTACCACGACAAAACACACGGTTGACGGCATAGTTAAGAGGATAGGGAAATAACCCCGGGCCTTCAATGGCCCGCTGCCTGCCCGGTGGCAATGCTGCGGAGGGTGCTACCTCCACCGGGCAAACCTCAAGGCAAGCACCGCACCCGGTGCAGGCATCCTTGACGTAACGGGGTTGTTTTAAAAGTTCCACCATAAAGTTACCGGCGGTACCACGCACACCGGTTACCTCGGTCAAGGTGTGCACCGTTACCCTTCCCGTAGCCAGCAAACGCGCCATCAGTACCTCCAACCCACACCGGGGTGAGCAAAAGCGCGGGTAATAGCGGTGCAACCGGGCCACCTTACCTCCCAGGAAAGGGGATTTTTCTACCAGCGTTACGTTAACCCCGGCCCGGGCCAGATTCTCTGCTGCGGTTAGTCCGGCAATACCTCCCCCGACTACCAGTACAGACCGGGAAGTTGAAGAACTAACCGGTTCAAAGGATTCTGCCGGGCTCAACCGCCCCACGGCCATTTTGAGTAGATTCCGGGCCTTTGCCATCGCCAGCGCCGGCTGGTCCCGGTGGGCCCTGGTGCACTGTTCCCTGAGGTTACAGCGTTCCAGGAAGTGTTCGTTCAAGCCTGCCTGCCGTGCAAGACGAAGAAAGGTATCCCGGTGTACGGCTGGTGAGCATGCTCCAACCACTACCCGGTCTACACGCCCCTGGCGCACATCCTCAGCAATTATTTCCAGGCCGTCAGCGCTACATAACGCAGGATAATGGATGCTGGCAGCAACCCCGCGCCATTTGCCTGCCTGCTGGGATAATTTCTCCAGGTCAAGAATTTTACCAATTTCACCGTAACAATGACACAGGTAGACACCGATTTTTGGCGGCACTGTGTTCCCCCCCCCTGAAAACACCGGGGGCCGGCAACGGGCCGCCGGCCCCTAAATTCTTAGTCATTCCTGTTTTTAAAGGTGAAGCGTTCTACCTTACCGTGAATATCCACAACAGTCCAGCTGATTTTATTGCTTCCAACCAGCGGAATAAGCTTGGCCGGGTAATAACCCAACTGGTAAGGTAGACGGGTTTCAATGGCTCCGTTGGGGCAGGCTTTCACGCAGGACATACAATCCCAGCAGTCCCGTGCCGAACGGCAATATGCCTTTCCATTATTTTCATCCAGAGCCATCAAATCCCCAGGGCATATTTGTACACAAAGGGCTTCGCTTTCAGCACGGCAACCGTCACATTTTTGGAGATTAACCTTTGGCGGCACCAGTAATCAACCTCCTGTCAGAATTATGGCCGGTAACGATCTCCAGGGATTATCTGTTCGTATGGCCTGGTAAATACTTCTATCTCGCCGGTTTGCGGGTTACGCCGGGAGTTGACGAAGCAATCGAAACGGGTATCATCCCGCTCGGGGAAGTCCACCCTGTTCTGCCAGCCCGGCCAGCGGGTTTCCTCACGGAACAACAGGTGATGTACCAGCACTTCCGCTACATCCAGCCGGTCAATTATTTCATGAGCTTCCATTAGCTCGTGTAAATCGTGGGCTACAAGATACCTGGTTTGATCCTTCAAAATAGCCAGGTGTTTCAGGGCATATTCCAGTCTTTCCCGGTTCATCCGGTAAAACTGGTGCACACCACCTGCATATTCGTCCATAAGCCGCTGGAGGCGTTCCTCCATTTCCCGCGGGATAACACCATCCCCTTCCCGAACCTGCCTGATGGCCGGCGCATAAACCCGCGCCTTTTCCGCTGCCACAAGAGACTCATCCACCTGACCCCTGTCTGCCAGGGATCCCAGGTATTCGATAGCCCCCCGGGCCGCCAGCATTCCTTCGGCAGCACAACCGCCGACAAACTTGTTCGGTACCCCACCGGCCACATCGCCGCAGGCAAAAAGACCGGGCAGGGTGGTAGCACGCTTAACATCAATCCAGTACCCGCTGGCCGTATGGCCTCCCACGATGTAGGGGTCGCTACCGTAGACCTCAATGGGCTCCCTGGTAATGTCCTGACCGCGGGCAGCCAGGAAGAGTACAAAGCTGGGACGCTCATTCAAATAATCTATTTTCAGGGTCTTGACCTGTTCCGGAGTCATATGACGGGTATCCACATAACAGGGACCCCTGCCGGCCAGCCATTCTTCCATCGGTG
The DNA here is from genome assembly GCA_020725525.1 of Desulfovirgula sp. Lineage (GTDB taxonomy): Bacteria > Bacillota > Desulfotomaculia > Desulfotomaculales > Desulfovirgulaceae > Desulfofundulus. The sequence goes on from DYEX01000155.1 coordinate 44,987, forward strand.
CGTTGGCCCGCACGAAACGAGGAGAAGCGTCACCGCCCATGTGAGCATACCGTTTGGCTAAAATTTTCTCCCCTTTGGCGTTAATCATAGGCGCTTTATAACCTACCGAAATGGTGTCAATGGGCCCGTTAAAATCCTTAGTACGCACAGCGCACCAGCGCATCTCGAAGGTGGTCATTTCCGCACCGGCCCGAATACCCATGGCATAACCGGTACCCACGTTAAAGGGGCAATACCAGATCTGGTGGTGGCTATCAACGCCATCGTTGGTATAGGGTTTATATAGCCCGGCTGCTCCTCCGGTGGCCACAATGGTCGCTCCGGCTTTAATAATATAGAACTTGCCGTCCCGGACACCAAACCCCATGGCGCCGATAACGCGGTCACCATCGAGGAGATAATTGGTGGCCACCACCCGGTTTAAAACTTCGCAGCCGTATTCCCGCACCTTCTCGGCCAGGATCACCTTCATCTCTGAACCCTGGATGGCAATATCCCAGCGCCCCCGGGCCAGGTATTCCCCGTTTTCGTCCTTTTTAATGGGCAGGCCCCACTCTTCCCATTCTTCAATGGCCTGATTTAAAAGTTCGGCCATGGTAATGGTCAGGTCTTCCCGCAGGAGACCTCCTGCCTGGGCGCGGCTCCAGCGAACCAGGTTTTCCACGGTTTCGTTTTTCTTAATGTAAGTATTGATGGCATCCATGCCTGAGGCCAGGCAGCCGCTGCGATCGATGTGGGCTTTTTCCATCAGGGTGACCCGCAGATCGGGACGACGGCGCTTGGCCTCAATGGCAGCATAGCAGCCGGCGTTACCGGCACCGATAATCAAAATGTCAGTCTCAAGCCTTACCTCTCCCACCTCTTCAAGTTTCGCAGGCAGTTTTGCAGCCATATTCTAAAACCTCCCCAAATCAATCTTTATTTGATAACTCCTTACAACTAACTGAACTTAAACCCGGGTTTCATCACCTCCATGTGACATACCCGCCCCAAACGGGTAAGCCGTTAACAGCATACCAGGGCATCATAACCAGCACAAAGTAAAGGAGAGTTGCCACCATGATCGGTATTCCTACTCTGGCGTAGGTCTTCGTGTCAAAAGTTCCCGTCCCGTAAGCAATCACACAGGCGGTTACCTGAGTGGGAACAAGGAAGGAGAAGGTGTCAAAATTCGCCACCAGCAAAGTAAAGGCTACCGGGTTTAAGTTAAGTACCCTGGACAGGGATATCAGTATCGGCGCCAGCATGGATACCGCAGCCACGTTGCTGAGCATAAATATCCTGACAAATGCGGTGAGCACGATGAAACCGACCACGATAACCAGGAAATGCTGTCCTTTAAAGTACATTCCGGCATACCCGGCAATCCACTCCGAAAGACCCGTAGCACTGATTGCGCTGGCCAAAGATAGTGCTCCGGCCAACAAAAGCCACGTTCCCCAAATGGTTTTGTTCTGTAACGTTTTCCATGGAGTGGGCAGCAACCCGGGTATAAAGAAAATTCCCAGGGCAATTAAGGTGGCCAGGCCTGTCTTTATCTTGTGCTGTGGTTCTGTGATCCAGAGCAGAACCGCAACAGCAAAGATTGCCAGTACAAGCCATTCTATAAAGCTCATTTTACCCATGTTTTTCTTCTCACACTGAATGAAATCAGTTCCGCCGGGCACTGAGATTCCGCCCACATTCAACTGCTTCCTTATGATCAGAAACATAACAGGGAGCAGGCCTATAATCGGCCAGTGCAACCAGAACCACCTGGCATAATTTAACTGATACCCCAGCTCTTTTTCGAATAGACCGGCCATTATCACGTTGGGCATGTGGGCAGTGAGAAGCAGAATTCCACCAACCATGGGGAAATAACACAGACCCGTTATAGCCAGTGCTCCCCTGGCCCTCCTGCCTTCAGGGGTTTCTTCAAACAATTCCATGATGCCCTTGACAATGGGCAGGAGCACAGCCGACCTGGAAACCGCCGCCGGGATGATCAAGCTTAAAGCAATATTTACAGCCATTAACCCTTTGATCACCTGGTCAACGCGCGGCTTAACCCTGCTCAGTACGGCCAGGGCAATCCTTCTATCGAGACCGGTGCTCTGCATGATGGCGGCAAAAATGAAGGAACCCAGAACCAAAAAGGATACGTCCTGACTAAAACCCCCAAAGGCCTGGGGAATTTTTTTCTGAGCACCAGTTAACACCAAAAGGAGCGGAATGAGCAGTCCCGTCACTCCAACCGGCATTGCTTCGGTAATCCACATAATGACGGCCCAGACGGCTACCGCAGCCGCTGCCAATCCCGCAGGCTTTAACCCCGGCGGAACGGGTAAGGAAAGAATGATGAAAAAGGCGATCCACGCTGCCACAAAACCAGGAAAAGCCGTGTTTGGATCCAGTCCTGCCTTTCTGGCATTCTCGACCATAAATCCGGGTACGAACCGTATGTACCACTTCAGATCGCCATTACCCCGCATAAAGTCCCCTCCACTTTTCCAGGTGAAAATTCTTCCTTAATAGCAGTTTGCTCACCATTTAAACCTTTTCTTTTGTCGCAGTACTTTATTTACTTTCTTTTAGTTCATAAAAAGCTTTCACCCCCTTTTTTTTTGCACAGCTTTATTCAGCAAATACTTATGGCCAATATAACAGAAACTTTTAAAACCTGCAGTTTCCTAACATACTGAAGATTTGTTATCTTGCTTACAAAAAAAATAAAACCCAGTCGAAACTGGGTTACTCTTTAATCTATTTAATAATCTATTTAATCTATCCACTTAAGTAATTTTGCAGGTCGAATTTTTTTGATTTCACGCCCTTCCACGGTAATGGCCCCTTCTTGTTTAAATGTGTTTAAAAGGGTGGTAACAGTGGGACGAGAAGTGCCAATCATGCATGCAATTTCCTCATGGGTGAGGCGCAGGTTGATTTCTACCAGTTCCATTTTTCCTGTTGTGTCTGTGCGTTCGGCCAGTTTAAGGAGCAGAAGAGCCAGCCGTCCTGCAACGGGCCAGGAAACAATTTCGTATATGGTGTTTTGGGCTTCCCGGATTCTCTTCCCCAGTATTTGCGCTATTTTTACCGCCAGGGCAGGTTTTGAGGTGAGGAGTTTAAGAAAGTCATCTCGTTTGAACACCAAAATATTTACATCTTCCACGGCCTCGGCAAAACAGATACGCTCCATGCCGCACAAAGCCTCGGCCAGGCCAACAAATTCTCCGGGATGACGTAAAGCCACAGTAACCCGGCGGCCGTCTCCGGCCAGGTAGTAAATTTTAATTAGCCCCTTCTGAACGAAATAAACCCTGTCTGCAACTTCCCCAGAGGAAAAAATTAATTGACCCCGGGGATAATCAATAGCCGTACCGTGACCCTTTAACTGCTCTTTTAACTGCTCATCCTCCAATCCTGCTTTTTTAACCTTCATTACCTCTCCTCCACCAGATAAATAATGTCAGGTAATTGACAATTCACCTGCCACCTACCGGACAGCATAAACACCCTTATTTATGTCATAATGTTTACTGTCCTGATGAAGCTTTTCCCGGTGAAAGGTAGTAGTTTGCTTATTACTTATTATTATTGTATCATTTTTTTCGTGTTTTGCTACCGGTAACTGTTGCTGTTTCCCAAGTTGGGCACGGGCTGCCACGTAGCTCCCTGGAAATGGTTTCTATCGCCTTGACCAGGCCCTTGTGATTGGAGGCAGAGGCCGTGCCCCAGAGGATTCCCAACACGTAGGCCCCGCCGCCCTTTGAAATACAGCGGCGGTCTTTTTGCACCTGGGGAGAAAATGACCGCACGCCTGTGCGTTCGGGTTGCCGCGGGAAAGCACTTTAAGGAGTCCCTCCTTCCCAGCCGATTTCATAACTTCCACAGCGTACAGGGTTTCCGGAACGGACTTTTCAAGGGTGCCATACCCGGGCAAGCCGACCACGCAACCCCACCGCACTTCTTCTCTCCCTTGGATTTTGATCAGGAATCGGCAGTCAGCACACCGCCTTATGGCCCTCTCCCGCATTTCCGGCAGGATGATGCGTTGGCCCTCCCACAGCCGGTTATCCCGCATACCGCACACCCGCCTCAGTAAGGGAGGACGCCCTGAAAATTGCTCTCTCCCCGAACCTGTTCCGGATATAGTCGCAGGCTCGCTCGGCCCTGCCCCACTTTTCTCTTTCCCCGAAGAGGGTGAGCTGTTCCGCAGGCTTCAGGATCAGCCCGGCAAGGGTCACCCCCACCATGCGCACGGGCCAGCCCTCCGGCCAGTGCCGCGCCAGAAGGTCCACCGCCGCCCGGTAGATATCCGCGGCCAGGTCGGTGTGCGCGCGAAGGGTTTTCATGCGCGATAAATACGCAAAGCTGGCGTCCTTCAGGGAGAGCACCACAGTTTTGCCCGCGTACCCCCCGCTCCTTACCCTTTCGGCCACCTTCTCGACCAGCTCCAGGATGACCACCTTTATCTCCGCAAACCGGCGGTAGTCCCTGGGCAGGGTTATCTGCTGGCCGACGCTCTTGACCCTGTCCAGCGAATGGGGGTCGACGGGGCTTTCATCAATGCCGTTGGCGCACCGCCATAGAACCTCGCCGTAGACCCCGAACCGCATCTTTAGAATTTTCACCGGGAAGTTGGCAAGATCACCAATGGTATGGATGTTGAGCAACCTTAAGTGCCGCTCGTACCTGGGACCGACACCGAAAAGTTCCCTCACCGGCAGGGGCCACAGGCGGGCGGACACGTCTTCGTAGCCCAGGACCGTCAGGCCGTCCGGTTTCTGGAGTTCCGCTGCCATCTTGGCCAGGAGCTTGTTCGGCCCTATACCGATGCTGCACGTCACACCCACTTCATCCCGTATGCGTTTTTTGAGGGCCAGGGCAATTTCCACCGGTGAACCGAAGAGCTTATGGCAGCCGGTGACGTCCAAAAAGGCTTCATCAATGGAAAACGGCTCCACCAGAGGCGTGAAGTCCCGCATGATGCCCAGGATGCGGGTGGAAAAATTCACGTAGAGGTTGTGCTGGGGCTTCAAAAAGACGCCCTCGGGGCACAGCTTCCGCGCTTCGTACACGGTTATGCCCGTCTTCACGCCCCTGGCCTTGGCCTCGTAGCTGGCCGCCAGCACCACCCCGTGGCGCTTTGCCGGGTCGCCGCCAACAATGACCGGTCTGCCTTTCAAAGCGGGGTCCAGCGCCTGGTGGACGCTGGCAAAAAAGGAGTTCATGTCGGCAAGGAGGATGGCCCTCTCCAAAACGAAAACCCCCCTGGACAAAACGGGTGTTTGGTATCATCTTAACCAAACACGCGTTCTTTGTCAAGGGGGATTTCTAATACCTGCGGAGGAGCGACACGACTTTGCCCGAAATTTCCACGACCTCCCGGGGCTGTGTCAGCCCAGGGGCGGAGGTAAACAGTGCTCTACGGCCTGGGAATAATCACCACATCCTGTTCCGCCACCCCCGTTCCCCGGGACACCAGTTCGGCAATGCGGGTGGCCTCCTCGGGGGAGATGCGGGCCGCCTGGACTACCACGGTGGCACCCCGGTCATCCAGACAGACGGCTGCATCCTTGAAGCCCTTGGCCCGGAGCAGATTTTCCACTTCAACTTCCCGGGCCATGCTCTGGCTGATGGCCAGCAGCCGCTCCTGGGCGGTCCTGCGGGTTTCGGCCGCCGCCTGGGGGTTGTTGATAATTTCCCGGAGCAGTTCCAGTTGCTGGCCCCGGGTACGTTCCCGGTCCAGGCGATACTCCACGAAAAAGGCCGCTCCATCCCGGGACACATCCTGAACCTGCCGGGGCGACTCCGGCACAGTTCCCGCTGCTGTCCCCCGGGCGGCAGGCATATTATTTGCGGACACCGGTGCACCGTCATCCTGCCGTTCCATCTGTCCGGGAGCACCCTGCCAGCCCAGAACAAGCAATGTTAGTCCCAGCAAACCCAGCAAGAAGGCCAGAAGGATTCGTTTCTGGATCAGGATGGTATGCATTTAAATCTCTCCCCTTTCCCGCGGTAATACCAGGATTTTTTGCGGTTCAATGCCCAGGGCCACCTGCACGGCCTGGAAAAGCCGGGCCTTCACCAGGGGATCCCGGGCTCCATCGGCCACCACCAGCACTCCCGCCACCCGGGCGGAAATTTCCTGTTCCACCACCGGTATTTCCCCCTGGCCGGAACGGATTAAAACCAGCTGGTCGCTACCGGTATCTTCACTGGTTACCCTGGTCCCCCCCGCCTGGTCCTTTTCCTGGGTGGTTTTGCGCCCGGTGGTGGTGTTCACGGCATATTCCTCCCGGCTGGAACTGGCCAGGCGCACCGTTACCTTCACCTTACCGGCCCCCTCTACTTGTCCAAGCATTTCCCGCAGCTTTTCCTCCAGGGCTGCTTCCTGGCGGGCCATATTCGAGTCGCCCGGTTGCTTGGCCAGGCTCTCCTGGGGGGGATGGTTCCCTTCATTCACCGGCGGTTTTCCTTTTGCCGGAAAGCTTACACTCCCCAAAAGGAGCAGGACTACCCCCAGGGCAACCAGGCCGCCCAGTACCCCGAGCTGGCGCCGCGTCATTTTCGGAGGGAGATCCCCTTCCTCCCGGTTTCCAAGAAATTTCTTCCATGCATCCCAGATAGACACCTTCACCGACCTCCCTGAGATTAACTCACCCAGTGCACCTTAACCTGTTCAGGCGAAAGGTTATAGAAATTGGCTACCGTTTTGGCCAGCTGTCCCGCCGCCCTTTCCGCCTCCGGCCCTGGTTTCAAACCCGTAACATCATTCCCTGATAGACCCCGGCCGCCCACATCAATGGTTACCGGGTCCACTAAAGGGTCATCCCGCCCGGCCCCCTTTTCCCGGGTACCAGGGGAGGCCGCGGCCAGTAAAAGTAGAACCTCCCGGATTTGTCCAAAACGCCTGTCCTGGGGATCACTATAAACTTCCACCTGTGCTTTTACCAGCTGTACCTCCTTGTTTAAACCTGCCAGGGCGGCGATCTGGCGGGAGAGGCCCTGCCGGTACTCTTCCAGGGCTTTCTGCTGGTGCCCGTCTTTTAAACGCTGCCCGGCCGCCATAATATCCGTCAAATCCGGGACTCCTGAAGGAGTACCGGTTAAAGCCGGTTCCGGCAGGTCGTGCTGCCATTCCCCCCGCACCACCCCCCCTATAGCCTGCAAAACCACCACGATAATTAACAGTCCCATAACCATTTTCACATAGCGCCGCATGTCGCCGGCCGGCAGCAGCATTTCCAGAAAAACCGCCAGGACTACGATAATAATCAGGTTCTGGACCAGGTTACGGACGAGCTCCACATCATCCCTCCCCCCTAACGCAGCATGACGGTAAGGTTGCCCACCCCTACCAGGATGGCAATGGCAAAGAAAAAGAGCAAGCCCACCGTGGCCACTGTGGCGAAGATAATGATTATGCTGTTGCCCAGGTCGGAAAGACAGGCCACCACCTGGGAATCGTCCACCGGTTGAATCAACGCCCCGGCCAGTTTATAAATAAAAGCCAGGGAAATGAGCTTGACCAGCGGCAGGGCCATGATCATCACCACTGCCACCACACCGGCAATACCCAGGGCATTTTTAATCAGCAGGGAAGAACTGATCACTGCCTCCAGGGCATCGGAAAACATTCCACCCACTACCGGGATAAAGGCGTCCAGGGAAAACTTGGCCGTGCGCAAGACCACTCCATCCCCTACAGCCCCGGCCACCCCCTGGATGGCTAAAAGGCCCAGGAAAACCGTCCCCATTATCCCTAAAAGCCCCACCGCTGCGCCCCGCAACAGGCCGGCCAGGCCGGAAACCTTAAAGCGGGGGGAAAGGTGACTGGCCAGTCCCAGCACGGCGGAAAAGAAAACCAGGGGCAGAACCACGTTCTTGATCAGGGTTCCCAAAAAGGTGATGCTGACCAGAATTACGGGGTGAAAGATGGCCGCCGAAGCCACCCCGCCCAGGGCCACCAGCAGGGTGAGCAATACGGGCATCAAGGCTTGCATAAAGGTGACCATCCTGTCCACCACTTCCCTGCCGGTCTGCACCGCCAGAGCAAAGGAAGCAATGGCAATAGTTACCAGCACCAGGTAGGTGACGGTATGGGTAAGCTGGCCGGTGGTCCCCCGGTCAAAGGCGGCGGTAAAATTTTGCAGTACCACGCATATTATGGCCAGGACGACCAGCTTACCCAGGAGGGCGGAATTGGCCACCACCTCGCGAAACAAATAGGAAAGGAGGCTTTTGAAGAGTTCCCCGGCACTCAAATCAATTTCTCCACGGATTAATTTCATGACCATTTCTTTAAAGTTAAACCCGGGAATGGCATCTTTAATTTCCGCGTCCAGGGTATTTATGTAATCCTCCACCCCGCTGATATCCAGTGCCTTCTGCACCGGCTCCAGGGAAGAAGTAGATTCCGGTAAATCCCCCGGTAAAGCCAGGGCGGCAGCGGGAAAGAATAACAATACCGCACAGAACACGCAAAACCAGAAGGGCCGGAGCATCCCCTATCACCTCAGGGTACCAGTTTTAACAGGGACTGGAGCACGGCGATCATTATGGGCACTGCCAGGACAAGGATGAGAACCTTGGCCGCAAATTCAATTTTGGAGGCCACTGCCCCCTCACCGGCATCCCGGCAGATCTGGGCGCCAAAATCGGCAATATAGGCTATGGCCACAATTTTGAGGATTGTCCCCAGGTAAACCATATTTAAATTGGCCCGGGTGGAAAGCTCCCTGAGCACGTCAATTACCGCGCCAATCTTGCCCAGGACCATCATGAAGAGGATAATCCCTGCAGCAATGCTTAAAAGCATGGCCATTTCCGGCTTGTTGTGCCGGATGGTTACCGCCAGCACCGCCGCCACTATCCCCAGGCCGACAATCTGCATGATCTCCACCGGTGCCACCCCTCTAAAACAACTTGAACACCGACCTTACCTGGTCAAAGAAACCGCCCAGAAGCTGCACCACCCAGATGAGCACAATGCCCAGACCGCCCAGGGTAGCAATAACGGCATAATCCTCCTTTCCGGAATTTTTCAGGACGTAATGGGCAACTCCGACAAGAATTCCAATGCCGATAATCTTAAAAATTAAACTGATATCGTAGCCCATATGGCTCCCCCCCTTCTTTAATACAACATCAGAACCAGGGCCAGCCCGCCGAGAAAGCCCAGGTAGTTCCAGAGCCTGACATAGCGGGAGGCTTCCTCTTCAGCCCGCGCCATTTCCACGCCCAGCTGCTCCATGGCCAGGTGCAGATGTTTGCTCTGGTCCTGTACGCTGGAAATACCCAGGGCCGGACCCAGTTGACGGAGAACGGCCAGATCGGAAGGCACCAGGGCGCTGGTGGGATAAAAGGCTTTCAGGGCACTCTCCCAGGCCTCCCGCGCCGTACGGCCCGATGGGGACAGGAGCTCTTCTCTGGCACGGTTAAACAGGGGGGCCAGCCGCGGCCCTGCCCGCTCCGCCACCCGGCCCAGGGCCTCGGGCAGGGGAGTGGCGGTATAGGTGATCTCCGTTTCCAGCATCTTTAAAGCCGCCTGTAAACTGCGCAGGTCCCGCGGCCGCCGGGCATAATGCCCGGCCATGGTCATGCCTGCCCCACCGCCGGCCAGGAGGATCAGGGCACATCCAAGGATCTTCAGCATCACCTCACCCCCAGGGAACGCATGGTCTGACCATCCAGGATATCTTCTACGGTACCCACACCGCGGGAACGGCCCAAAAGGACAAAGCGCTGGATTACTTTAAGCTTGAAGAGATGTCGCAGGGCCGGCCGGGCGGCCAGTTCGGCCAGGGAAGCACCGTGGACGGTAACCAGAACGCGCACTCCGGCATGGAACACCTCTTCCAGGGCGGCGATGTCCTCGTCTCTCCCGATCTCGTCGGTGGCAATCACCTGGGGAGCCATGGAACGCAGCAGCATGATCATGCCGTCGGCCTTGGGGCAACCGTCCAGAACATCAGTACGCACCCCCACGTCCCGCTGCGGTACTCCCCGGCAGCAGCCGGCCAGCTCGGAACGCTCGTCAACCACCCCTACGGTCAAGCCGGGCAGGTCCAGCTCCGGCGCACCGTTGCTGAGCTGGCGGATGATATCCCGCAGCAGGGTGGTCTTCCCGCAGCGGGGTGGGGAAAAGATCAGCGTGTGATAAATGCTTTTTAACCGGCGGTCAATGAGGTGCGGCAGGAGGGGGGTGGCCAGCCCCGGCACTTCCCGGGAAATACGGATGTTCAGGGAACTGATGTACTTTAAGGTTTTCACCCGACCCCCTTCCATGACCGCCCGCCCGGTCAGGCCGACCCGGTGCCCGCCGGGAAGGGTGATGTACCCGTTGCGCAATTCCTCTTCCAGGGCATAAAGGGATGAACCGGTAACGAGCTGGAGGGTACGTTCCAGGTCGCCGGCGCTGACCCGGTAGGCCTGTTCCGGGCTGCTCACCAGGTTTCCCTCCGGGCTGAGGAAGGCATCCTTATGGACCAGTCCCAGGGCCAGGGGCCGCTCCTGGCGCAGGCGAATTTCCTCCAGCCGTTCCAGGACTTCCAGGGGCAGCCCGGCAATCAAATTGCGCAGTTGAACCGGTAGCACCGGCAACACTTCTTCCACGGGATGGCTTTTGGTGGACTTGACCGGTCGAAGCAAAGGCGCAGTGACCATGGTTTGTCCCTCCTTCTTTAGTCCATAGATATTTGAAAGGACAAGTTTTTATACCCCAAAAAATTGTCAAAAAAAAGAACCCTCCACAACACGTGAAGGGTCCAAAAAATCCAGGTTTTATTCCAGCTCGTAGGGCCAGCCCTGCAGGCCGCCCTCCAGGAATTTTACGTCTTTGAAGCCGGCTCCGGTTAAAGTGCGCATGGCTTCATAGGCCCGCACGCCCAGGGCGCAAAGGGTAACGATTTCCCTGTCCCGGGGAATTTCGTCAATGCGGCGGCGCAGGTCGCCCAGGGTCACCAGCATCACCCGGTCGTCTTCAATGTGCCGGTAGTTGAACTGTTCCGGGGTGCGCACATCCAGCAGGATAAAATCGTCGCCCCGGTCCAGCTTTTCCTTGAGCTCCCGGGCGGTGATGGTCCGGGCCAGGCCGTCCACCTTATTGCGCACAATGTTGGCCCCGTGCTGAATCGCATCGATGGGAGTGCTGAAGGGCGGGGCATAACCCAGATCCACATCAAACAGGTCGTCCACCGTAGCCCCGAAGTGCAAGGCCGTAGCCACCACGTCAATGCGTTTAATGGCGTCACCGCCGCCAATGGCCTGGGCGCCCAATAGTTTGCGGCTCTTTTTATCCACTACCAGTTTAATGAGCAGGTTGTCGTGACCGGGGTAGTAGTGGGTGCGGTCATGGGTGGCGTTGATGGCAGTAATTACATCGTAACCCAGATCCCGGGCCTGCTGCTCGCCCAGCCCGGTACGGCCTACGTTCCAGCCCAGAACTTTCAGCACTGCCGTACCCAGCACCCCCTTGAATTTGCTCTTCCGGCCGGCCACGTTGTCCCCCGCCACCCGGCCCTGGCGGTTGGCCGTGGAAGCCAGGGGAATATACACCTTGCGCCCGGAAACCAGGTGCAGGTTTTCCACGCAGTCTCCCACGGCATAGATGTCCGGGTCGCTGGTCTGCAGGTATTCGTTTACCGCAATAGCTCCCGTCTCGCCAATGGTGAGGCCGGCGGCCCGGGCCAGCTCCACATTGGGCCTTACTCCCACGGCCACAATAACCATCTGGGCATCCAGTGTACCGCCGTCGGTCACCACTCCGGTGACATGGCCCTCTTCATCACCCTCCAGGCGCAAGACCTTCTTGCCCAGGTGGAATTCCACGCCTTCCTCTTCCAGGCGGAAGGCCAGCACCGCCGCCAGGTCGGGATCGAGCACCCCGGGCAAAATCTGCTCCTTGAGTTCCACCACCGAAACAAAGATCTTCCGCTTGAGCAGTGCCTCCATTGCCTCCATACCAATCAGGCCCGCCCCCACAATTACCGCCTCACTGACCCCTTCCAGCTGCTCCACAATCTGCCGGGCGTCATCGGGGTGATTGAGCCGGTGAACGCCCTTTAAATCCAGGCCGGGTATGGGGGGAACTACCGGGCTGGACCCCGTGGCCAGCACCAGCCTGTCATAGGGGATGGTGCTGGTTTCCCCGGTATCCAGGTTGGTTACCGTCACTTCCTTCTTCTGCCGGTCAATAGCCCTGGCCTCGGTACGGGTGAGCACTTTTACCCCTTTTTCGTTCATAAAATAGTGCTCGTCCCTGATTACTCCATAAGATGTACTGAATAACTGGTCAAAGTCCTTAATTTGACCGCCGACATAAAAGGGCATACCGCATCCGGCATAGGAAATAAGGCGGCCCCGTTCAATAATGGTGATCTCGGCATCCGGCATGAGCCGCCGGGCCCGGGCCGCCACCTTGGGGCCTGCCGCCACACCACCGATAATGACAATTTTGCTCATGGTGTCATCCGCCTCCCTTGAAATCTCTGGCCTATTGTAAACCCGCTTTTAGCCGGAAGTCAAGGGGTATGTCGTTTGAGTTATCCCCACTTTCCCACTACCCTGTTTTGGCTCCCGCTCGCTCCGGTGAGCCTCGCGGGCCAAACTAGTGCTCGGCTCAAAGCTCCGGCAGGCTTCCCGGCAAATTCGGCATCCTGCCTCAGTTGCCGGCCTCGGGCATCCATGCCCTCGGGCCTGCCTTCGCTTTTCGCCTCGCTAAGTTTGGCTGGCCGCTCGGCTCGAGTCGCTCGCTACCGAGCCAAAACAGGGGCTTTAAAAAACTGGGGATACTTCAGGCATGTCGTTCTCAGCTACCCTTAAATAGAAAAGGTTCCGGCATTGCCGGAACCCTAAAGGTCATCGTCGCGCTCCACCTGCGTGCGCCCTTCCAGCAACTCGGGCTCATCGGCAGAAGCATAGGTGTCGTCATTTACGAAGACTACCTCATCGCAATTGGGACAGGTTACCTCAATTACATCCTCGTCATCAACAATGTCCCGGTCAAAGCAAACGATTTCACCGCAGCGCGGGCATTCCACTTCCATGTAATCGTCATCATCCATGCCCGGGCGGCCGTCGTAAATCTCGTCTTCCAGGGAGTAAAGGTCCTCGTCGATGCTTTCCAGGTAGTCCTCCAGCTGTTCCTGGGCCTCCTGCAGTTCGTTAAAGGAGTCGGCAAAGTCACCGAGAACGTCGATGATGCTTGAAAGCAACCGGCCTTCCTTACTTTTCTTTTCAAGGTCCATACCCGCTGAAAGGCCCTGCAGGTAAGCCACCCTGGATTTCAGGTCTTCCATTACAAAACCCCCTTTTGGTGTGATGAATAGCCAGCTGGACTGTTATAGTATTGCTCTTTTCCGGGGGTTTTAAACATATATTTCCTGGGGAACGGTTTTGCTGAACATTCACGCCCGCTTGATATATTGACCGGTACGGGTGTCGATCTGCAAAACATCCCCTACTTCGATAAAGAAGGGAACCTGGACGACATATCCGGTTTCCAGGGTGGCCGGCTTGGAGCCTCCCGAGGCGGTGTCGCCTTTAATGCCGGGAGGTGTATCTATTACCTTGAGCTCCACAAAGTTGGGCAAATCCACACCAATTGACTTACCCTGGAACATGAGGAGGTTGATGGTCATATTTTCTTTCAAGAAGTTGATTGCCTCGCCCAGCTGTTCCCTGGTCAGGGAAAACTGGTCAAAGGTTTCCATATCCATAAAGTTGTAGCTGGTTCCGTCATTGTAAAGGTACTGGACTTCCCGCCGCTCCACGTGGGCCCGGGGTATTTTTTCGCCGGCGTTAAAGGTCTTTTCAATTACCGCCCCGGTGCGCAGGTTTTTGAGCTTTGACCGGACGAATGCCGCCCCTTTCCCCGGTTTGACGTGCTGGAAGTCAATCACCTGGTACACTTCCCCGTCCAGGTCAATGGTTAATCCGGTTCGGAAGTCGTTGGTGGAAATCACCTCTAGCCAAACCTCCTTTAAAATATTAAACGGAAACACGGTTTTGCTGAATATTTACACGGGAACAACGGGCAGGGGGTCCTTTGGGGCGCGGGTGAGGATACGGCACCCCTGTTCCTCCACCACCACCATGTCCTCAATCCGTACGCCGCCCCATCCCGGAAGGTAAATGCCCGGTTCCACGGTGATGACCATGCCCGTCTGCAGCACAGTTTCATTCTTTTTAGAAACGGAAGGATCTTCGTGTACCGCCAGGCCCACGCCGTGGCCGGTGCTGTGGCCGAAGTTTTCCCCGTAACCGGCGGAGGCAATCACTTCCCGGGCCGCCCGGTCCACATCGCAGGCCTTCACTCCGGCCCGCACTGCCGCCAGAGCGGCCCGCTGGGCGGCCAGCACCAGGTCGTAAATTTCTTTCTGGCGGGGATGGGGCGAACCCACCACCACCGTGCGGGTGAGATCGGAATTGTAGCCCTCGTACAGGCAACCGAAGTCCATGGTGACCAGATCCCCCTCGCAAATGACCCGGTGGGAAGCCACACCGTGGGGCAGAGCTCCCCGGGGACCCGAGGCCACAATGGTCTCAAAGGCACTTTTACGGGCACCCAGGCGGCGCATAAAACATTCCAGTTCCACGGCCACATCCCATTCGGTAACCCCGGGTTTCAGGTAGTCAAGGATATGCTCAAAAGCCCGGTCGGCCAGAGCCACCGCCCGGGACATAAGTTCAATTTCCCCCGGGTCCTTGACCTGCCTTAATTCCTCGATCAGACCGTAGAGGGGGGTAAGCGGGATTTTTTCCAGCTTCTCCTGGAGGGTGACTACCTGCTTATAAGTAAGGAAATCTCCTTCACAGCCCAGCCGGTTGACCCCCCACCGGGGCAGTTTTTCAGCCAGTGCATCATAAAGGGATTCCTTAAACCCTACCACCTGACAAAGGGAGCATTGTTCCCGCGCCTGCTCAAAATAACGGAAATCGGCCAGAAAATAAACCTGCCGGGCAGTAACCACCAGGGCACCGGCGGAACCGGTAAAGCCGCTCAAGTAAAACCGGTTTTCCGGACGCATCACCAAAAAGGCGTCCACATTCTCTTGAGCAAGCCTGGCCAGCAGACGTTCAATCCTACCCTGCACGTCCAGGCCCCCTGCTTTGTGCCAGCTCCACCGCGGCCCTGAGGGCCAGCCGGTAACCGAGCACACCCAGGCCGCTGATTTGACCGGCGGCTACCGGAGCAATTACTGAATGATGGCGGAATTCTTCCCGGGCATAGATATTGGAAAGATGCACTTCGATTACCGGCAAGCCAGTGGCGGCCACCGCATCCCTTAAGGCGATACTGTAATGGGTATAGGCACCGGGGTTAAAAACCACCGCATCCTCTTTACCCACTGCCCGGTGGAGCCTGTCCACCAGTTCACCTTCGTGATTGGACTGGTAAAAGGTTACCTCCACCCCCAGTTCCCCGGCCAGCTTTTCGAGGGAGGCATTGATCTCGTCCAGGGTAAGGGCGCCGTAAACCTGGGGTTCCCGGCGCCCTAGTAAATTTAGATTGGGACCATTGAGAACCAGTATTTTCACCTGCAGCACCGTCCTGCCAGAAGAGGATCGCAAAAAAAATTTTACCATAACCCAGAATAATTGCAAAGCCCGTTGTTAGTGGCCGCTGATGGACATTCCGGCCACCCTGATGGCCGGTGCCCCCCGCCCCCCAAAAAAGGTCAGATTATTGGCTACTCCATCCACCTGCTTGAGTAAAGTAAGAAGGTTGCCGGCTATGGCTACGCCCCGCACAGGACGGGTAAGCTGCCCGTTTTCAATTAAAATCCCCGCCGCGCCTACGGAAAAATCGCCGGAAATGGGGTTGGCCGTGTGCATCCCCAATACTTCCGTTACATACAGTCCCTGTTGCGTGTCGCGGATGAGGTCCTCCGGAGAAATGGTTCCCGGCTGGATGAAAAAGTTGGTCGTCCCCACTTCCGGGGGGCTTTTAAAGGAGCCGCGCACCCCGTTGCCGGTGGATTTGACGCCGTCCCTGGCGGCAGTGTAAGTATTATGCAGAAAGCCGCGCAAAATTCCGCCTTCAATCAAGACCGTACGGCCTGTGGGCACGCCTTCGCCGTCAAAAGGAGCGGAAGCAATACCCCCGGCCAGGGCGCCGTCGTCAATGATGTTCACCAGCGGGGAGGCTACCTCCTGCCCCACCTTACCGGCAAAGGGCGACCGGTTCTTCTGCACCGCTTCGGCAGTAAGCCCGGGACCCAGAAGGCCCAAAAAGCCCGTCACCACGTAGGGCTCCAGGATTACCGCCGCCCGCCGGGTGCTCACCGGTTTGGCCCCGAGCATGCGTACGGCCCGCTCTGCGGCTTCCCGCCCTACTTTGACGGGATTCAACTGATCATACTGCAGGCGGTAATCCATGGCAAAGCCCGTCTGGCTGTCGTTGTTTTCTTCAGCCACCAGCGACATATAAAGGCCGCAGTAAGCGCTCCGGTAAGTGGCCTCAATACCCCGGCTGTTGACCAGGGTAACCTCTATTTCAGCGTCATGGTAGGCGGCACTTTCAGTAATTTTAACCCGGGGATCAAAATCCCGGGCCGCCCTTTCCATGGCCCGGGCCAGCTCGATTTTTTCTTCCACGGTGGCCCTGCGGATGGCCGGGTCATAAAGGTTCAGTTCCGGATAGGCGGAAGCGGGTTCAGGCAGCACCCGGTAAGGATCGGGGGCCGCGCTGGCGGCATTGCTCACGGCCTGGCGCACAATATCCTCCACGGCCGTTCTGGTAAGGTCGGTCGTAAAGGCAAATCCGGCACTGTTGCCGACCATTACCCGCAGGCCCAGACCACGGTCCTGCGCCAGTTTCATGGTTTCTACCTGCCCGTCCCGTACTTCAACGACCAGTTCCTTGCCGGCATTCAGGTAGGCTTCAACCTGGCCGGCCCCCAGGCTGGCGGCCCGCTGCAGGGCATACCGGGCAATTTCCAGAAAGTCGGCCAACGCAAATCCCACTCCTTTCCACGTCAACATAAGTATTATTCAATAACCGCCAGCCTATTCCTTTAGAGCCCAACAAAAAAACTGCCTGCCGGCAGCTAGTGTACATAAAGACTGGTGGTAAGGGCAAATATACCTTTTAAGGATACCGGGGCCAGTTCCTGTACTGAAGCTTCCACTATGGTGGCAGGGTCCAGCATAGCCAGAATGGCCACCCGTTCCCCGGTACTCTGTCTGGTGTAAAAACCAAGAATACAAAACTGCATATCTTCCCCACATACCTTGCGGGTCACAATATCACCAATTTTCATGCAGCCTACCCCCTGGATGAGGCCTAAAGTAAGTGTTCAGTCAACCCGCTTAAGGAACGGCGTTGTCCCGCTCACTCATTTGCTCCGCGCCGACAGCACCGCTTTACTGAACTTTTACGGCCTAAAGTAAGCATACTCTCTATTCTTTTGTTACCATATGCCGCTGTTTACAGAGGTGTGTATTCCTTTTCTTGAATAAAACGGTGGAAAGAGGAACAAAATAGAAATAAGCCCTGCCAGTAATCAGGAAAGGAGTGTTAAAATTGGATATTCGCCAGGTAAGCACGGACTGGGATAACTGGAAACGTTTTCTCGGCCAGGCGGTGGAATTTGCCGAGGAGCTGGGCATTTCACGGGAGCGCATAGTAAATCTGGCCCAGCAGGCCGGTCAGGTGCTGGCCGATCACGTACCCCCGGCCAACCCGGAGCAAAAAGTGCTGAAAGAGTTATGGCAGGTGGCCGACCAGCAGGAAAGACAGGTTATCGCCAACCTGATGACCAGGCTGGTTTCGGAGCGGCCGGGCGGTTACGGGGCATTTTAAAAATAAGACGGTAAGCCTTCAAAGGGCGGGACCCTGCGTAGAGCCCCGCCCTTCCGGTCTTTTTACTTAGACCAACCCCATCTTTTTTAGACAGTCAATGACCGGGGGAAGGGGTTCCTGCCACAGCCAGTCCACCTGCAGCCAGAAGCCGGGGAGGATCTCCGAACGATAAATGCCACTGGCGTCGGGGGATATGTTCCGGTAGCGTCCCTTTTCCCCCAGCCGGTAAAACTCCGCCTGCTGGCGGTCGGGATCGATGAGCCAGTATTCCTTAACGCCTGCGGCCTCGTATTCCACGTACTTTTCCCCCCGGTCACGGGCCAGGCTTTCCGGAGAGGTTATTTCAACTATCAGATCGGGAGACCCGTCCATGTACGTTTCCTTTAAAAAGGGCAGCTTTTCGTTGCTCACATAGAGGATATCCGGCTCCCGGCCCCGGCGCAGCATTTCGGGCAGGCGCACCAAAAAGGGGGCAGACAATACTTCACCGAGGCTATGCTTACTGACAAATACCTCCAGCAAGAACAAGAGAAATTTATATATCCTCTGGTGTTTTAAGGCTGCCGGCGTCAATATAACGACCTCCCCATCCACCCACTCCGCCCGGGTATCCTCGTCGCACCAGGCCAAAAACTCCTCAAAGGTGATCTTGCCTTCCGGCAGCGGCCTGGTTTCGTAAACCGCTGCCGTTTCCTTGAGCCGGCTCATTATTGTCCCCCCTTTTTACATTACTTAACAAGAACAGCACTTCCGGTGAGTGCCGGGTTACCCGCGCTTCACAAAATCGTTCGCTCCAGGCAACGCCGTGCCTTTGCCTGGAACTAACAGGACGGTTTTCTGAACATTTAGTGCCTGTAACCGCAGGCACTACAGGCGCCGGATCTTGCCGTCGGCCCGGCTGTGGCTTGTGCCGCCCACGATGAGTTCCTTAATGGCCATGGTGGGCTGGGCATCGCTTACCGGCACCCCCTGCCCGTCCTTGCCGCAGGTGCCGATGGTAAAGCCCAGGTCCCTGCCGATCATCTCCACGATGCGCAGGACTTCGGGGCCATTGCCCGTTAAAGTAGCACCACGCACCATGGGGCCTATTTCCCCGTCCTGAATCAGGTACCCCTCGGCCACGTCAAAAACAAAATCCCCGGTGGTGGTATTCACCTGGCCGCCGCCCATTTTCTTCACCAGAAGACCGTTTTTTGTCTCCCTGATGATCTTTTCCGGGTCCATCCTGCCCGGGGCTATGTAGGTATTGCCCATGCGGGGGATGGGTTTGTGCTGGTAGGACTCCCGGCGGCCGTGGCCGTTGGATGCTTTCCCTTCCCGCGAAGCGGTGAGCCGGTCGTACATGTAGTCCGTAAGCTCGCCTTTTTCAATCAGGGTTACTTTCCGGGCCGGCACTCCCTCGTCGTCAAAGCGGTAGGAACCATAATGGCCGGCCATGCCGGCGTCATCAATAACGGTAACAATGCCGGCCGCCACCTTTTGCCCCTTTTTGCCGGCATAAACCGAAAGCTTCTTCTGTACCAGATCCGCTTCCAGGCCGTGGCCGCAGGCTTCGTGAACCATGGTCCCCCCGGCCTCCCCGGCCATCACCACGGGCATTTTACCGGTGGGGGCTGGCTGCGCCTTCAGCATCTCCACGGCCCGCCGGGCCGCAATTTCCGCCACCGCCTCGGGGCGGTAACGCTCCAGCAGCTCAAAGCCGGTCAGGCCGCCCACGGCCTCGTAACCCGTTTGAATGGTCGGCCCATCGGCGGCCACCACCTGCACCATCAGGCGGGTGCGGATGCGCTCGTCTTCCACATATTCACCGGCGCTGTTGGCAATGATCACCTTCTGGACCACGTCCCCGTAGCCCACCATTACCTGCTTGATTTTCTCCACATCCACGGCCCGGGCGGCCCGGTCGGCGGCCTGGACCGCCTCCACCTTGCGTTCCGGCTTGACCGCATCGGGACGCTCTACCACGGGAAAATCCACCAGCGGCCGCACCCGGCGCAGGTCCAGGTGGTAGTCCTTTTTCTCCCCCCGGGAAGCATGACTGACAATGCGGGCAGCCTCGAGGAGGCCTTCCCTGCTCAGGTCGTTGGTATAGGCATAGGCCGTGGAATCACCGTTAATCACGCGGATGCCGGCACCCATATCTATACCCGAATGGACCCGCTCGATCCTGCCGCCTTCAAGGCCGACACCCGTAGCCCGCTTGTGCTCGACAAAAATATCGGCAAAATCTCCCCCGCTGGCCAGGGCGAGATCCAGAACTTCCTTTAACAACTGTTCATCGACCAAAAAGAATCACCTCTTGGAGGGATTAATCAATCCATATTAAGTCATATTGTTAATAAAAATTTAACAATCTATACCTGTTTCCTGCTGCCTAAATTAAGCCCATTTCTTTAAGGCAGGCAATGGCGGATGCGGTGCAACCGGGGTTTTAAACCGGGTTTTGCATGATTATACCGGTAAGGTTGCCGGCAGGCAAAGGACGTAATTTCTTCCTTCAATTACAGCTCCGGTGCAGGCGCCGGAACAGGCTCCCGGCCGGCCGTCTCCGCCGCCTGTTCCGGCAATGCAGGAGAAACAGGCGGACGGCCCGAAAAGAAGGGGTTGGGACGGCCCAGGGCCCAGCGTCTGACCTCCTCCAGCTGCAGGCGCCCGGAGGGAGTCGGCCGGGAGTAGAGCAGCAGCGTCGTACTTGCCGTCACCGTACCATCGGGCAGTGCCGGGGACTGTCCACCCGCATTTTCAGGCTCGTAACGGGTAATTTGAATATTGCGCAGCTCACTTAAGTTGGGAAGATTTTCCAGATAGTCAATCACCAGCGTCACCTGGGGATACAAACCTCTCAGCTCTATTTCCACAGGCAAAACCAGCACATATCCCCTGTCCACGATGGCCAGCGGTTTGAATTTCAACACCAGCACCCGGTTTTTTTCCGTCACACGGCTGAACTGAACGAGAAACTGGCCGTCCTGCATATCGGTATCGAACCTTTTGTTCAGCTCCAGAAAACGCTTTCTGGCCTTTTCCAGGACCTTTTTTTCCTCTTCCAGGGAACCGGCCCGGGCGGACAACCGGGAGATGAGGGCCCTGGCTTCGTTCAAATCGGTTTTTGTCTTCTGGTAAGCCTGGATTTGGGGCATGAATACGAAACGGTAACCGGCATAAATAAAGGCCAGCAACAGTAAAAGAATGAGTATGGTTCTGGTCTTCTTACCCAGGCTGCGTGCCATCAACCCCCACCGACCCCTTTTAGGCGGGCGGAAATACTAAAAGTGGTGACGCCCTTTGTCTCATCGTATTTAATTTCGTTCAGGTCAACCCGGGAGAAATAGGGTAGTTCACACAGGTGATAAATGAACACCCCCACGGCGGCCAGGGAGGTAGTGTTGCCTTCCAGGGTCAAAGTATCGGGCAGCTGGGGAATGGCATTCCCGTCCTCGCGCCGGACCTGGCTGCCTGCCTGCCCCGGCTGCCCGGTTTCCCCGCCCTGGCTTGCCGGCACGGTTGCCGGTGCCCCGGGCTGAGCGGATACCTGCTGGAGTGCATTACCTGCTGCCCGACCGGCCTGCTCCATGCTGCTCTGCAGCAGGGAGGGAACGGAACCCGGTTTTTGAGCGGTGGCGGGTCCGGTCACATTCTGGCCTGCTCCTGAAACATTTCCAGCCGCCTGTAATCGCAGGGCAGTCAGCCAGATTTCCCGGGGGACCACTTTATTGAGGTCCAGCAACATTTTGGACCAGGTGTGCCTTTGCTGGATCAGGCGTTCCAGTTCACCGGACGCCGCCTCCAGCTCCTGGCGCTGTTTTTTGAGCTCCTCCAGCCGGGCAACCGTTTCCTGGAGTTTGGGCACCTGCCGCTTGACGGCAGCCAGCTCAATACGCATGTGGTGAAAATTTATACCCCAAAAGACACAGGCAGTAACAAGCCCACCTGCTGTGAGGGTAGCCAGGGAAATTAACAGCAGGCGTTTCGGTTCCAGGACGGGTCCGGGTTGCAGTTCCGCAGGCAGGAGGTTAACCCGGTAATTCACTGCAGCACCTCCCGCAAAGCCAGGCCCACTGCCACGGAAAAGGCCGGGTCCAGCACCCGGGGAGGATTCTTAACATCCCGGAAGGGCAGCCGGGGAAAACCGGCTGCCACCCTTATTCCCAGCTGGCCGGCCAGATAAGCGGGTAACCCCTTGATTTTGCTGAAGCCGCCGGTAACCACCAGGGTTTCCACCGGGTTGTCCCGCTCCTGCAACTGGTAAAAGTCCAGGGAGCGGCGGATCTCCCGTACCAGCTCCCCCAAATGTTCGAACTGTGCTTCATCATAACCGGCATATTCACCGGACAGTTCTTCCACGGCGGCAGCGGCTTCCCCGCCCGGTATTTCCTCACCCCCGGGGGGTGGTGCAGGTTCTGCCGGTGCCGGCTCAAAAACACCCGCGGACAGCAACCTTCCCAATTCGACCGGCAAAGAACGCACATAAACCAGTTCCTGTCCTTTTAAAACGATAAACTGACCGGAAGAAAAACCCAGATCCAGCACTGCCCGTACCCCACCATCATGAACCGGGTATCCAAAAGAGCCGTGAAAGACCCGCCACAGGGCCAGGTGCTGCAGGTCAATGGCCGTAATCTGCAGGCCGGCCCGGTCGAAGGCCTCGTAATAACGGTAGACGAGTTCTTTTCTCACGGCCACCAGGAGGACATGAAACAGCCCGCTATCTCCGTTCTGACTTTCCCCAAGCACCACGGGCCGGATTACCAGCTCATCGACGGGCAGCGGCACCAGTTTCTCCGCCTCCCATACGACCGCCTGTTCCAGTTCTTTCAGGGGCATTGCCGGCAGGCGCAGCTGCCGGGTAATCACTCTTTGCCCCCCGATGGCGGTAATTACCTTTCTTCCTGCTCCGGGCGCAGATTTAAAGGCCGCCTTGAGAGCTGCGGCCAGTTCATCAGTCCTGTCCTCTTCCAGGTGCTCCATGCCGGGGCTCAAGTAACGATGCAGCAGATTGCAGATCACCCTCCGGCGGCGGCAGGAAAGAACCGCAATTTTAATTTCGCCCACTCCGATGTCAACAGCAGTAAAAGTTTTGCTTCTGAACATTGGTGACCTTCCATTATTAAATAATCTGGATTAACCTGCCGGAGGCAGAGGAGAAACACGCACCCTTCCGGTAACAGGGGCGACAATGACGTAATAACATCTTCGGGTCAACTTTTCACGCAAGGTAACCGTCCCGCCACCGGAAATGGGGATCCCCCGCAGGTTAAATTTAAGCTCATGGGACGGAAAATTTGTCGAGACCAGATCAAGGTAAACAGGGAGACACTGCTTTTGTCTGGATACATTATTAATCATTAAATGATAGGCGTCGTTGAAAGGATCAAACTGTATGCTGTAAGTAGCCATGGTATCCCCTGCGGAAAGGGCCTGCTGCTGCCAGCCGCGAATATCCGTGGCCATCTGGCGGGCGCCGGTGTACAGGGCGTGCTTGCTTAAACCGTTAAGTACGGCGGGCACCGCAATTAAAAGCAGGATGGCACTGATGGCCGTGGAGACAAGAACCTCAAGCAAAGTAAAGCCCCCGGGCAAGGATATAATTTTGGGGAACGAAAACTGGCGAAACATGAATATACTTTCGTGGTTGAAGTAAAAAAGTCCTGCTAAAAGGAAACCCTGAAATGGAAATGTTACCAAACTTTCAGGACGATACGGGCAGGTTCAGGAGATTAAAATACGTCGTATTCCTCCCGCCACGAAATTATTTTTACCGCGATCAGATCTGACGGCAGGACGGGAACGGCGTTCCGGATCAGGTCATTATCCTGGATCAGGCTTGCGTTACCCCTGACATCAAAAGATTGCGCAACCACCGTCCCCCTGATGGTACTGCTCCCGCCGGCCTCGAACCGGCCCGCATATATAACGGCGCTGACGTTTTCGTTCCCCTGTATGCTAACCGTACCGTCCACCACCAACACCAGAACGTCCTGGTTTGCATTTGCTGGTATTAAATTGCCTTTGATCTCCACGTCCCCTTTGACGGCAATGAGCCATTTCCCGGTGTATGTACCCGAAAGCTGGATTTTTTGATCTTCATTATTAACCTGTTTATCTTCATTATTAACCTGTTTACCTTTACCTTTATCACCTTCGTTTAAAGTAGCAGTGTCCAAATAATAGATTCCGGCGGTTTTTCCGGTAAAATCAAACTCATATTCGTTTCCCTTTCTGGTCACGGGTAGGCTGGGATAACCCTGGTAGGCGTCCACTTTTTCCGCCGGATCCAGGCGGGCTGCCGGCTCAACCAGGGCAGCAATATTTTCCCGCGGGCCGTCCAGCCGGGGTACCTGGCCGTCATTTTGAATGATAAACGTGCCCGCCGGATATTGCGTGGCAGGGGTGTAGTAGGTCCCGCCGGGGGAGAAAATCACGGTGCCTGAAGAATTATCGATGGCGCCGTCTACCTGGAGGTAGCCCGGTGTTTCAATGCGGCCGTGTCTATTGTAGAGGTTGCCTCCCACCAAAAGGCTGCCTCCGGACAAAATGTTGATGCTACCATTTTCATTATCCAGATTGCCCTTCACCACCACCAGCCTGGAATTGGCAAGGCTTATACTGGAGCCAGTTTCCAAATTGCCGTTAATCAACAAGTTGCCGCTAATAGATACGTTGCCGCTTAAATTAGGGGAATTTCCGGCACAAAGGGCGTTCTGCAGGACGGAGGCCGCCGTGCGCTGCACCCGCACTTTGAGTGCCTTGCGGGCGTTGCCCGCCCGCCCCTCGGCCAGGATCTCTCTGGTGCCGGCGTCCACCGGGCTCACGGTAATTTTTGAGATCTGGCTGTTCCCCAGCACGATTGGCGTGGACGGCGGCCCGGCATCAAAATTCCCGGCCAGCCGGACGACCATCATTTCCACTCCCGCCTCGGCCAAATAAAGGGCCTGGGTCATGGCCACCTGGCTGGCGGACATTCTTTTGTCCACCGTGGCCAGCTGGACCAGGGAGCCGGCAAAGACCAGGAGCAGGAGAGCGAGCAGGAGCACCGTGACCAGGGCCGCGCCTTTTTGTGCTCCTGCGCGCATATTTTTCCAGAAAGCAGGAGGCCTCCGGCATACCTGCCCGCTCTTGAATTTTCCCTTTTGCCCGCCGGTCAATACAGGTCGCCCTCCCCAAATTCCCATCCATACAGAGCATTTTCCTTGTAAAATTAATTTTGTTCGCGCATCATCCGCACGGTCACGCGGGAAGTTAAAACAAAACCGTTGGTGCCGGTGAGCTTTATCTCCACCGTGGCCGGCAAGCCGGTAATTCTCTGGAAGGATACCGCCTGAACCCGCCCGGCCACGGGATTGTCCCCCTCCCAGATAATTTTATTACTGCTGGTGGCCCGCTTGATCTCGCTGCCGTAAAGATAATACTTGATGTATTTTGTATTATCCGGGCTCTTAAAAATGATGTATGATTGGGGATTTATTTCGTCCACCCCTGCACTGACCCTCAGTTCCCGGGTCAGCCGGTCCATGGCCAGCCGCAGGTTCTGCTGCACGTCAACCTGCTCGTCGCCTTTTTTCCAGTTGAGCATGGTGCTGTCGACGACGAAATAGGCCGCCCCCAGGATTAAAGACAGAAGGACAGTCGTCACCAGGACCTCAATCAGAGTCAGGCCCCGGCGGTCAACCGCCAGTCCCGGCAGGGAGGTCCTTCGCCCGGAAGACGGTGTACCAGCCGCACCATATTTTGCGTACCCGGGTCTTTCAACGGTCGTCCTCATGTTATTATCACCGATTGTTCCGGTAACAACTTTTTCTTCCACACATCCCACCAGGCTCCGCCCCGCTAAACCATTTATGTTTGCGCCGGCCGTCATCCCCTGCGTTTCAGCGTCACCAGTTCGAGCTGCCGCTCCCGCCCCTGGTGCCGGTAGTGGACGTCGACCCGCACCTGAACCAGCCGGTTATCCGGCTGATAGAACTCTACCGAATATGTGTAAGTATAACCGGACGCGCCGGGAAATGGCTGCGGCTGGTCCTGCCGTTCGCCCCCGGCCAGGCGGCGGGCCAGCAACTCCTCCATTACGGCCTGGGCGGCGTTTACGGCCACCGTATCTTCCCACGCTGCTTTGGCCGCTATTTTGCCCGAAACCATCAGATTTACGGCGGTGGCCGCCACCAGCACCAGAATAGCGGCGGCCACCAGGACCTCGATCAGGGTAAAGGCACGGTCATGTCTGGAAAACAGACGCATAATCATAACCATTCCTCGTCTGCATGAAGCATTGCAGCAGACTTAAAGATTCGATGACCACTAAAAGCTCCACCAGGGTGAAGCCGCGCTCGTCCCTTTGCAAGCTTGAGTAACCAACCGTCACCGGTTCACCTGCTTCCGAAAGGAAATTAGCTCTGCATGCTTACTACTCTACCACCGGCAAAAACATGTAGAACGGGTTCAGCCAAGAACCAGGCCGAAGGAAGCCACCGTTAAGGTACAGTGGCAACACGAGCACGGATAAAGCGGCACTTCTTGACCTTTACCACCGGTGGAGGATTACCAGAAGCTTTCCGGTGTCCAGCTTCATTACGTTGCCAGTATCGAGATTCCCGTCGTCCATGTCCCTGTCAAGCAAAAGCATCAGATTATCCGTGAGAGTGGGCGCGTTATAAATAGTGACACCGACAATATTTTTCGTTTCATTATTCCACGTCCAATTTTCCCATACTTCCCAGTCGTACGACCCGCCGAAGGGTGTAGCTGTGGGCCAGCGCTCCAGGTAGGGGCCGTTCCACCCATCTACGTTATCCACATTGGCCATGAATCCGGGAACGCCGCCCGGAGGTTTATCTTCCGGCCATTGGCCGGTATCAGCGTAGTAATTCGCCGCCGCTGCCTTAAAAGCTTTCAAGTCGGCCTCCACCCGGGCCACCTTCGCCTTTTCTACCGCCTTGAAGGCGCTAGGAGTAATAATGGCGGCCAGGATGCCGATGATGGCGATGACCACTAAAAGCTCTACCAGGGTGAAGCCGCGGCTGTCCCGGCGCAAGTTTGATAAACTATTTACCACCGCTTCACCTGCTTCCAAAAGAATATTGGCACCACATAATTGCTACTTCACCGCCAATAAAACACATACAGCGAGTTTCGTCCAGGAGCGGGCCGCGTGATTCCAGCGCTAAGACGCACTGGCGGTAGTTAAAACATTGTATTACCTTATCAATGTACCTCTGCCATGAAGGCGTTGGAAAAATTGTGACGGCCAGGAACCGACAATGACGATGACCACCTGAAAGCTCCTTTTCATTGCGTGGCCACCACCACCTGAAGAAATCCTTGGCCAGTCCCACTATCCGGGTAACCAAAGTTACCACCATTCTGGTAAAACACATAGCCCCTGGATAGATCACCATCATCCAGGATCCTATCAATCGCCTCCAGCGATGCACGGGGAATGCGGCCGTAATCCTCCAGCGTTACGATTCCCGCCTTGCTTACCGTCGTGCCTGCTCCCGGCACAGGATAATCCCGCCAATAATTCCAGGTGTAGACGTCACCCCAGGGATGCTGTGACGGCCACCTTTCAAGATACGGTCCGTTCCAGGCATCCAGGTTTCCTCCATAACCAACATTGGGATTATCCGTTTGCCATGAGCTATCAGGCTTGCGAACGAATCCGGGATCGCTTCCATTCTGCAAAGGTTCACCGGGAGGATGCCCTTTAGACCCGGGAAAATCCCCCACATCGGCATAGTAGGCCATTGCAGCGCTTCCGATCGCTCGAAGATCCGAAACCGCCCTGGAAACCTTGCCCTTCTCTATAGCCCTGAACGCATTAGGGGTAATGATGGCCGCCAGGATGCCTATGATGGCGATGACCACCAGCAGCTCCACCAGGGTGAAGCCGCGCTCGTTGTTCAGTTTTTTCCTTAGAACATGAAACATTTTAAATGCACCCTGCATTTTCTGTTCGTTTAAGCTGGGAGACCCCTGCGAAAATGCCAGCAAGGGCACAACCCAAGCAGGTCGAAGTCAAGACGGATGGCGGTTAGTTAAGCAGCTCGCTGCTATCCTGACCTTGCCATTGCGGTGCCACCGCCTAGTAAATCCAATTAGTAATCTTTAAGGTAACTTTGTACAAACTGGGATTAGCATCATCTTGCCCCTTATAATAAACTTCAAAGGGACTCAGTTCCGCCAGTTTGTCGGCGCTGGCCCCGGGGATTTCATGAATAGTTACAAAAATACCCTGTTCGGGCCAGCACTCATAGTCGTACCTGCCTCCCCAGGCGGTCTTCTTGGTTAAGGGGAAATCCAGGTAAGGTCCCTGCCAGCGG
>DYEX01000156.1 GCA_020725525.1 Desulfovirgula sp.
GTGAGGCCAAGTTCCCTCATACAGGCCAGGGCCTGTGCGGCAAAGGCTTCATTCAGTTCCACCACGTCTACATCCTGGATGGCAAGTCCCGCCTTTTTGAGGGCTTTTCTGACGGCCGGAACCGGCCCGATGCCCATGTAGGCCGGGTCCACCCCGCCGGAAGCGTAGGCTTTAATCGCCACCCAGGGCTTTAGCCCCAGCTCCTTCGCCTTTTCCCGGGACATCAGCACCACTGCCGCCGCAGCGTCATTTATGCCCGAGGCGTTGCCCGCAGTAACTGTACCGTCGGCCCGGAAGACAGGGCGTAATTTGGCCATCTTTTCCATACTGGTATCCATGGGCCGCTCGTCGGTGTCAAAGACTACCGGCTCGCCTTTCTTCTGGGGCAGGGGTACGGGCACAATTTCTTCTTTAAAAAGCCCCTCTTTAATGGCGGCCCTGGCCCGCTGGTGGCTGAGCAGGCCGAGCTCATCCTGCTCCTGGCGGGTGATACCGTATTTAGCGGCGATGTTTTCGGCAGTATTACCCATGTGGTAGCCGTAAAAAATTTCCCACAACCCATCATAAACCATCAGGTCAATGCATTCGCCTCTGGCATTGACATCCATCCGGTATCCCCAGCGGGCCCGGGGCAGGATATAAGGCGCCTGGCTCATATTCTCCATGCCACCGGCCACCACCACCTCCGCCTCGCCGGCCATGATGGCCTGGGCGCCCAGGGCAATGGCCTTTAAGCCCGAGCCGCAAACCTTGTTTACCGTAAAGGCGTTGGATTCTTTGGGAATGCCTGCATAAATGGCGGCCTGGCGGGCGGTGTTCTGGCCGCTGCCACCCTGGAGCACATGCCCCATAATCACTTCGTCAACCTGTACTTCCTGCAGGGAGTCGTCCCAGTCATAGTAGGTCTTTTCTAAATCCGTTACCGGTGCACCTTGCAGGGCATCGGGACCGTAACTTAGAAGCTCCGGGCTGGAGACGGGCCTTAAACCGGCCCGTTTTAAGGCTTCTTTAATCACCAGAGCACCCAGTTTAACCACCGGCACATCTCTCAACGAACCGCCGAAGGCGCCGATGGCTGTGCGCGCTCCGCTCACTATAACTACTTCTTTCACCACAATCAACTCCCGAAGGATACTCAGTAGTTAATTAAAGAACCAAACCGCCATCTACGCTTAAGACCACTCCGTTGATATAGGCCGCCTCATCGGAGGCCAGGAATAGATAGGCGTAGGCTACGTCGCGGGGCTGGCCCAGTCGACCAAGGGGAGTCTTTTCCTTCATCATTTCCAACACCTTTTCCGGCACTTTGGCCGTCATGTCAGTGATGATAAAACCCGGGGCAACGGCGTTGACTGTAATCCCTTTGCGACCAAGTTCCTTTGCCCAGGTACGGGTCATACCGATAACCCCGGCTTTGGTGGCCGCATAGTTGGTCTGGCCCATATTGCCGTAGAGGCCCACCACCGAAGCGGCGTTCAAGATTCGCCCGCTACCCTGGCTGATCATCACCGGGACGACAGCCCTGGTGCAGTTAAAAACCCCGGTCAGGTTGACGGCAATGACCTGATTCCACTGCTCGGGAGTCATTTTAGTTAAAAAGGCATCCCTGGTGATACCCGCATTGTTCACCAGGATATCTATGCGGCCGAATCCTCCCAGTGTCCCGTCCACCATGAGCTGCACTTGCTTAATATCGGTAACGTCCACCGAAAAGAAAAGTGCCTCTCCTCCCATCTGGCAGATTTCCTGGACCGTAGCCGCCCCGGCCTCCCTATCAAAGTCCCCTATTGCCACTTTTGCCCCTTCCCGGGCGAATAGCAAAGCTGTTTCTCTGCCAATACCCCGAGCTCCTCCGGTGATGATGGCCACTTTGTCTTTTAAGCGCATTTTTATATCTCCTCTCCGTAAACAGGCTTCAATGACGCCGTGAAAACCATGGTTTTGACTATCACCCTACTGCATACCCACGACCTGCGCAGCTTTTTTCATGCAACCAACGATTTCCTCCCTGGTTGACCCGCTGGGACATACTTCCATAAACCCCATTTCTTTTAATACCGGTATATCCCTGGGTGGAATTACTCCGCCCATAATAAAAGCTATCCGTCCTTCCAATCCGCGACTCCTGGCCAGGTCCATAAGAGCTTTCCCCAGGCGCAGGTGAGCACCCGACAGGGAACTCACTCCCACCACCTGCACGTCCTCCTCTACCGCCGCTTTTATAGCCTCTTCCGGCGAGGCATTTCCCAGGTACACCACCTCCACCCCGGCTTCCCTGAGCATGCTGCTGACTGTGATAATCCCCCGGTTATGGGTTTCCGGCCCGAGACAGCACATCAATATCTTAATTTTCCTCTCCTGAGTCATGGCGGTCACTCCTTCCCTTAGAAAAAGCTGGGTCTTTTCCATAATCCAAAAGCTTCTTTAAAAATTTTCCACTGTTCTCCTACGGTACAACCGGCCCGGGCACAGTTCAGGGTGTAAGGAACGATATTAACTCCTTTTTTACAGGCCTCTTTCAGTGCCTTTAAGGCACTCTCAACTTCCTGCGGGTCCCTTTCCGATTTAAATTTTTGTAGCCTGGCCAGTTGTTTTTGCTCCGCTTCTTCAGGATAACGGAATGCTTCAATATCTTCGCTGTGGGCACTTTTCTGCCAGTTGTGAGCGACGATTTTTATCTCTCCCCGTTCAATTTTTTTCTGTTCCTCATAAAAGTAGTTGTAAATTTTTCTCAAAAGAAAACCATTACTCACTGCTTCCACATAACCGCCCTGCTTCTCAATTTCAGTAATCTCATCCATGATTCTTTCCTCGATTTCATTGGTTAACGCTTCTACGTAGAATGATCCTCCCAGGGGATCCACCACTTTGGTAATGCCCGTTTCATGCTCTATAATCTGCTGGGTACGAAGCGACAAAAGGGAAGCTTCCTCCGAAGGAACCGCAAAGGCTTCATCATAAGAATCCACGTGCAGGGACTGAACGCCTCCCAGCACCGCCGCCAGGGCCTCAAAAGCCGATCTGATAATGTTGTTTAATGGCTCTTCCCTCACCAGGCTGATCCCGGAAGTCTGCACGTGACACCTCATCCACATGGACCGGGAATTCCGGGCACGGTATTTATATTTCATGATTTTGTACCAGAGCCTCCTGGCTGCCCGCAGCCGGCAAACTTCTTCGAAGAAGTCCATGCCTACTGACCAGAAAAAGGCCAGTCTTTCCCCCACCCAGTCCACATCGTGCCCCCTGCGGATCATTTCATCCAGAATTGCCATGGCATGGGCAAAGGCCACCGCAATTTCAGTAATCCCCGAAGTACCAAACTCACGCAGGTTGTATCCATTGAGGGTAATGAAGTTCCAGCGCGGCACATGGCTCCTGATGAATTCGATATTATCACACTCTATACGGAAGCAGTCGCGGGGAGGAATATACTCAGCGGCATTCCGCACTACTTCCTCCAGTGTAACATCATTCTGCACGCTACCCCTCAGCTGTTCCCACGGAATGCCCCTGCGCTCGGCCATAACCAGGTACATGGGAAATAAGATGGCTGTATTTGAGGGATAATGGGTGACTATGGAAACGGTTTCCCTCGCTATATCTATTCCCTGGAACAACAGCTCCCAGTCACCCACATGGTTAACGCTAACCCCGCAGGAACCGACGGAGCCCCTGGACATGGGGTCGTCACAGTCATACATCTGAATGGTGGGCATATCAAAAAGAAGATTTATCCCGGTAGCCCCGTGCTCTAGCAGGAAACGAATTCTGGCATTGGTATCTTCCGGGGCACCAAAGCCGACCAGCTGGCGCTGGGTGAAGGTCCTACCCCGGTACATATTGCTGTGAATGCCCCGGGTAAAGGGTTCCTGTCCGGGATGGCCCAGATGGGTATCGTAGTCGAAATCGGCAAGGTTAAGGGGGGTATAAACCAGCTCCCTGGGAATATCAGAACCCAGCACCGTACGCGGTACTTGATGCCACTGTTCGAGATCTTCCTTTCGAACCATCTGGTTTTTCCATTGTTCAAAACCAGCATGCAATTTAGAGAGGGCTTCGGAGTTATAAAGTGGGGTATGTTCTTTTCGGGGAAAACTTTCTTTCAAAACATCCCTCGTAGTTTTCTTTATGGCATCAATTTTTTCTTCCTGCATATAAACCCTTCCCTCCTGTATAAGAAATGAATTTCAGCGAGTCATTTGAGCAAGCAATTCTTTGATTAGACAATCTGCTCCCGTATAAGGATCCATTTCACCCCTTTTTACTCTTTCCATAAGGCCACTTAAGCCGGCCACCTCCTTGATTTTTTGTTGAACATACCTTTTTAGTGCTTCTTCCACCATGAATAAACAGGTTACCTCTCGTCGCCGGTACCGTTTTTCCTGCCACTGACCGGTTTGAAGCAGGTATTCTTTGTGTTCCTGGATGGCCTCGTGTAACCGGTCCATACCCTGGTTTTTGAAGGCTACTGCGGTCAGCACCCCAGGACGCCATCCCCGGCGAGGCAGCCCATCCAGCATCAGGTTTAAATCCCGTACCATATCCTGAGCGCCTTCCAGGTCGGCCTTGTTAACCACGAATAAATCGGCAATTTCCATAATGCCTGCCTTCAAAAGTTGCATCTGATCCCCCAGGCCAGGAACGGTTACCACCAAAACTGTGTCTGCCCAGTTCAAAATGTCCGCTTCCACCTGCCCGGCCCCGACGGTTTCTACGATAATCACATCTTTTCCTAGAGCATCCAGCAGTTGAATAACTTCCTTTGCTCTGGGGGCCAGACCCCCCAGTTCACCCCGGTTGGCCAGGCTACGTATGAAAACTCCCTCATCCCTGGAGGAAAGGCTCATTCGAACTCTATCACCCAGAAAGGCGCCGCCACTAAAAGGGCTGGTGGGATCTATGCAGAGCACACCTACCGACAATCCCTGTCGCCGGAAAAGAGGAACCAGCTTATCCACAATGGTGCTTTTTCCCGCTCCAGGCGGGCCGGTAATCCCCAGGACATAAGCATTTCCAGTAAACCGGCTTACACGGCGCATGATCTCTTGTGCCACCGGGCTTTCATTTTCCACCAGGGTGATCAACCGGCTGGCAGCCAGGACATCCCCCTCCAGCAAGCCGCCAAGCAATTTCTCCACTGTTCCCGGAGCCATATCCATGTTA
Organism: Desulfovirgula sp.; assembly: GCA_020725525.1. GTDB lineage: Bacteria > Bacillota > Desulfotomaculia > Desulfotomaculales > Desulfovirgulaceae > Desulfofundulus. Next base: position 5,167 of record DYEX01000156.1, read on the forward strand.
TCCATCTCCTATGGTAATACCATAATACCATTCTATTAGTTATTATATTAGTACCGCCCCCTGGTTCTGTCAATAATTTTTTAAATATTTAACTATACACCCATACCGGGGGCACAAAAAAACCCCGGAAATACTCCGGAGTTCATATCAACCTGAGAACATCGTTTACAAAGGGATGGCTAATTCCGCCAGTTTTCTATAAATACTTTCCCTGTGCTCGAGCTGATTTTACTGGAGGCATGACATTTTGGATGGGCAGAATCAGGTCTCGTTACAGAATATCTTTGTAAAAAGTGATTATGTGAGATACCATTAAATCTCGAGCCCTTTCGGCATCCCGGTTACGAATAGCCTCCAGAATGGCCCGGTGTTCCTGGATAATGGCATCCCGGGCCTGCCGCCTGGTCATCAAAGTTTTAAAGACGTTGCGCATAACCCGGATCATGGTCTGCCGGACGGCCTTCATTACGATGAGGTTAATCCGGTTCTTTGCCGCTTCAGCCACGGCCAGATGAAATTCAACATCCGCATCATGAAATTCATCCCACCGGATGTCACCCGGCTCTGTGTTATCCACAATTTCCTGAATCCTTCTTATGTCTTCGTCCGTAGCACGTTTGGCGGCCCAGTAACCGGTAATCCCCTCCACCGCCTGGCGAAATTCTACCAGTTCTCTTTCACTGATTTTTTCCAGTAAAAATAACCTCTGCAGTGCTTCTACCGTAGTAGCGGTGGAAATTGGCTTAACAAAAATTCCTCCGGAAACGGCGCCCGTTCTCACTTCTACCATGCCATTACTTTCCAGCACCCGGATAGCTTCCCTCACTGAAGCCCGTCCAACTCCGAAAATCTGCTGCAATTCCCTTTCACTTGGCAGACGTTCATGGGGTTTCAACTCACCACTAATAATGGCTTCCTCTATTTGACGTACAATGTCCTCAAAAGCCCTGGTTGGTGCGGCTTTTTGAAATATATGGCGCACTTGATGGGAATTATTGTCATGTTCAAGACCCATGGACCTGGCCTCCTTTCTATATAAAGAAAAAAATATGGGCTCTAAAATTCTGGACCTTTTGGTATATTATACTAATCATGAACCCAAAATCAAGGGCTTACATTTAATTTTATAAGAATGGAAGAACCATTACACTCCTTTTTCTTTAAACTACTGTACAAAAAAAACGCCGTCCGGGTAATTAACCACGGAGGCTGTTCACCATTAATTCATAAAAATTCCTTCTGGATCTACCAACGTCCGCAGGATGTCAAGCTCTTCTCCGGTCGGCGGCTCGGCAGGCACAGCACGGGAAACGTCAATTTTAAAGCCCGTATTCTCTTTAATCATATCTGGGGTAATTCCCAGGTGGGCAAAATATTCGGCCACATACATCTCCTTCGTATCCTGGTCAAACTTCATGATCCCCATAGTAGTAACCACAGCCTCAGGACCACCTCTTAGTCCCAGTTCCTCCCGCCTGACCAGTTTCCTGGATGAAAAATCCCGATAGCATTGCCACCCAGGGCTGGTTAGATAGTCCACCCGTTCCACCAAACGCCGTGCTTCATGGGCAATGATGATGTAAAACCTGCGGGCCAGAGCGGCAATATCGCTGGCACCCCCTGAACCCTCCAGGCGCACCTGAGGATGACGGTAATCCCCTATGCAGGTGGAATTGACATTACCATATTTGTCTATCTGAGCCCCACCCAGAAACCCTACATCGATACGACCTTTCTGGAGAAATTGCCCCATTAACTGGACCGGGTCACAGATCAGCGGAACCCGGTAGAATCCCCTGGGATCTGCCACGCAGGAAGGGAGGGCCAGGGGGTAACCATCATAAGGACCTGCTTCCATTATCAGTATGGCATCCCGGGCGTGGGTGTGCTTGGCCAGAATGGCGGCTACCAGGGGAAGACCGGTGCCTACTATTACCCGATCACCATTTTTAATTAGTCGACTGGCTGAAACAGCCATTGCTTCCCGCGGTGTATAACTTAACTTTTTCACCAAATACATACCCCCTTTTATCCCGTAGCCAGAGTTTTTTCCTGCGGTTCTTTCTTACGCCTTTTCAACGCCGCATTATATCCCAGAGCCGGATCTGCCCTTAAGGATAAGAGCCGCCGCACCCCCAGTTTTTCCAGATAACACATATGATCCGGTATCTCCAGTACCCATTCAGAAAGCCATTTTTTAAAAGCCAGTTCGCTCTTGCTGGCAGCCACATATTCATTGAAAAAGGCGGAATCGGTATCGTACATGCCGGCTAATGTAGTGGGATGAGCACCAAAGGGCACTTCTACAATGACGTCCACCACTTCTTTGGGGATGACGTTCAGTTCCGGCTGGGAACGGAGATAGTCCTCAGAAGTAATGTATTCGGCCGTAACTATGGTTGTTCTGGCGGCCATGGCAGCGTAATAGTCCAGGAAAGGCCCCCCGTAAATGCGCACAGTTCCTTCCTCACCCACCATTTGAACATGAATAATGGCAAAATCCGGCTTTAAGGCTGGAACCAGTACGACCTCTCCTTCTCCCCAGAAAGGATCGTTCATAACCTGTACTTTTTGACGCGGTACTTTTGGATCCTTACCACGATGAGGAGCCAGAAGATCATACTCCGGGTTGATTATGTCCGTACCGCGCAGGGACAGCGTGGGCATGAAGGGCACACCCATCGCTCCCGCCAAAAGACGCAGCGCACCCGTCTGCACCGTCCAGTCATCGTGGAGATACCCGGTTCTATCCAGCCCGCCTTTTTCGTAATAACGCCTGAAACAGTACGGGTGGCCCAGAACTTCATGGCCAATGTAGTTGGTCTCACACAACCGAATACAACCGGCTCCAATCAAAAGGTCATTCTCCGGCCCACCGGGGTTACTAACCAGATGCAAATTCTTTTTCCCCTGCCGGATAATTTCATAGACTGCTGCCATAGGCTTGCGTGTAACTGTCCAGCCGCCAAAAACCACGGTCGCTCCATCAGGAATCAGGGCCACAGCCTCAGATAAACTCATGCGTTTGCTCGTTTTCATTTCCATCTCCCCTATTCAGTTACGGGTTTTGCCGAAATTAAAGCAAAATAATTACAATACCCGGTATCGAACATCCTATGGCCACTGAAGGGCGTATATCCAGAGCCGGTGGTGTTGATCATAAAACCGTACAGGAAAATCGCACTTCCCACCAAGGAGATGTAAAGAATAATCTTGCGCGCTCCGGTTAATACTTAATAAAACACCCCCTCGACAAATGGCATTAATGGTCCTACCATTATATTTGTTACTATATTATTACCACTTGCCATTATTGTCAATAGTCTGTCTAATCAAGAAATCTTTGAAGTAACCGCCTCTACCAGGCCACGCCATTTATGAAAACGTGCTAACTTTTCCAAACTTTGCCCTAAAAAACTCCTGGTAATATGCCGAACCACAGGAGGAATTCGCCACAAAAAGAGCGAATATTTTAAAACGTATGGTGGTCATACCATCAGACTATTATCTTTCCGAGGGGGAAGTTCTATGTTCGTCGCACAGGCCATCGCAGCGTTGCGCCGGGAACTGGGCGAAGAAAATGTAATTACCTCGCCCGAAGACTTGCTCTGTTACTCCTATGACGCCACGGCCGACCTGCCCGAGCAAAAGCCCGATGTGGTAGTCACCCCGGAAAACGTGGATCAGGTGGTGAAAGTGGTCAAGATTGCCCGCCAGTTTCGTTTGCCCATTTACCCCCGCGGTTCGGGAACAAATTTAAGCGGCGGCACAGTTCCCATCAAAGGGGGAATTGTGCTCAGCACTTTAAAAATGAACCGCATTCTGGAAATAGATCCTTCCAACCTGACGGCCACGGTGCAGCCCGGGGTGATCATTCAGGACTTGAATAATGCCGTGGCCCCCTACGGTTTGATTTACCCGCCCGACCCGGGCACGGTGGCCACCGCCACCATGGGAGGAAGCGTGGCCGAGTGTTCCGGAGGACTGAGGGGGCTCAAGTACGGGGTCACCAGGCATTATGTCATGGGGCTGGAAGTAGTGCTGGCCGGCGGGGAGGTAATCCGGTATGGAGGCAAGACGGTGAAAAATGTAACGGGCTACGACCTGGTCCGGTTGTTTACCGGCTCCGAAGGCACCCTGGGGATCATTACGGAAATTATTGTCCGCCTGATCCCGGCTCCCCAGGCCAGGGAAACCATGCTGGCCGGTTTCAGCCGCCTGGCCGGCGCGGGAAATGCCGTTGCTGATATCATCGGGCAAAAGGTAATCCCGGCCACCCTGGAAATTATGGACCGGGTTACGGTGGAAACCGTAGAAAATTTTGCCCACGTCGGCTTGCCCACCGATGTGGCGGCCATCCTGCTCATCGAGGTGGACGGGATTCCCGAAGTGGTAAAATCCGAGGCGGCCGCCGTCAGGCAGGTTATTGCCAAAAACGGTGGCTGGGTCAAAACGGCGGAAAATGATGAAGAACGGGAAAAATTATGGAATGCCCGCCGGGCCGCCCTGCCCGCCCTGGCCCGCCGCAAGCCCACCACCATCCTGGAGGACGCCACCGTGCCCAGGAGCAAGATCACGGATATGCTCCTGGCCGTAGAAGACATCGGCAGGCGTTACAACCTGGTTATCGGCACCTTTGGGCACGCCGGTGACGGCAACCTGCACCCGACCATCCTGGCCGATGCCCGCAACGAGGAGGAGATGGAGCGGGTACGCCAGGCCGTGGAAGAAATCTTCCGCGCGGCCTTGAGCCTGGGAGGCACCCTTTCCGGGGAGCACGGGATCGGCATCGCCAAAAAGCAATTTCTCCCCTGGGAGATGGGCAATTCGGGCGTGCAGGTACTCAAGAAAATCAAGCAGGCCTTAGATCCGGACAATCTCCTCAACCCGGGCAAAATTGTGGATCTTGAGGAGGGGCAGGCATGAGCATTTTTGACGGGCTGGCGGCGGTGGAAGAAGAAATACTTAAATGCATGAAATGCGGCAACTGCCAGGCTGTTTGCCCTTTATACCAGGAATCCCGGCGGGAACCGGCCGTGGCCCGGGGGAAAATCCGCCTGGCCGCGGCGGTCCTGGAGGGCAAGCTGGAACCAACGGCCGGGCTGGCCGAGCGCTTCGCCCTTTGTCTCACCTGCCTGGCCTGTGTGGCCTCGTGTCCCTCCGGCGTGAAGGTGGACCGGATCATCCTGGCCGCCAGAACGGCCCTGACCCAGCGGAAAGGGCTGCCCTTCATAAAGAAGACCGTGTTTACCGGCCTCAGCCGCCCCCGCCTTTTTGATCTGGGGGTAAAAACCGCCGCCCGCATACAGGGACTGTTATTTAAACACATTGAGCCGGGAAAGATGCAGCCCCGCTTCCCTATCGGCCTGGAACTGCGCCGGATCCTTCCTCCTCTGGCACCGGTTCCCTTCCGGGACCAGGTGGCGGAAAAGCATACGGTCGAACGGCCCGTGGCCACGGTGGCCTTCTTTACCGGCTGTATGACCAATTACCTTTATCCCGGGATCGGACAGGCCGCCCTGCGCGTCCTGAAGGCCCACGGGGTGGACGTGATTATCCCCCGTCTGCAGCACTGCTGCGGTGCTCCCATCCTGTACAACGGTGCGGCGGACATGGCCCTGGAAATGGCCAGATCCCACGTGGATTTATTCAGCGGTGTGCAGGCCGACGCCATTATCACCGTGTGCGGGACGTGCGGGGAAGCCTTTAAACACCTGTACCCGGAACTGCTGGAGGATATTTCCGGATACGGGAAAAGGGCACGGGAAGTGGCCGCCAAAATCCTTGATATAACCCAGTTCCTGCACAGGCTGCCCTTTGACCCGAAGCTGTTCAAGGCGTTGGAACTGGCCGTCACCTACCACCAGCCCTGTCACCTGGGCCGCGGTCTGGGCGTAGCGCAGGAGCCCCTTTCCATCATCCGGAGCATTCCCGGGGTCAATTACCTGCCCCTCAAGGAACCGGCCCGGTGCTGCGGCAATGCCGGCTCCTTCAGCCTGACCCATTACGATTTGTCCTATCAGATTCTCACCCGCAAGTTAAAAGATATCGAAGGAACCGGCGCACAACTGGTGGTTACCGGTTGTCCCGCCTGCCGGATGCACCTGACCGACGGGCTGACCCAGGAGCAGATGCCCCAGAATGTGGTGCACACGGTGGAGCTGCTGGCCAGGTCCCTTGATGAAGAGTAAAAGAGGGGGTTAAAGCCCCCCTTTTTTGTTACCCCTGTTGGGTAGGTACCTCCCGCTTAAGTGGCGCCTGCTTATGCCCGCGCCGCTTCAGGTACCAACCGGCACCCAGCACGAGCAGGGTTACCCCGGCCGGAATAATAATTTCCACCGGTACATAATCAATGTTCGAAACCAGCCGGTGCACCACCCTGTCTTCCACCAGCATTTTGCCGGCCGTCCAGGCCAGCACACCAGCCCCGGCAAAAATAAGAATGGGGTACCTTTCCACCAGCAGGGAAACTAACTGGCTGCCAAAAATGACAATGGGAATACTTAAGACAAGCCCAAAGACAACCAGCGCAATGCTCCCGTGGGCCGCGGCGGCTACGGCCAGTACATTGTCCAGGCTCATTACCACATCGGCTATAATAATAGTTTTGATGGCACCGGTGAGATTCTCTGCGGCATCAACGCCTACTTCTTTGTGCGGCAACAATAATTTCAAGGCCACCCAGGTTAACAATATTCCCCCGGCCGCCTGCAGGAAGGGGATGGCAAGCAGCAAAGTCACGCCGCAAGTTAAAATGATGCGCAGGACAACCGCACCGCCCGTACCCCAAAGGAGAGCCCGGCGTTTTTGTGCCGGCGGCAACCCCCGGCAGGCCAGGCCAATGACCAGGGCGTTATCGCCGGCAAGCAATAAGTCGGCAATGATAATAGTAAGTATGGCGAACAGGTTTTGGGCGTTCAGCCATTCCATTGATTGTTCACCTCCAATCAGACAATATGGGTTTCCAATTTCCCGCCGGCAGGAAAAATGAAGACCTTCACCTTTTTCACAGGTGAAGGTCTTGCAAACGGCTTAAAACCGCCCCGGCAGCGGGCCTGCAGGCCGAACTGACGCCACCGGGAAAGCTTGCTACTCCCCTTCTGAAATTTAGCATAGCAGGGACCAGGGGGTTTGTCAATGATAAAATTGTACAGGGAGGCACTTCCAGAAGAAGTTATTCTACTGGTTGCTTAATTTTTCCACAGCCTTCTCCAGCATCTCCACGGTCATGGGCCCGGTGTGTATATCCCGGATGATGCCTTCCCGGTCGATAAAGAAGGTGGTGGGAATGGCCCGCACCAGGTATTCCTGCGCCGTGCTATTCCTGGTATCCAGCAAAACTGGGAAAGTGTAGCCCCCGGCCTTCAAAAAGTCCTTTACATGGGCGGCAGATTTTTCGCTGGCCGTGAGGTTAACTGCCAGCACCTGAATCTCCCGGCCCCTTTTTTCATAGAAACTCTGGATGGCGGGCATCTCCTCCCGGCAGGGAGGGCACCAGGTGGCCCAGAAATTGAGCACTACCGGCCGGCCCCTGAAGTTAGAAAGGGAAACCGCCTTCCCGCCGGTGGTGGTCAGGGTGAAATCGGGGGCCCGCTGGCCCACTCCCGTGCCCGTTTGAACACCGTTCTCCCCTTTAACGGCAGCGCCGGGTGGTGTGACGTCCTTCCCCCTTTCCTTGCCAAAGGACCAAACGTAAGCAGCAATAAGGCTTACAATTACCACAGAGAGGACGACCACAGAAAACAGCCTTTTATTCACCTTAAAGCCTCCTCCTATTCATCAAAGAGAAAATGGGACGTAGCCCGAGAGGCGGGCGAAGGAATTGGTAAGCACCAGCAAACCCACACCAATCATCAACCAGCCGCCCACCCTGGTCACCAGGGGCAGAAGGGAAGCATGGCGGCGTAAAGCCTGCACCAGGTGGCCCAGGCCCAGGGCGGCTGCTAAAAAGGGCAGGGCCAGGCCCAGGGCGTAGATTACCAGCAGGCAGGCTCCCTGGATAAGGCTTTCGCTCTGGCCGGCCAGCAGTAAAATCGAAGCGAGAATGGGGCTGATGCAGGGCACCCAGCCGGCGGAAAAAGCCATGCCCATCACAAGGGAGTTTATCCAGCCTGCTTTTTGGGGTACAAAATGAACCCTCTTTTCCCTCATCAGCCAGTTAAGGCGCAGCAGGCCCGCCATGTGCAGCCCGAAGAAGATAATCAACAATCCGCTCACCTGCCGCAGCAGGTTCTGGTGGCGGAGCAGCAGTTTGCCCAGGGCGCTGGCGGAAAGCCCGAGGACTACGAAAACCAGGCTGAAGCCGGCCACAAACAAAAGGGCGTTGGTCAGGAGCAAAAAGCGCAGGCGCGCCGTCCCCGGTGCCGTTAACTCCGTTACCGAAACTCCGGTTAAATACGCCATGTAGGTGGGTATTAAAGGCAGTACGCACGGGGACAGGAACGAAACCAGCCCGGCGAGAAAGGCCGCCCCCAGGGAAACATTCACTTCCGGCAACAACAACCCCCCTGTTCCAGTGTTTGCCTCACCCACTGCCCGCACCGTACCGGACTCCCCGGTAAAAGGTGCTTATTGCCAGGGAAAACTGAAATAGCTTCTTACGGCAGGGGTAATTATCTATATATCGCAATTATACGATACAAATGCCGGGAAGGAAAGAAAAAAATCCCGGTTTGACCGGGACAGTAAGCAGGTTCGGGTTAAATCATCGTGATGCTGTCTATCTCCCCGTCTTTCAGGCGCACTTCCACCTGGTACCCTTTGACATCCTCCAAAGCCACCGGTTTGCCGTTGCGGTCTAGAATTGTGGCCCGGGACGCCAGGGAATAGGTGAAGTAACGGCCGTTGATCTCCAGGGTGACCCGCCGGCGCTCCTGGTTTACGCTGGACACCCGGCACTGTACGGTAAGGTTTTGATCGTCCAGAACCTCTATTTCCTTTATCCGGCCGTCTTCAACCCGGATGCTGATCCTCGAGCCGGGAACGATGTCGCTCAAGTTAATCTTATCCCCATCCCGCAAGACGGTGGCGCTTGTGGAAACCTCGTATTCCATTTCCAGGCCGCCGGTGGTGACAATGGTTACCCACGGCCGGGGATACAAAACAAGGTGTTTCAGCGTGCCTTCAAAATCGCCCTTTTTCTCGTCCAGGATCTCAATGGTAATGATATACCCGCGGCTGTCCACCTCGAAGTTTACGTAGTCTCCGCGGCGCAGTTTGTCCAGGCCCACCAGGCGCCCGTCCTTGATCACTTCCACCCGTTCATCCAGCTCGTAGCGTTTTTCCTCATCTCCCACGTACAGGTATATGGCCTTACTGTGCACCCGGGAAACCATGCCGCTCTGTCCGGTAAGCACATCGGAAAGGAGATTAATCTGGAATATGGTCCTGTTCATGACCACAACTTCCACCCGGTCGCCGCGCTTTAATTCGCCGTAGTTCATTCCGCGGATGAAGTTCCTGGTTACCTGCACCCGGGAGCTCACCTTGTATTCCGTCTCTATACCCTGTCTCTTGAGGGTTAAGGTAGATCTCCCCGCTTCCACCACGGTACCGCTGATTCTTTCCGGCGCGTATGCCTCTATCCTGACAATCCGGTTGTTCCCGTCCAGGCCGATTTCCACGTAGTCATTTTCCACCACCGCGGAGGCGGCGATTTCCTTGCCCGCCCTGATCAACCGGGCATCGTCCTCCACCGGGTAGGTGAGCCGGTTCTCCTCATTGGTTTCCAGGGTGAGGGAGTAACCCCGGCTGCCTTTGGCAAAGGAAACGACCACCCCTTCCACCGTGGTCTTTATAGAAGCGGAACCCTCCACTAAAGATGCATAACGGACACGGTACTGTCCATCGGTAATGCACTTCAGGCGGTCGCCGGTCTTCAGGGACCCCGGGGTAGTGGTCCCGGAGGCGGTGAACACGGTCATATCCGCGGGCAAATAGACGGTTTTTTCTCCTTCCAGGCTGCGCAAGACGACTTTCTGTTTATCCACGTCTATGGAGGCAATCCGGCCCACCACCAGGTTCATGGGTGCCGGCGGGGGCACCAGTTTCTGGTCAATCAGGCGGGATAAAGTGGCACATAATTGGGCCCGGGTAACGGGCTCGTTGGGTAAAAACATGTTGCCGGGCATTCCCCGCATGATATTGTGTTTCACTACAGCTCCCACGTAACCCCGGTATTTCTCGGGTATCTCACCGGTATCGAAAAAGGTTACCTGGCTGGAATCGGGGGTCAAGCCCAGGGCCAGGCAAACCAGGGCCGCCACTTCCACCCGGCTGGCCAGCCGCCGGTTATCTATCTGCGGCAGGCCCTGCCGGGTAAGCATGCCGTTCTCCACCGCCAGGGCCAGGTGCCCTTTCCCCCAGCTTACCGAAGGGTGAAACTGCAGGCCGGAAAGATCCGCCTGCCCGGCTTTTTCGTTCAACCCCAGGGTGTTGAGGATCATCACCACCGCTTCCAGCATGGTCACCCGGCTGTTGGGACGAAATTCCCCCCCGGGATACCCGTGCACAATATCGTAAGCGTTCATTTCCAGCATGACCTTTTCCGCCCAGTGACCCCGGATATCTTTAAACGGCCCCCCGGCTGCCAGAGCCGCACTTACAGAAAACAGGCCGGAGAGTAAAACCACCAGGGCCGATAACAGGCATGTTAAGCGCAACCTCATGTGCAGCAAAACCACTCCCTCCCCTTTGGTTCAATTTACCTGTTTCCCTTCGACGGGGAGGGAGGAAAATCCTGCAAATTTTCTATAAAAGATAGCCCGTCCCGGGCCAATCGATCAGGTGCAGGTAAGGGACTACTTAAACAGGCACCTTCCCCGGAACGGGCTTGACTTTACGCAAGGTATGATCAGGCTTTTCTTTCCCCGGTCACTTCCCGGATGCGTTGCAGGATTTCTTCCGGGGACTTCCCAGCGGCGTTAATAACCGGGGCATAGGTGGTAATGGTCGGGTTGGTGGCCAGGGCCAGGGTCTGCTCCTCCTCCCGGGCATCGATGTCCCCGGTAACGACCATGGCGGCCGCACCCAGGGCATTGGAAGGACTGACCACCTCGTACCCCTGGGAAGCCAGAAAATTTCTTACCTCTTCCAGGTTGTCCTGAACGGCAATTTTCATTTCAGCATCCACCTTTCATTTTTTGATATTTTCCCTGATTCACCGGATAGTGTGACCATACTCACAGATTTCTATTGCCCTAAATATTATGATCAATTTACCACCGGCAAAAGGAGGGATGCGATATGTCCATCTGGAAGTGTCCCGGACAGGACCGCAGTTTCTGGAAACCTGAAGATATCTTTGAATCTCCCTGCCCCCACTGCGGCCACAGCATCGAATTCTGGAAAGATGATATAACCCTGCGCTGCCCCAATTGCAAGCAACTGGTGGGCAATCCCAGGTTCGACCCCGGTTGTGCCGCCTGGTGCTCCTATGCCGGCAAATGTCTTGGCGAAATGGCCAGGACAATTCAAAGCCAGCCCCAGATCATCCGGAACCGGCTGGAAGTAGCGCTGCGCAAAAAACTCAGGCCGGAGGACCATGACTTGTTGAACCGGTCCTTGAAAGCGGCCCAAAAGGCGGAAGCAACGGCCCTGGCCGAAAAAACGGAGCCTCTCATTCCAGTGGCGGCCAGCCTGGTCGGTCCCGCGGCCCGGGCGAAGGGCTGGTCCCGGGAGGAAGTGCTGGCCCTGCTGGGGGAAGCGGGTATCGACGAAAACACTGCCGGCAGGATCTACCAGTTGCTCGAGTCCGGCGATGACGCCGGCAATCCTTATCGCAATATCATCGACCAGGCCACGGCCCGAACCAACCTCTAACCTCCATTCCCGGCCCTTTTCCCAAAGGGCCCTTTTCGCTTGCCGGGGACTTCTTTCCCTGCTATGCTAGAAGGGACAGGTTGTACCGGGAGGTCCACTGCATGAGCAGGAGCTTTTTGCCCATGATGCTAACCGTAACCGCATCAGTGGGGGTGTATTACTTCTGGTCGGTATCCCTGGGCTTGAATGATAGTGCCGGGATGGCCCTGGGGGTAGGCACGGCCGTGGTTCTATCGGCCCTCTTCGCCCGTTTTCGCGCCAAAAAATGATAAAAGGAAGGGAACCTGCCCTTCCTTTAATAATCTTAACTTCGCACAGGCATTAACGCTTGGAGTATTGCGGCGCCCGGCGGGCCTTCTTCAAACCGTACTTCCTTCTTTCCTTCATCCGCGGATCCCGGGTGAGAAAACCGGCCTTTTTCAGCACGGGACGCAGGTTGGGATCGGCCTGGACCAGCGCCCGGGCAATGCCATGCCTTACCGCCCCGGCCTGGCCGCTGATGCCACCACCCTTTACCCGGGCCAGCACATCAAAACGTCCTTCCGTACCCGTCAACTCCAGGGGTTGCCGCACCAGCACCTCCAGGGTTTTCCGCCCCAGATAGACTTCCACCGGCCGGTCGTTGATGATTATCCGGCCTTCGCCGGGAACAAGGTAAACCCGCGCCACGGCATTCTTACGCCGCCCGGTACCATAAAACTTTATGACAGCCATTGCTGACCTCCTTCCCCTCGCTACATGGACCAAACTTCTGGTTTCTGGGCCTGGTGGGGATGATTCTCTCCCCGGTACACCCGCAACTTTTTGGCCATTCTGGCGCCAAGCCGGTTATGGGGCAGCATCCCCACAATGGCCTTGCGCACGGCCAGTTCGGGACGCCTGGCCAGGAGTTCATCGTATCCCGTTACCTTTAAACCGCCGGGATAACCGGAATGCCGGATGTACTTTTTCTTCTTGAGTTTATTACCGGTAAGGATCACCTTTTCGGCATTGATCACAATGACGTGATCTCCCGTATCCACGTGGGGCGTGAACTGGGGGCGGTGTTTGCCCCGTAAAATGCGGGCGGCCTCGGCGGCCAGCCTCCCCAGGGGCTTATCCGTGGCATCGAGAATATACCACTTGCGCTCTATTTCATCTGGCTTGGCCATATACGTTTTATTCATGCCAGCTCACCTGGTACAGCCTGGTATACGGCCTCCCCCTGACCAGGTTTTCGCTCCTTTCGGCTGGATTTGCCCACTCCTCTTGCGTGGGCGGCACACTGGGGAGACCCGGTTGTTGTTTAAAAATACCGGATCCCGGGCTATAGGGCACAAAACCCGGGCGAGAAAGAACCGGAAATAAAAGGAGCTTCCATGACTTCTTGCCCCCAACCCCGGGGCTCATAGGGCCGGGGCAGAAACCCACATAATAGTATTTTAATGCCCCGCTTTGCCAGTGTCAAGAACGTGATCTAATGAGACTCGTCTTGAACGAATCCGGTGCGCTGCCTGCTTCTTCAGTACTCCACCCGCTCCAGGCACAAACCTTCGGGCGGCGCGGTGGGACCGGCCCGGGTGCGGTCCCGGGCAGCCAAAATGGCTTCCATGTCATCCGGGTCCCGTTTTCCCAGCCCCACTTCGATTAGCGTACCCACCATGATCCGCACCATATTGTAAAGAAAGCCGTTGCCGCGAAAGGTCAGGTGGATCAGCTCTTTTCCCTCCCGGCAGACATCCGCAGAAAACAGCGTGCGCACGGTATTTTTAATTGGCGAACCCGCCGCTTGAAAGGAAGCAAAATCGTGCGTCCCCACCAGCTTTTGGGCCGCCTTTTCCATGGCTTCCACGTCCAGGGGACGGGGCACGAAATGACTGTACAACCGCCAGAAAGGTGAAGGGATGCGGCTGTTGTAAATGGTATAGCGGTAGGTCTTGGCCAGGGCCGAATAGCGGGCGTGGAACTCCGGGCCTACCTCCTCCGCCTCCAGTGCGGCAATGTCCCGGGGTAGCATGCCGTTTAAGGCCAGGACAATGCGTTCCGCAGGAATATTCCAGCCGGCGGCATCAAAATTGACCACCTGACCCCGGGCGTGGACTCCCGCATCGGTGCGCCCGGCACCGGTGACCCGTATTTCCCTGCCGGCCAGGCGCCTCAAGCACTTTTCCAGAACCTCCTGGATGGTCACCAGACCCGTACTCCGCTGCTCCTGAAACCCGTGGTAATTGGTTCCGTCGTAGGCAATGGTCAACTTAATGTTGCGCAAAGTCATCCCCACCAGCGCAGGGCGAAAGTAGCCGCCAGCACCGCCCCCGCCCCGACCAGCACTATGTAATCCCGCCGGGAATACCGCAGCTGGTGCATGCGGGTGCGGTTTGCCCCCACCCGGTAGCATCGTATTTCCATGGCCGTGGCCAGTTCCTCCGCCCGGCGAAAGGCCCCGGCAAATAGGGGCACCAGCAACGGCACCAGTCCCCGGACGCGCCGGGTCAAACCGCCCCGGCTAAAAACCGCCCCCCGGGATTGCTGCGCCTTGATGATCTGCTGGGCCTCTTGCAGCAGGGTGGGAATGAAACGAAGGGCAATGGTCATCATCATGGCCAGGTCGAAGGCCGGCACCCCCAACCGCTTCAGGGGCTTTAAAAGGCTCTCCAGGGCGGCGGTCAGCATTAAGGGAGAGGTGGTCAGGGTTAAAAGTGAACTGAAAATAATTAAAAGGGTTAAACGCCACAGGATCTGTCCTCCCAGGACCAGCCCCTCCCTGGTCACATGGAGGGGCCCCAGGGCGAACAACGCCAGCCCGGGAGTGAAAAAAAGCTGCAAAACCAGGGTTAGCGTGAGGATAATCCAAAAAGGACGCAGCACGCTCATCACAAGCCGCGGGGATGTGCCGGCACCCCCCAGGGCCAGCAGTGTGCCCAGGGTCAATATGGCATATCCTGCCGGCCGGTTGCACACCAGCACGGCCAGGATAAGCATGGCACAGGCAAGAATCTTGGTCCGGGGATCCAGGCGGTGGATAAAGGACCGGCCCGGGACATACTGGCCGAGGGTAATACCGCTTAACATATTTCACTTCCCACCATGAAGTTTACTTCGTGGAATTCATCTCATGGGGTGCCAGTTTTTTGAGTTCCGCCTCGGCCTCGTCCAGGGTCAGGACACCGGTATTAACGGGCAGGCCCCTCTGCCGCAGGCGGTACATCAGCTCATTGGGCATGGGGACGTCCAGCCCCACAGCCCGCAGGCCTTCGGGATCGCTGAATACCTGGCGCGGCGGTCCCTGGCGATATATTTTCCCCCGGTGGAGCACCACCACCCGGCCGGCATACCGGGCGGCATCCTCCATGTGGTGGGTGATCACCACCACCGTATGGCCGTGCTGCTGCATCCCTTTGAGCACCTGCCAGATCTGTTCCCTGGCAGCCGGGTCCAGGCCGGAGGTGGGCTCATCCAGGACCAGCACCCGGGGGCGGTAGGCCAGCACGCCGGCCAGCGCCACCCGGCGCCGCTGGCCCTGGCTTAAGGCAAAAGGTGACAACGTTTCAAACCGGCCGGGATCCAGCCCCACCATTTCCAGGGCCCGGCGGACCCGGACCTTGATGCTCCCCTCATCCAGGCCCAGATTGCGGCACCCGAAGGCCACCTCGGCAAAAACATTCTCCTCAAAGAGCTGCTGTTCGGGGTTTTGAAAAAGCAACCCCACCGTACGCCACAATTCCCGGCGTACCCGTTTATCCCGGGTATCCCGGCCGCCGACCAGTACCCGGCCGGCGGTGGGCAAAAGCAGGCCGTTGAAGTGCTGGACCAGGGTGGTTTTGCCCGAACCGGTAGCCCCGGCCAGAACAATAAATTCCCCTTCCTCTATACGCAGGGAAACATCCTCCAGGGACGTCAGAGCAAGGGGAGTACCGGGGGCATAGATATGGGTCAGGTGTTCCACCAGGATCATTGCCGCCGCCCCCATCCAGTTTCAGACAGCAAACCTGCCAGGCAGGCAACCAGATCGTCTAAAGTCAGAATGCCGTCAGGGACGGGCCACCCGGAGCTGCGCAATCGCCAGGCCAGTTCCGCCGGCCCGGGCAGGGCTAGGCCAATTTTTTGCATGCCTTCCCGTTGACTGAAAACTTGCGCCGGTGTTCCCTCCAGTACCAGCCGGCCCCCCGAGAGGACCCAAACCCTGTCCGCAAGGACAGCCTCTTCCATGAAATGGGTGACCAGTACTACGGTGAGACCCTCTTCCCGGTTCAAACCAAGGAGCGTCTGGAGAACCTCCCGCCTCCCGGCAGGGTCCAGCATGGCCGTAGGCTCGTCCAGTACCAGGCAGGATGGCTTCATGGCCAGGGCACCGGCAATGGCCAGCCGCTGTTTCTGCCCGCCGGAAAGTAAATGGGGAGGACGCAGCCGCTGTTCGCCAAGCCCGACCAGGGCCAGGGCCCGGTCGACCCGCCGCCGCACTTCTTCCGGGGGCAGGCCTAAATTTTCGGGGCCAAAGGCCACATCTTCCTCCACCACCGACGCCACCAGCTGGTTGTCCGGGTTTTGCAGAACCATCCCCACCCGGCAGCGGATCTCCCACCGGTTGGCCGGATCGGTGGTGGATAAGCCATCTACCGTTACGGTTCCCCGGGTCGGCAGAAGCAGGGCATTAAAGTGACGGGCCAGGGTAGATTTGCCCGAACCATTGGGGCCAATGATGGCCAGCAACTCCCCCTGGCAAATATCACCGTTAATATCTTGCAGGGCAATTCTTTCCCCGGGCCGGCCCGGGTGATAGATATGGGTTAACCCCCGGATGGAAATCTGCGCCTTACACAAGTTCCAGGATCACCATGGGTGCGGCATCGCCCCGGCGGTAACCCATCTTGATAATGCGGGTATAGCCGCCCGGACGGTCGGCATACCTGGGAGCCAGGTCGTTAAAAAGCTTGCGCACCACCCGCTCATCGTAGATGTAAGCCAGCGCCTGGCGCCGGGCTGCCAGGTCACCCCTTTTCGCCAGGGTAACCATTTTATCGGCAATGCTTTTAACTTCCTTAGCCCGGGGTTCGGTGGTCTCGATACGGTTGTCGCGGAAAAGGGACGTAACCAGATTCCTGAGCATGGCCCGGCGGTGACCGGTGTTACGTCCCAGCTTCCGATACGCCATTTCTTACTCCCCCCTTATTCATCACTCTTGCGCAGGGACAGGCCCAGCTCACTTAATTTGTTGATCACTTCTTCCAGGGATTTCTTACCCAGGTTGCGCACCTTCATCATCTCGTCCTCGTTGCGCTGGATCAGTTCCTCCACCGTGTTGATGCCGGCGCGCTTCAGGCAGTTATAGGAACGAACGGAGAGATCCAGCTCTTCAATGGTCATTTCCAGGATCTTGTTCTTCTTTTCCTCTTCCTTTTCCACCATTATTTCTACATCTTTAACCGCTTCGGTGAGTCCAATGAACAAACGCAGGTGTTCACCCAGGATTTTAGCCGACAGGCTGGTGGCCTCATCGGGCCTGATGCTGCCGTCGGTCCACACTTCCAGGGTGAGCTTGTCGTAGTCGGTGCGCTGGCCCACGCGGGTGTTTTCCACCGTGTAGTTGACTTTACGTACCGGGGTAAACACGGAATCCACGGGAATCACGCCGATGATATGATCCCCTTTCTTATTCCTTTCCGCCGGTACATAGCCCCGTCCCTTGGCCACGGTAATTTCCATGAACAGGCGGCCGTTGGGGGCCAGGGTGGCAATATGCAGGTCGGGATTTAAAATTTCCACATCCTGGTCGTGGATGATGTCGCCGGCCTTAACCTCCCCCTCCCCACTGGCCTCAATCCGCAGGATCTTTTCCTCATCGGTGTGCAGCTTCAGGCACAGGCTCTTCAAATTGAGGATGATGTCGGTCACGTCTTCCCGTACTCCAGGAATGGTGGAAAACTCATGTAGCACACCCTCGATTTTCACCGAGGTTACAGCTGCCCCGGGAAGGGATGACAGCAGGATCCTGCGCAGGGAATTACCCAGCGTAATGCCGTATCCCCTCTCCAGGGGTTCAACCACAAACCTGGCGTAGGTGTTATCGGGACTGCTTTCCACGCACTCAATTCTGGGCTTCTCAATTTCCAGCATACGGCAACCCCCTCAAGAGCCGGTTCCGGCCATCAGAGTTTCCCCAGGCCATCTTATCTGGAGTACAGCTCCACAATCAGGTGTTCCTGCACGGGAGTATCAATCTGGTCCCTGGTTGGGAGGGCCACCACGCGACCTTGTGCCTGATTCTCCTCATATTCCAGCCAGGGCGGGGGTGTTCTGTCAGCCGCCCGCTCCATCAGCTCTTTAATGCGCGGGGACTCCTTGCTCTTTTCCCGCACGGCAATGACGTCACCAACCCGTACCAGATAGGACGGGATATTCACCTTCCGGCCGTTAACGGTAAAGTGCCCGTGACGCACCAGCTGCCTGGCTTCCATGCGGGAAGTGGCCAGGCCCAAACGATAGACCACATTGTCCAGACGGCGTTCTAACAAGCGGAGCAGGTTTTCACCGGTAACCCCCGGCTGGCGCTCGGCACGCTCAAAGTAATTGCGAAACTGGGTTTCCAGAACCCCGTAAATACGCCGGGCCTTTTGTTTTTCCCGCAATTGCAAACCGTATTCGCTAACCTTCCGGCGCGCCTGCCCGTGGGCGCCCGGCGCATAGGGCCGCCGGTCAATGGCACACTTGCCGGTATAACAGCGGTCTCCTTTCAAATATAGCTTAATTCCCTCACGGCGACACAGCCGGCACTGCGGACCTGCGTATCTGGCCATCTAGTTCCTTGATACCTCCTTATACTCTCCGGCGCTTTGGCGGCCGGCATCCATTGTGGGGAATGGGTGTAACGTCCTTAATCAGGCTTACTTCCAGCCCCGCTGCCTGCAGGGAGCGAATGGCCGCCTCCCGGCCCGCCCCGGGGCCCTTGACCATCACTTCTACTGTTTTCATGCCGTGCTCCATGGCCTCTTTTGCCGCCGCCTCGGCGGCCATCTGGGCGGCAAAGGGCGTGCTTTTGCGCGAACCCTTGAATCCCACAGTCCCGGCACTGGCCCAGGAAATGGCATTACCCCGGCTGTCGGTTATGGTCACGATGGTATTATTAAAGGTAGAACGGATGTGAGCCACCCCGTGTTCCACATTCTTGCGCTCCCGCCTTTTAGTACGTGCTGCTTTTCTGGCCATTTTCCTTACCCCCTTCTACTTCTTCCGCCGCACACCCACGGTTTTCCGCGGACCTTTGCGCGTCCGGGCATTGGTTTTGGTACGCTGGCCCCGCACCGGGAGGCCCCGGCGGTGACGCAAGCCACGGTAGCAGCCGATTTCGATCAGCCGTTTAATATTCATGGCCACTTCCCGGCGGAGATCGCCCTCCACCCGGTAGTTCTTTTCAATGACATCCCTTAAACGGTTGACCTCATCTTCAGTGAGGTTGCGTACCCGGGTATCGGGGTTAATCCCTGTTTGGGCCAGGATCTTCTTTGATGTAGGCCTGCCGATGCCGTAAATATAGGTCAGGGCGATCTCTACCCGTTTATCCCTGGGCAGGTCAACCCCTGCAATACGTGCCATGCGTGAAAACACACCTCCACTATCCTTGTTTTTGTTTATGCTTGGGGTTTTCGCAGATGACCATCACTTTACCATGACGGCGGATGATTTTGCATTTCTCACAAATGGGTTTTACCGACGGGCGCACTTTCATTTGCTAAACCTCCTTTGCCCGGACCAACACCTTATTTATAACGATAAACAATCCGGCCACGGCTCAAATCATAGGGTGACAGCTCAACCAGCACCCGGTCACCGGGTAGAATCCGGATAAAGTTCATCCGGATTTTCCCCGAAACGTGAGCTAAAACTTTATGGCCGTTCTGCAGTTCGACACGGAACATGGCATTGGGAAGTGGCTCAATCACAGTGCCCTCAACTTCAATAACATCCTTCTCCTGTTTGGACATGGGCTTTAGCCAACCTCCTTTCCGGAGCTGGTTTAGCTCTGCTCCAGTTTTCCATCCGATGGCTTGTTATCTGCAGGTGTTGCCTGCCCGTAGTGAGCCAGCAGTTCTTGCAGGGCCCTGCGGACATCCAGATCGGTAACCCGCTGCCCGGTGCTGACCTTATGGGCAATTTCACCGGCCACCAGCGGATAAACCTTTAAATGCCTGGTATTTTTTAACTTCGGCCCGCTAACCTTGCGGTCTGTCCCATTAACCACCCGTACCCTTGTCTCGTTGACTCGCTCGAGAATGAGGTAATACTTGCCGCTGTCCCGGCCGGCAGTGGAACTTACCAGCCGGCCCGGCGTGAAATAATCCTGCACCGGGACCACCTCCAGTTACAACCGGGTAAGGATCTCCGGTTCTCCATCGGTGATGGCAATGGTGTGTTCAAAATGGGCCGATAACCTGGAATCCCTGGTTACTACCGTCCAGTTGTCCCCAAGGGTGCACACTTCATGGGTACCCGCATTGACCATCGGTTCAATGGCTAAAGTCATTCCCGCCTTCAGCCTGGGACCGCGCCCCGGTTTTCCGAAGTTGGGGACCTGTGGCTCCTCATGCATGCTCCGGCCGATACCGTGGCCCACGTAGTCCCGGACCACAGAGAACCCGTTTTTTTCCACATAACTCTGTACGGCATGGGAAATGTCCGACAACCGGTTACCCTGCCGGGCAAAGCGAATTCCTTCATACAAAGCTTCCTCGGTTACCTGCAGTAATTTTTTTGCCTCCGGGGAAACCTCACCTACCGGAAAGGTGGCCGCACTGTCCCCATAATATCCATTTATTTCCGCCCCGACATCAATACTGATAATATCTCCACTTTCCAGTTTTCTTAAACCGGGAATACCGTGCACCACCTGCTCATTGACCGAAGTGCAGATGCTGGCCGGAAAACCATAGAGGCCCTTGAACGCGGGCCTGGCACCCCGGGCCAGGATAAAGTCCTCAGCCAGCCGGTCCAGTTCTCCGGTGGTCACCCCCGGTTTAATGGCCCGGGAGAGCTCGCCCAGGACACCCGCCACCACGCGGCCGGCATCGCGCATGTAGCGCAGTTCCCGCTGCGATTTAATGATAATCATTGAAAGGTCATCTCCCTACCTGATAAAACCCTGGTAGCTACGCATCAACATGTGGGATTCAACCTGCTTCATGGTATCCAGGGCCACCCCGACCACAATTAACAGAGCCGTACCGCCAAAGTAAATGTTGGGGATACGGGTAGCCAGCAGGATAAAGTTCGGCAGGATGGCAATTAAGGCCAGGAAAATGGCACCTGCCAGGGTTACCCGGCTCATGACCCGGCTGATGTACTCCGCCGTGGGGCGTCCGGGCCGGATACCCGGGATAAAGCCGCCGTACTTCTTTATGTTTTCAGCAATATCCACCGGGTTCATGATCACTGCCGTGTAGAAGTAGGTAAAACCAATTACCAGCAGGGCGTAAATGACGGTATGCAGTGCCGTACCCCAGGCAAAAAAGGTGACGTACCAGTTGCCGAACCAGGTGTTACTGAACCAGCGGGCAATCTGTTCCGGAAACATCATAATCGATGAAGCAAAGATCACCGGAATGACGCCGGCCTGGTTTACCCTTAACGGCAGGTGGGTAGCCTGCCCCCCGTAAACCCGGCGTCCCACCACGCGCTTGGCATACTGCACGGGTATACGCCGCTGTCCTTCGTTTACGGCCACAATGGCGGCAATAACCAGGGCGCCAATGACCACGAGCAAAAGTACGCTTAAAATGTTGATTGTCCCGGCCTGCAGGTATTCCACCACCCGCACCACACCCGCCGGCACCCGGGAGACAATACCGGCAAAGATCAACAAGGAGATGCCGTTACCAATGCCCTTTTCGGTGATTTGTTCCCCGATCCACATCAGGAAGGCCGTCCCGGCTGTCAGGGTCAGGGCCACCAGGAGGTAATGCCCAACAGTCGGGCTGACCAGCACGTGCTGGTTCCGCAGGGCCACGCTGATCCCGATGGCCTGGATAAAAGCCAGCACCACGGTGAGATAGCGCGTGTACTGGACGATTCTTTTCCGCCCCTCTTCCCCTTCCTTGGCCAGCCGCTCCAGGGAGGGAATGACCACCGTCAGGAGCTGCATGATGATGGAAGCGTTAATATAGGGGGTAATACTCATGGCAAAGATGGAAAAATTTTTAAAGGCCCCGCCGGAAATCACGTCAAAGAAACCGAAAAGTACGCCGGTTTGGATCAGTTCCGCAAAAACCTCGGCATTGACCCCCGGTACGGGAATATGGGCGCCAATGCGAAAAACAAAGAGCATGGCCAGGGTAAAAAGAAGTTTCGTACGCAACTCATCAATTTTGACGGCACTTTTGAGGCTGTTCAGCACCTAGATCACCTCAGCTTTGCCGCCGGCAGCTTCAATCTTTTCCACTGCTGATTTGCTGAAGGCGTGGGCACGCACGGTGAGCGCCTTTTCCAGCTGTCCGCCGCCCAGGATCTTCACCCCATCACCCAGCTTTTTGATTACCCGTTCCGACAGGAGTATTTCCGGCGTTACCACCGCACCATCTTCAAAACGGTTTAAAACATCAATATTTACGGCCACCATCTCCTTCTTAAAGGGCGCATTGGTAAAACCCCGCTTGGGTACGCGCCGCTGCAAGGGCATCTGGCCCCCTTCAAAACCGGGCCTTACCCCGCCGCCGGAGCGCGCCTTTTGACCCTTATGCCCCCGGCCGGCTGTCTTGCCTAACCCGGAACCGATACCCTGTCCCTTGCGGGTTGGCTTGGTACGCGCCCCCGGGTTGGGACGCAGGTCGTGCAGTTGAACCACAATCACACCTCCAGTTGGCTGCTGGTCACAGGCCGCAGGTACCTGTTCTTATATTTCCTCGACCTTGACCAGGTGAGATACTTTATTGATCATGCCCCTTATCTGAGGAGTATCCTCTTGAACCACCGAACTGTACAGTTTGCGCAAGCCCAGAGTACGTACGGTTACGCGCTGGTCTTCGGGGCGGCCGATGAGGCTTCTGATCAGGGTAATCTTCAACTTGGCCATATTCTTACCCCCTTACCCCAGTAATTCTTCCACCGTTTTACCCCGCAGCCGGGCCACCTCTTCCGGGGTCTTCAGGCTCTTCAAAGCCACCATGGTGGCATGAACCATGTTGTTGGCATTGTGCGAACCCAGGGACTTGGTGAGGATGTCCCGGATCCCGGCACACTCCAAAATCGCCCGCACGGGGCCGCCGGCAATTACCCCGGTACCGGGAGCGGCCGGTTTGAGAAGCACCTTGCCCGCACCAAACTCACCAATTACTTCATGGGGAATGGTGGTACCCGATAGGGGCACCTGAATCATGTTTTTCTTGGCATCTTCAATGCCCTTGCGAATGGCCTCGGGCACCTCGCCGGCCTTGCCCAGTCCGGCACCGACCCGGCCGTTGCCATCGCCTACCACTACCAGGGCCGAAAAACTAAAGCGCCGTCCACCTTTGACCACCTTGGCCACGCGGTTAATGGAAACTACTTTCTCGGTAAGCTCAAGCTTACTGGCGTCAATCCTGGTCACCCGTTTCCCTCCTTCATTCCTAGAATTCCAGACCGGCTTCCCGGGCGGCCTCGGCTAAAGCCTTCACCCGGCCGTGATAAATATACCCGGCCCGGTCAAACACCACTTTTTTAATCCCGCGCTCCAGGGCTTTCCGGGCCACCAAACGGCCTACCGCGGCAGCTGCTTCCTTGTTGCCACCTGCTTTGAACTGCTCCCTCAATTCGGGGGAAAGGGTCGATGCGCTGACCAGGGTGATTCCCCGTTCGTCATCAATAATCTGGGCATACATGTGCTTTAAGCTCCGGAAGACATTCAACCTGGGGCGCTGGGCGGTACCAGAGATCTTTTTGCGTACCCGTAAATGTCTCCTGGCCCGCAACGCCTTGCGATCCGGTTTGTTAATCAAAGCAATCAAGCCTCCCTACTTCTTACCTTTACCGCCAGCCTTACCGGCCTTACGCCGGATTTGTTCGTTTTCGTACCTGATACCCTTGCCCTTGTAGGGTTCCGGTTCCCGTACGCCGCGAATAACCGCAGCCAGGGCACCGACCTTTTCTTTATCCGTTCCCTTGACCACGATTTTGGTTGGCGCGGGGACTTCTATTTCCAATCCCGGCGGGGGTACAATCTCTACCGGGTGGGAGTAACCCACCGACAGCACCAGTTTGTTACCCTGCTTGGTGGCCCGGTAACCCACGCCGACCAGTTCCAGGGTTTTTGCAAACCCCCTGGTCACTCCTTCCACCATATTGAACAGCAGGGTGCGGGTCAAACCATGCAGGGACCGGTGGAGCTTCTCGTCCGAAGGACGTTCCACCACCAGACGGCCCTCCTCGTCCAGACGGATGCGCATATCCCGGTGGAATTCCCGCTCCAGCTGGCCCTTGGGCCCCTTTATGCGCACGGTATTGCCTTCTATTTGCACATCAACCCCCTGGGGCAGGGTAATGGGCTTTTTGCCAATCCTGGACACAAGCCTTCCCTCCTCCTACCATACGTAGCAGATTACTTCGCCGCCTACACCCAGTTTCCGGGCCTGCTTATCGGTCATAATGCCCTTGGAAGTGGACAGGATGGCAATGCCCAGGCCACCCAGCACCTTCGGGATAGAATCCTTACGGGCATAGACCCGTAGTCCCGGCCTGGAGATCCGTTTCAATCCGGTAATTACCCGCTTTTTGTCAGGGCCGTACTTCAAATATACGCGGATGATGCCCTGCTTGCCGTCGTCAATTATTTCGTAATCCTTAATCAGGCCCTCTTCCTTGAGAATTTCGGCAATGGCCTTTTTCAAGCGGGAAGCAGGGGCCTCCACTTTATCAAGATAAACCGTATTGGCATTGCGAATACGGGTCAGAAAATCCGCGATTGGGTCAGTCATGACCATGGCAACTACCCCCTTCCTCTTTACCAGCTGGCCTTACGAACGCCGGGAATCTCGCCGCGGTAGGCAAGCACCCGGAAACAGATGCGGCAAATGCCGAACTTGCGCATGTACGCCCGGGGACGACCGCAGAGCTTGCAGCGGTTGTGCTGGCGTACCTTGAATTTGGGTTCGCGCATTGCCTTGGCGATCATTGACTTTTTGGCCACCATCTTCCCCCCTTACCTGCGGGTTTCAAGTTTTTTTGAAAAATCATTACTATGCAGCTGCAAAGGGCATGCCCAGCAGGCGCAAAAGTTCCCGCGCTTCCTCATCGGTTTTGGCCGTGGTCACAAAAATAATGTCCATTCCCCGTACCTTGTCGATTTTGTCATATTCGATTTCCGGGAAAATTAACTGCTCCCGGATGCCCAGGCTGTAATTACCGCGACCGTCAAAGGACCTGGGAGAAACCCCCCGGAAGTCCCGCACCCTGGGGAGAGCCACGTTGAAAAGCTTGTCGATAAACTCATACATGCGGTCTCCCCGCAGGGTCACCTTGCAACCCACGGTCATCCCCTGGCGCACCTTAAAGGCGGCAATGGATTTTTTGGCCCTGGTGATCACCGGACGCTGGCCGGTGATAGTGGCCAGATCGCTGACCGCCGCATCCATGGCTTTACTGTTATGGGTGGCCTCGCCCACACCCATGTTGATGACCACCTTTTCCAGCCTGGGCACCTGCATAACATTTTTATAGCCAAATTTCTGCATCATGGCCTTAACTACTTCGTTTCTATATTTATCTTTAAGTCTCGGCACGTTTCTTCACCTGCCTTTAGCCTAGTTCTTCCCCGCATTTTTTACATACCCGCACCTTTTTGCCGTCTTCTAAAAACTTTTTGGCTATGCGGGTAGGTCTGTTACATTTATTGCAGACCAGCATGACGTTGGAGGCATGGATGGGCGCTTCCTTCTCCACAATACCTCCCTGGGGCAGGCGCGCGCTGGGTCTGGTATGGCGCTTCACTATGTTTACACCTTCAACAATTACCCGCCCTTCAGCTGGTAATGCCGCCAGCACCTTGCCTCTTTTGCCGGCATATTTGCCGGTCAACACCAGCACCGTATCGCCTTTGCGCACGTGTAACTTGGGCATCTTGACCCACCTCCAGCTTCCCCGGCTAAATTACCTCCGGAGCCAGGGAAATAATCTTCATGAAGTCCCGCTCCCGTAATTCCCGGGCCACCGGTCCAAAGATACGGGTGCCCCGGGGGCTCTTGTCGTCCTTGATAATCACCGCCGCGTTTTCGTCAAATTTAATGTATGAACCGTCCGGGCGGCGCACTTCCTTGTTGGTCCGCACAACCACCGCCCGCACCACATCGCCTTTCTTTACAACGCCTCCGGGCGTAGCCTCCTTGACGGAACAAATGATTTCATCTCCCAAACTGGCATAACGGCGCATGCTGCCGCCGAGCACGCGAATGCACATCAAGCGGCGGGCACCGGTGTTGTCGGCGACGTTGAGCATGGATTGTACCTGGATCATCGGCTTTTACCTCCCTTCACAAGGGTTTTTTAAATCCGCTCAGCCCGTTCCAGGATTTCAACCACCCGCCAGCGTTTTTCTTTCGAAAGGGGCCGGGTTTCCATAATGCGCACCTTATCGCCGACGCGACAGGCATTTTCCTCGTCATGGGCTTTGAATTTCTTTGTTTTGCGGATGGTGCGCTGGTAGAGCGGGTGCCGCACCAGGGTTTCCACCGCCACCACTACCGTTTTGTCCATTTTATCGCTAACCACGCGGCCCGTCCGGACTTTGCGCTGATTACGACCTTCCACCTTGTTACTCCCCTTTCGTTAGGCCCGCCGGATGCCCAGCTCCCGCTCCCGGAGCACAGTCTTCAAACGGGCAATGTTCCGGCGCACTTCCCTGATTTTCATGGGGTTATCCAGCTGGTTGGTAGCCAGTTGGAACCGCAGCTTGAAGAGTTCGTCCTTGGAATCGTCCAGCTTCTTGACCAGCTCCTCATCGGACAGTTCCCGCAAATCCTTAGCCTTCATTTGCCTCACTCCCACGTTTGACAAACTTTGTTTTGATGGGTAACTTGTGAGACGCTAGGCGCATGGCCTCCCGGGCCACCTCCTCGTCAATACCGGCCAGTTCAAACAGTATCCGCCCGGGTTTGACGACCGCCACCCAGTATTCGGGAGCACCTTTCCCGCTACCCATCCGGGTTTCGGCAGGCTTGGCGGTTATCGGCCTGTCGGGAAATATTCTGATCCACACCTTCCCGCCCCGGCGAATGTAACGGGTCATGGCAATACGGGCCGCTTCAATTTGACGGCTGGTAATCCAGGCCGGCTCCAGGGCCATCAGCCCGTACTCACCAAAGTGTACCTCCGTGCCCCCCTTGGCCCTGCCGCTCAGATTTCTTACCCGGTGCTGTTTACGATATTTAACCCTCTTGGGCATGAGCATAGGCCTTCTCTCCTCCCTGGCCGGCCACAGCCTTGGCCTCCGGCAGCACTTCTCCCTTATAAATCCATACCTTTATGCCGATCTTGCCGTAAGTGGTATCCGCTTCGGCAAAGCCGTAATCGATATCCGCCCGCAGGGTGTGCAGGGGTACCTTGCCCTCGCTGTACCACTCGGTGCGGGCAATTTCCGCTCCGGCCAGCCGGCCACTGACGGAAACCTTGATCCCTTTAGCGCCCATCTTCATGGCCCGCGACACGGCCTGTTTCATGGCCCGCCTGAAGGCAACCCGCTTTTCAATCTGGGCGGCCACGTTTTCCGCCACCAGCTGGGCATCCAGTTCGGGCACCTTAATTTCCACGATGTTCACATGGACCTGCTTGCCCGTCATTTTTTCCAGTTCCCGGCGCAGGTTTTCCACTTCCGCACCGCCCCGGCCAATGACAATCCCCGGCTTGGCCGTATAAATGCTGATGCGGATGCGGTTGGCCGCCCGTTCAATGGCGATGCGGGAGATGCCGGCGGCATAAAGCTTTTGCTTGATATATCTGCGGATCTTTACATCTTCTAAAAGCAGGCTGGCAAAATTCTTCTTATCGGCAAACCATTTGGCGTCCCAGTCTTTGATAATGCCAATGCGCAATCCTTTGGGATGTACCTTCTGGCCCACACTACTCCTCCTTTTCTATTCCTTTTCCTTGACCACCACGGTGATGTGGCTGGTCCGCCTGCGCAGCAAATCCGCCCGGCCCATGGCCCGGGCCTGGTAACGTTTCCAGGTGGGACCCTGGTCCACATAAGCCGCCGCAATATAGAGATTATCCGGATTCATATCATAGTTGTGTTCGGCGTTGGCCGCAGCCGATTTGATTACCTTGGCCACCGGAACCGCGGCCCTTTTAGGCGTAAACCTCAGGATGGCCAGTGCCTCACGCACATCCTTACCCCGGATGAGATCCACCACCTGGCGTACCTTGCGGGGCGAAATGCGCACGTACCTGGCCACTGCTCTGGCTTCCATCCCAAACCCTCCTTGTGATTACTTCAGGGCCGTAGATCTTTCGGTGTGGGCACCGTGGCCCCGGAACAACCGGGTGGGAGCAAACTCACCCAGCTTATGCCCCACCATGTCTTCGGTAATATATATGGGAACGTGTTTCCGGCCGTCGTGTACGGCAATAGTATGACCGATCATCTGCGGGAAAATGGTTGAACGGCGGGACCAGGTCTTGATGACCCGCTTTTCACCCCTGGCGTTCATTTCCTCTATTTTTTTCAAAAGCTTGGGGTCACAGTAGGGGCCCTTTTTTAAAGAACGTCCCATAACCTTTTCACCTACCTCCTTTCGGCAGCTACCCGGATTTCCGGATTACCTCGCCCTTCTCTTGATGATCAGGCGATCGCTGGGTTTCTTCCTCCGCGTACGCGCACCCAGGGCCGGCTTGCCCCAGGGAGTAACCGGGTGACGGCCAATGGGGGAACGGCCTTCACCGCCGCCGTGGGGGTGATCCACCGGGTTCATGACCACACCGCGCACGGTCGGCCTGATGCCCAGCCAGCGTGAGCGGCCGGCTTTACCGATGGTGATGTTTTCATGCTCCACATTACCCACCTGGCCGATGGTCGCCCGGCAATCCAAAAGGAGCAGGCGCATTTCACCCGAGGGCATACGAATGTGGGCGTACTTCCCTTCCTTGGCCATAACCTGGGCCGCCGCACCCGCCGAGCGCACCAGCTGGCCGCCGCCGCCGGGATAGAGCTCCAGGTTGTGCACCAGGGTACCCACCGGGATATTCCGCAGGGGCAGCGTGTTACCCACCTTGATGTCGGCATCGGGACCGGAGACTACCGTCATGCCCACTTCCAGGCCCACGGGAGCCAGGATGTAGCGCTTTTCCCCGTCGGCATAGTGCAACAGGGCAATACGGGCCGAACGGTTGGGATCGTATTCAATGCTGGCTACCCTGGCCGGGATGCCGTCCTTATTCCGCTTGAAGTCAATGATCCGGTACATGCGCTTGTGACCGCCGCCCCGGTGCCTTACGGTAATCCTGCCCTGGAAATTGCGGCCGGCCTTTTTCTTCAGCGGCGCCAGCAAGGATTTTTCCGGTTCGGTTTTGGTAATCTCTTCAAAAGTAGATACGGTCACAAACCGCCGCCCGGGAGATGTCGGTTTGAATTTTTTAATACCCAACTGGTTTCCCTCCTTCCAGAATAAACCGTCCGCGCACCCAAATCGGGGGGAGGGAAGTTTTACACACCCTCAAAGAGTTCGATTTTATCCCCTTTTCGCAGGGTGACGATGGCTTTCTTGACGTCGGGGCGGCGACCAACGACATTCCGCACCCGTTTTGTTTTCCCTTTAACCCGCATGGTGTTTACCTTTTCCACCTTCACCTTGAACAGTTCTTCTACCGCTCTCTTGATTTCCACCTTGTTGGCATGGGGATCGACGATAAAAGTATACTTGTTGTCGGCCAGCAGGGACATGCTCTTCTCCGTAATTACCGGGCGCTTTAAAATATCCCGGGGATTCTTCACTGGGCCAGCACCTCCTGGACCCTGGCCACCGCGTCCTTTGTTATGACCAGCGTATTGTGGGCCAAAAGGTCGTATACATTAAGACCATCAGCCGCCATGGGTTTAATGCCGGGGATATTCCGGGCCGACTTGATCACGTTTTCCTCCCGGCCGGCAGTAACCACCAGGGCCTTGTCATTTACCTTGAGGTTCCCCAGAATGCGCACCATATCCCTGGTGCGGGGCTGTTCCAACTTCAGGTCCTCCAGGACCACTATCTTGCCGTCCTGCACCTTGGCCGACAGGGCGGACTTCAGCGCCAGACGCCGCACCTTGCGGGGCAACCGGTAACTGTAGTCCCGGGGATGGGGACCAAAAACGATGCCGCCTTTCCGCCAGATCGGGGAACGGATGCTGCCGTGGCGGGCACGGCCGGTACCCTTCTGGCGCCAGGGCTTGCGCCCGCCGCCGCGAACCTCGGCACGGGTCTTGGTATCGTGGGTACCCAGACGGCGTCCGGCCAGCTGCCAGACTACGGCATCGTGCAGCACGGACATATGCACGGGAATGCCGAAAACATCGTCCCGTAAGTGAATTTCCCCCACCTGGTCCCCGTTGGTATTGTACAGAGCAACTGTAGGCATAACGCTTCCTCCTTCCGGTGCCTGGTTACTAGCGGGCCTTAACGGTTTCCTTAACCAGCAAGAGACCGCCTCGAGGGCCAGGGACAGCTCCTTTCACGGCCAGCAGATTTCTCTGGGGGTCCACCCGCACTACTTCCAGGTTCTGCACCGTTACCCGCTCCACACCGTAATGTCCGGGTAACTTTCTTCCCTTGAAAACCCGGGCCGGACCTTTGGCCCCCAGGGAGCCTGGCCGGCGGTGGTACTTGGAACCGTGGGCCATGGGCCCCCGGTGAAAGCCGTGGCGCTTAATGCCGCCGGCAAATCCACGCCCCCTGGATGTGCCGACCACATCCACCCTTTCACCAATGGCAAAGACGTCGGCCTTAATTTCCTGACCCACCTGGTAATCTTCCACATTTTCCACGCGCAATTCCCGCAAAAAACGCAAAGGCCGCACGCCGGCTTTAGCAAAATGCCCCTTTAAGGGTTTATTCACCAAACGCTCGGGCTTTTCGCCAAAGCCCAGCTGAATCGCGCTGTATCCGTCCCGCTCGGGGGTCTTCTTTTGCACCACTATGCAGGGACCGGCTTCGATGACCGTAACGGGAATGGCCTGCCCGGCATCGTTGAATATCTGGGTCATGCCGACTTTACGGCCGAGGATGCCCTTGGGCATGGTCCTTTGCACCTCCTAATCCTAAAGCTTGATTTCAATGTCCACCCCGGCAGGCAGATCCAGGCGCATTAAAGCATCCACGGTTTTAGGCGTGGGTTCCAGGATATCAATCAAGCGCTTGTGCGTGCGTATCTCAAACTGCTCACGCGAGTCCTTGTTGACGTGGGGTGAACGTAAA
This sequence comes from Desulfovirgula sp., assembly GCA_020725525.1. Classification (GTDB taxonomy): domain Bacteria; phylum Bacillota; class Desulfotomaculia; order Desulfotomaculales; family Desulfovirgulaceae; genus Desulfofundulus. The sequence continues at coordinate 36,366 of DYEX01000156.1, forward strand.
ATGGTGTAAATATTTTTCTCCGTGGGTAAAGGAATCGGACCGGCTACCTGGGCGCCCGTACGCCGGGCGGTTTCGACTATTTTCTGGGCCGACTGATCCAGCATGTGGTGATCGTAGGCCTTCAGCCGGATGCGGATTTTTTGCTTTTTCAAAGGTCTACCTCCTTTCAACCCCTGCATAAGGGGTTTTCGTAAATATGAGAAGTGGGATGTGGGATGTTCTTTAGCCAATCCCACCTTCCACTTCTCACTTCTCGTTCCAGCCGGCTACTCGATAATCGAGGTAACCACCCCGGCGCCGACGGTCCGGCCACCTTCCCGGATGGCAAAGCGCAGCCCTTCTTCAATGGCAATGGGGGTGATCAGCTTGATCTCCAGACGAACGTTGTCCCCAGGCATGACCATCTCTACCCCTTCCGGCAGGGCAATCGTA
>DYEX01000157.1 GCA_020725525.1 Desulfovirgula sp.
CCGGTCGATGTGTTCCACGCCCTCAAGCACGGTACCGTTTTCGGCAGCCAGGGCCGCCAGGACCAGGGCAGCCCCAGCCCGCAAATCCATGGACATCACCGGGGCTCCGGTCAGTCTTTCTACTCCCTTTACTATGGCCGTCTGCCCCTCCACCTTGATGTCTGCGCCCATCCGCCGCAGTTCACTGACATGTTTAAAACGGTTTTCAAAGACGGTTTCGGTAATCACACTGGTCCCTTCGGCCAGGGAAGCCAGGGCCATCATCTGGGGTTGCATATCGGTGGGAAAGCCCGGATGAGGCAGAGTTTTGATATCTACCGCCTGCGGCCTCCCCCGCGCTGCCACCCGCACATATTCATCGCCAGTCTCCACCAGGAGCCCCATTTCCCTTAATTTGGCCAGCACAGGTTCCACATGCTCGGGTATAACATTGGTTACCGTAACATCTCCACCGGTAATGGCGGCGGCCACCAGGTGGGTCCCTGCCTCAATGCGATCTGGAATAACCGCATGCTCCACCGAATAGAGGTGTTTTACCCCTTCGATGCGAATCACATCCGTACCCGCTCCCTTAACGCGTGCTCCCATCCGGTTTAAAAAGTTCTGCAGGTCGACAATTTCCGGCTCTTTGGCCGCATTGCGAATGATGGTAGTTCCTTTCGCCAGCACGGCGGCCATCATGATGTTTTCGGTAGCTCCCACACTGGGCACATCCAGGTGGATTTCGGCACCCACCAGTTGATCCGATTCCACGGTAATATAGCCAAACTTTTCCTCAATCCTGCCCCCCAGGGCTTTTAGCCCCTTTAAGTGCAGGTTCATGGGCCGGGAACCGATGTTGCATCCTCCCGGATAGGAAATGCGCGCCCGGCGAAAACGCCCCAGCAGAGGCCCCAGCACCAGGTTGGACGCCCGCATCCGGCGCATTAAGTCTTCCCCTACTTCCAGACATTGTATATGGGTGGCGTCAACCTTGATGGAGTCGCCTTCCCGGTTAACCCTGGCCCCCAGGTACTCCAGGACATCGCACATGGTAGATACGTCTTTCAGTGCGGGCACCTGGTGGATTACATTGGGTGCCCCGTGCAACAGACAGGCGGCCAGAACAGGCAGGGTGGCGTTTTTGCTGCCGCTGACCCGCACGGTGCCCCGCAGGGGATTACCGCCTGTAATGAAAAACCTGACCATGCTGTCACCCCCCCGCCTCAATCCTCACCGAGAACCTGTACCTCTAAATTTAGAGTTATCCCGAAGCGCTCGTATACCAGTTGCTGCACCCGGTGGATCAGGATTTGTACGTCCCGGGCGGTAGCCTTCCCCAAATTGACAATAAAATTGGCGTGCACTAAAGATACCTGGGCATCACCCTGGCGCATACCCTTACACCCGGCCTGTTCAATTAACCAGCCGGCGGTTTTACCGGGGGGATTTTTAAAGACACTGCCGGCACTGGGGTAGGATAGGGGTTGGGAAGCCCGGCGGCGGGCGAGATATCTATCCATGTCGGCCCGGATCAGGGCGGGGTCCCGGGCCACACCCCGGCAGGTCACCTCCAGCACCACCAGTGAACTGCCCAGTAAATTGCTGGTGCGGTAACCGAAACCCAGCTCCTGCGCGGGCCGGCGGTCCAGTTCACCGGTGGCATCCATAAGTATTACTTCCTGCACCAGGTCGGCCATGGATGTACCGTTGGCACCGGCGTTCATGACCACTGCCCCGCCTACCGTTCCAGGAATACCGGCGGTAAATTCCAGGCCGCCGATACCGCTCTTCCGGGCTATGGCCGCCAGCGCACCAAGCTTTGTCCCGGCCCCGGCGATAAGGGTTGTTCCCTCCACCCGGACCTGACCGAAAGCACGACCTATTTTCACCACAATGCCGCGGATACCACCATCCCGCACCAGCAGGTTGGAACCGTTACCAATAAAATAAAGGGGAAAACCGCGGCTGTGCACCCAGCCAACCAGCCGGGCCAGTTCCGCCACTCCCGCCGGTTCCACAAAAATATCTGCCGGTCCCCCGATGCGCCAGGTGGTATGCCGGGCCATGGGCTCATTGGCCTTAACCTGTCCGGGTAAAAGGTTGTTCAATTCTTTAAAACCGGCCGCCAGACTCATGCTGTTTTCTCCCTTAACCGTTTTACCAGTTCCATACCGCAGGTCCAGATATTCCCCGCCCCCATGGTTAACACCAAATCCCCCGGGAGGACAGAGGCAACCAGGTAATTGATTATTTGTTCTCTGGTAGGCAAGTAAACTACCGGCGGGCGGCCGTGGTTTTTAATGGCCTGGACAATCAACCGGGCATTGACCCCTTCAATGGGCTGCTCCCCGGCGCTGTAGATCTCATCCACAATAACCAGATCGGCTTCACCAAAGGCCTCCCCGAACTGTTCCCTCAACAGAACCGTGCGGGTATAGCGGTGCGGTTGAAAGACCACGATCAGGCGCCCTGGCTTCATCTGGCGGGCGGCCTGCAGGGTGGCCTTTATTTCACTGGGATGGTGGGCATAGTCATCCACCACCCGCACCTTCCCCACCTCACCCAGCAACTCAAACCGCCGCCTGGCTCCGCGGAAATCCCTCAGGATCCGGGCTATGACTTCGTATTCAAGGCCGACCCACCGGGCCGCGGCCACCGCGGCCAGGGCATTTAACAAATTATGCCGCCCCGGGACGAAAAGCTCCAGATCGCCTAAATACTGGTTGCGGAAGTAGACTTCACCCCGCGAGCAGCCCCCGGCCAGGGATAAATGGCGCAGTACGTAGTCAGCACCGGAACTCTCGATTCCGTAAGTAACCAGCGGCCGGTCTAAATCCTGTAATACCTCCCGGACATTGGGATCATCCTTACATGCAATAACCAGTCCATGGTCCGGCACCCTGGCCATGAATATACGGAAGGCCTTTTTAATTTCCGCCACCGAACCGTAATGGTCCAGGTGATCATCCTCAATGTTGGTTACCACCACTGCCAGCGGGTGCAGCTTCAAAAAGGAGCCGTCGCTTTCATCGGCTTCGGCCACCAGGTATTCACCCCGGCCCAACTTGGCATTTCCGCCAATGTCGTTCAATTCACCTCCAATGATAATGGTCGGGTCAAGCCCGCTCTTCTCCAGTACCAGGGCCAGCATGGAGGTTGTGGTGGTCTTGCCATGGGCCCCGGCAATGGCAATCCCCTTTTGCCGCTGCATCAGCCAGGCCAGCAGATCCCCCCGGTGGATCACCGGTATGCCTTTTTGACGGGCTGCCATTAACTCGGCGTTGTCCGGTTTGATAGCCGATGAAACCACAACCAGCTCTGCATTGTGAAGGTTTTGGGGGGCATGCCCCACGTGGCAGACAGCCCCCCGGGATTCCAGCCTGCGGGTGGCATCCGTAGAGGATAGATCCGAACCGCTAATCTCATGACCTGAATCTAAAAGGATGCTGGCCAGGCCACTCATGCCAGCCCCGCCAATGCCGATAAAATGTACCCGGCTGGGTATGACCTGCAAGGACTTTCATCTCCTTTCCCGGTTACAGTTCCTGGCAATCGTGATGGCTTCGCGATACACCATATACTATGCCCGGGGAACAAAAGGTGTGCCATTCCCGGGCTTGTCCGGCCATGCCCCCCGGTTTGACTCCCCGGGGAAAAACAGCTATTGCCTTTCCCAAACCAGATTATCTATTAGATCAAGGATTTCGGCCAGGGCCCGGGAACGTCCCAGGCGGCGGCTGGCCTCAGCCATCGCACTTATTTTTGCCGGCTGAGCCAGGAGCCCGGCCAGCTTTTCAGCCAGCAAAGGCCCTGTTAAATCCCGGTCCCGGATGACCAGGGCGGCACCTGCCCTTTCCAGGGAACGGGCATTGTATTCCTGGTGATTATTGGCAGCATAGGGGTAGGGAATGAGAATGGCTGGTAACCCCACCACCGTCAACTCTGCCAGGGTGGCTGCTCCGGCACGACAGATGGCCAGGTCGGCTGCTGCCAGCGCCCGGGGCATTTCGTCCAGATAGGGCACAAAGATAATATTACCATTTTTGGTTATATCTAAACCCGCCTCTCCAGCCCGGGCCAGAAAATCCTCATACTGACCGGAGCCGGTTACATGGAGAATGTAAATCCCGTCCCGGCCTGCAAATTCCTTACATACCTGGATCATGGCCAGATTGATACTCCTGGCTCCCTGACTGCCTCCAAAGGAGAGGACCAGCCTGACATCCTGCGGTATACCCATCGCCCGCCTGGCCTCGTTCCGCTGCCAGGTGAGCACCTCCGGACGCACCGGCAACCCGGTAACCTTAACCCGGCTTTTACGGGGCAAATACTGCCGGGCCTCGTCAAAGGTCAAGGCCACCTGGCTGACAAATCGGGACAGCAACCGGTTGGTCAAACCGGGCAGGGCATTTTGCTCGTGAATCAGGGTGGGGATACCCAGCAGGGCAGCGGCCAGGACCACCGGTCCGCATACATAGCCCCCGGTACCCACTACCACCTGTGGTCTGAAATCGGCCAGAATTTTCCGGGCCAGAAGAATTCCCCGGGCTGCCTGCCAGAACACCAACAGGTTCCGCGGGGACAGGCTGCGTTTTAAGCCGCTTAGCGGGATAGAGCAGAAGGGCAGGTTAGCTTTCGGTACCAGGTCGGCTTCCAGACCACCGGCGCGACCGATATAGAGCACTTCAGACCCGGGGTATTTTTCTAACAGTCCCCGGGCAATGGCCAGGGCAGGGTATATATGTCCTCCCGTACCACCCCCGGTTACCACAAAATGCAACTGCTTCACCTCCCGTCATTTGGGAGCACTGTAGCGGGATATGTTCAGCAAAACCCCCACCCCCAGCAGGGTAAACACCAGGGAAGTTCCCCCGAAGCTGACAAAGGGGAGGGTAATGCCGGTTACCGGCAGGGAACTGGTGACCACACCGATATTAATGATCGCCTGGATACCTACACCGCAAACAATGCCGGCAGCAAGGAGGCTGCCAAAGGGATCCGGGGAGGTAATGGCCACCTTCAATCCCCGCCAGATGAACAAGATGAACAGTAAAATAACCAGGCAGGCACCGATAAAACCCAGCTCTTCTCCGATCACGGCAAAGATAAAGTCCGTTTGCCTCTCGGGAAGGTAGAGAAACTTGGAATGGCGGCCCTGCCCCAATCCGGTACCCAGAAGGCCACCGGAGCCAAGGGACATCAGGGAATTCAAAATATGCCACCCGGACCCGGAGGGATCTTTCTCCGGATCCAAAAAGGCTAAAAATCGCTTCATACGGTAGGGCTCCATCCAGATAGCCAGGGCCAGGGCTACCGCCCCCAGGGCACCCAGGACACCCAGATGGACCAGGGGAGCACCGGCCGCAAAAAGCATCAGCACGATGGTTCCGGCCAGGGTAACTGCCGTACCCAGGTCCGGCTGCATGAGAATGAGTCCTGCCGCCAGGCCCATAACGATCAGGTAGGGCAGCATCCCCTGGCGAAAATTATTGATCCGGTCGGGCCGCCGGGAAAGGCCGCAGGCAGTAAAGACCACCAGGCAAAGCTTGGCAAATTCCGAAGGCTGAAAACTTAAGGGGCCCAGATTCAACCAGCGCTGGGCTCCCAGTTTGGAAACGCCAACCCCGGGAATAAGCACGGCAATCAACAGAACAAAGGCAAAAACCAGGAGCGCTCCCGCCCACCTTTTTAAAAGCCAGTAATCATAATTCATCATGATAAACATACCCGTGAGGCCAATGACGGCCCAGATGGACTGGCGAATGAGGAAATGAAAAGGGTTGTTAAAGGGCGGAAACATGGCGTAGTAGTAACTGGAACTGAAAACCATTATTATGCCCACGCTTAATAGCATGAGTACGGTAAGGAAGAGGATAAAATCCGGTGGCCGCCTCCGTAAGCGCATGGAAGCCTGGTTCAAAAAAGCTCACAATACCTAACAATTGTTAGTTTTTGTGAACCCGGCCTCCCCATGACCAGGCTTTCGCTCCTTTCTGGATTGGATTTGCCTGCTCCTGGGGGCAGACTTCGCGACAGGGAGACCTCGGCCCC
>DYEX01000158.1 GCA_020725525.1 Desulfovirgula sp.
AGGGCAGGGTGCTGGGTAACACCCAGTGGGGGCGACCCCAAGGAAAGTGCCACAGAAATGTAGACCGCCCAGCACTCAGCCCAGCAGTTTAAAAGGGTGCCTCATGACAGGGAATGGACAGATAAGTGCAATGTAAAACACCTACGGCTGTTGGGCTGAGTGCTGGGCAAGGGTGGAACGGTGCGGTAAGAGCGCACCAGCGGCCACGGCGACGGGCCGGCTAGGTAAACCCCACCTGGAGCAAGACCGAATAGGGGGACAATGGAGTGGCCCGCTCCGTCCCCGGGTAAAGGTCGCTAGAGGCGTCAGGCAACTGGCGTCCCAGATAGATGATCACCCAAGACAGAACTCGGCTTACAGGTTTGCTCACAGCATAACCAATAAGGCCGGACTGTTCTTCAAGAACGGTCCGGTTTCGTTATTTCCGCAGCTTTTTCCGGCTTAATATTCCCATGTTAAACCCTGCCAGGAATTTTCCTATTGTGAATCGGGGTTTTCGTTGACCAGCGGGGAAGTGGTGCTTGCCCAGGTCCAGCGGTTGCTGGCATAATAATTCCATGCCGTGGAGGCGAGAATTCCTGCCCCGTTGGCCAGGACGGCCGGGATACGGAGGTAGCAGTGCAGGGCGCTCAGAACGGCTGCATTGATCAACATACCTGCACCGGAACAGAGGTAAAATTTGATCGCCCGACCCAGCAGGTGGTTTTCCTTGGGCTGCGTCCAGGTAAAAACATCGTTGAGCAGGAAATTGCCCCATATGGCCAGGCTGGTCGCCAGCAGGGCGGATAGGACTACATCGAGGTAAAGTAAGCGGGTAAAGAGCAGAAAGAAGAACATGTTCACCCCCACCCCGGTTGTTCCCACCAGGCAAAACTTCCAGAAGCGCAGATCTTCGGGACTGCTTAAAACCAGTCGAGCCAGGTGGCGCAGGTAATTAATCTGTTCCGTCAAACTCATTTTAGAATGATCGCCCCGGCGGCGCTCAAATATGTAGGGGACTTCCGCCGCCCGGTGGTAACGACCGCGTACCAGCACTTCCATGAGAATCTTCCATCCCAGGGGTGAGAGTTTCACTTCTTCAATTACCTCTTTTTTCAGCATAAAAAACCCGCTTAAGGGATCATTGATCGGACGCACCTTTTTCAGGGCCAGGCGGCCAATCAGGCGGGCGGTCAGGGAAATTGCTCTCCTTAAGGGGGTTAAGCCGCCGTTTTCACCCCCGGGTATAAATCGGGAAGCAATGACCAGGTCGTTTCCCTTTTCGATGCTTTCTAACAGGCGGGGAAGGACCTCCGGCGGGTGCTGGAGATCCGCGTCCATTACCGCCAGCACGTCGCCCCTGGCCGCTCTGAACCCCTCCACCACGGCCGTGGCCAGACCCCGCTGGTTCTGCCGGTGGATGAACCTGACCTGAGGGTTTTCACGGCTTAATTCTTCCAGAACTTTAGTCGTTCCGTCGTTGCTGTCGTCCACGAACAGGATTTCAAATGCTTTTCCTTTCAGGGACCGGCAAATGCGTTTGGTCAGGGGGATGATATTATGTTCTTCGTTGTAAGTAGGGATGATTACCGTAAGCAAAGGCGTTACCTCCCTGTCTTAAGCGACCCAATACCCGCGGGCAAAAAGCAAGTAGAGAAAGAAGAACAGGGATGAAGTCAGGGCCAGGATGAAATTGTGCCCCCGTTCTTCTTTGACCAGCCGGGCCAGGGTCAGGTAAATCGGAAATAATACCATCACAAATCGCGGCATGCTCAATAGCGGTGCGTGTGGCGCCGGAGAGAAAAGCGGCACCACAAGCCCAATAAACGCAAATAAAGTGTAGGATGGGCGTTCTTTACCCAGGGACATGAAGAACAACGCCAACCCCGCCAGAGTAAAGGAGAGGTCCAGCAATTGACGCCCAAAGCCCCGGTTTTCCCACAGTAGCACCACGGCCTGCTCCAGACTGAACCAGGGCCAGGCAAAGGAGCGGTGCCAGAATTGCTGGGCCTGGACAAAGGCCAGGGGGTTGCCCAGTTCTGCCTGCAGGAAAATCATGAAAAATAGCAACCCCACAGGGATCAGGGCTAGAAAAAGAATGTCCTTGCTTATTTTCCCTTTTGTCGCACGCCAGTATTCCCACAGCCCGGGAAAAAGTAAAAAAACCCCCATGTTCCGCGTGGATGCGGCCAGCATGCCGCAAAGGCCGGCCGGAAGCCACCGTCCCTGGCGCAAGAAGTAAAAGGTTAACAGCACCAGCAAAAGGTAAAGGGATTCGGTATAAATGGCGGACAGGTAAAAGGCGGTTGGAAATAGGGCCAGATACCACATGGCCCGCCGGGATGTTTGCGGGTCATAGTCCATGCTGGCCAGCCGGTAAAAAATGGCCAGGATACCGGCCAGGGAAAGATTGGATATAAAGATGCCGGCCGCTGCCGGATCCACGCCCAGCCGGCTGAGCAGGTGAATGAGCAAGGGGTAAAGGGGGAAGAAGGCAGCGGATTTTGGGTTATAACCCTCCTGGGCAATTCTCAGGTACCAGCCCGCATCCCAGCGGTTGAGTCCCCGTCCCACAATGGCAAAAAACTGTCCGGGATCGTAATGACCGGGGAAAAAAACAACGGCGAAATACCCGGCCAGAACCACCAGCAGTTGATGGGTCAGGTAGGTAATCACTATATCCCAATTAAAAAGAGACAAGCGCCGCCAGAACATAGCCACACCTCATAAGTTTTACTTTTGAGGCATTATTTATACGCAACGCATGTGGAGACTGTAGAGATCCGGAGCCGATTCGAAGCGAGCCACGATGCAGTCCGGTGCGGAGCACGGAGTGAGCCTGGACCAGCGCACAGGTCCCTGGGAATCCAAAATAAAAAAGCGAGACCTTTAAACCCACGATCTCGCCCGTATATTATTGAGTAATTTAACGCCCCTTATTCATCCTTGTACTCACGGAGATGGAAGTGGTTGTGTTCGATGGATAGAACATGACGCACGCCGCAGTGGGGGCAGGTGATGGACTGCTCGTCCAAAAAGCGCATTTCACCAATGTGCCGGCGGCAGCAGGTAACTTCCACGCTGATGATGCGCCCATCGGGAAGCTGATTTACCCGGTAATCAAACAGGGCTTTTTTGCTCACGGAGGATCACTCCTAAAAAGACATTTTTTTTATTATATCTTGGTTGCGAGGAACAGTAAATTTAAACGTTTTAATTACAATAGTTAATGGTGTATAATGGGCATAGTGAAAGCAAAATAGAAAGAAAGGGCGGTTTAGTCTTGGCAAATAAAAAAGAAACCGGTGTCCGGGGGAAACGCCGGCCCCGGCGCCGCCGGTCAAAGTTCGTTTTACCTGCGGCACCCTTACAACTGGACCCCTTTCAGGAAGAAGCCATAGCCGCGTTGCTGGATGGATATACCGTCCTGGTAGCTGCTCCCACGGGAACCGGTAAGACCCTGATTGCTGAAAAGTTGCTGGAACATATATTAGCCGGGGGTAAAGGGGCGGTATATACATCACCCATTAAAGCTTTGTCCAACCAGAAATACCGGGATTTCGGGCAGCTTTTCGGCCCGGAGAGGGTGGGGTTAATTACCGGCGACCTTTCTATTAATGAAAGGGCTCCCTTACTGGTCATGACCACGGAAATCTTTCGCAACTGGTGCTTTGCCAGCCCCGGGGAACTGGAGCACACCTCCCACGTCATTTTTGACGAAATGCACTATCTGGACGATCCGGAGCGGGGTACGGCCTGGGAGGAAAGCATCATCTTTGCCCCGCCCCACATGAAGATTTTAGGTTTATCCGCTACCGTACCCAATATACAGGAAATTGCCTCCTGGATGGCCGAGGTGCGGGGAGATGTGGTCAAAGTGATTGAAGAAAGGTGCCGGGCCGTTCCCCTGGAGATCTCCTGGATTGCGCCCGGGGGCGATATCCTGGATGAGGAAGAGGCCCGCATGGAAATTGCCGAAAGGCAGGAAATTCGCCGCTGGCGCCGTCATTACTGGAACGATATGATGGCTGCCGGGCGGGAGGAATTTGATTTTTAGAGGTGGTATGAATCTTTGGCCGCCATATTTTCCAGTCCAACCTGCGTTGAGGTCATTGAAGCTATTCAGGACTACCTGCCGGCCCTTTATTTTGCCTTTAGCCGCGGACGGACCGAGTTGCTGGCGGAAGAACTGGGCCGGGAGTGGGATTTTCTTACTTCCGGGGAGAAGCGTTCCGTCCGGTGGATGATTCAGGAAGCGGAGGAGAATAACCCCGGCCTTTTCGGTCCCCGGCGCCAGAACCTGCGCCGCCTGCTGCTTCAGGGCATTGGCTACCACCATGCCGGCCTGTCGCCGCTGCTCAAGGATCTGGTGGAAAAACTGTATGAATCCCGGCTGATTTATGTTCTTTTCTGTACGGAAACCTTTGCTGTAGGGGTTAACTTTCCCGCTGCCAGTACGGTTTTTGACGCCTGCCGCAAGTGGGACGGCCAGGAGTTCCGTCCCCTTTTAAACCGGGAGTTTTTCCAGATGGCGGGCCGGGCCGGCCGGCGGGGATATGATCCGGTAGGGCGGGTTTTCGTGCGCATTGACGAGCGTTTCCCCGAACAAACCGGCTTTTACCGGGAGGACGAGGTGGAACCGGTCCGGGGCAGGCTCACCATCTCGCCCAATACAGTCCTGAGCCTTTTGCACTGGAAAACCGATGCAGAAATTCGTTGCCTGCTGGAAAAAAACTTATCCGTCTATCAAAGCAATAAAGAAAGCCGTCAGCTCCGCCAGGAAGTGCACAGGCTGGAAGAAAAGGCGGCGGAACTGGCCCGGTGTTTTTGCCCCGACCGGGGCCAGCCCTGCTGCGAACTTTACCGGGTCAAACTGCGTAAAGAGCTGAACCAGCTTAAGAAAAGCAAGCACCGCAATCGCGCGGACAGCAAGCTGCGGCGGCAGGAGATTCAAATCCTGTTGCAAAAGGGACGTAAAAAGTGCCGCTACAAGGTATGCCTGGACGCGGCCAAAAAGGTGCGCCGGCTGGAAGAAAGAATCCACCTGCTGCACAAGCGTTTGAAGCAACTGGAAAAACACTCCCGGGATTACGTCCGGGATTTTGAGAATGTGTGGGGTCTCCTGGAAAAACTGGGTTATGTGCAGGGCCGGGAGCTGTTGCCCCGGGGGAAATTCGCCCTTTACGTGCACGTGCAGGAAATACTGGTCACCGAGCTGGTTTTCTCCGGTATTCTTTTGGAGTCTCCTCCGGTGGAGGTGGCCGCCATCCTGGCCGGGGTGGACTACCAGCCCGGGCGGGATGAACAGGTAATCCCACCACCCTTCTCCCTGGAGAGAGTGGAAGAACTGCGCCGCTTTTTGTTCCAGAGCGGGGTTCCGGAGCACTTTTGTCTCTGGTCGCCCCTGCCCGCTGCCCTGGCGGCGGCCTGGTACGAAGGGGCTACCTTTGACCAGCTTTTGGGCATGACCAACCTGCAGGAAGGGGACATCTTTTCCATCCTGCGCCGGGAAATTGACCTGCTGCGCCAGATTGAAAGGGCCGCCGGGGAAGACCGCGTCCTGGCCGGCCTGGCCCGGGAACTGCGCCGGCGGCTGGACCGGGACGAGGTGGCCGTAGTTGGGGTATAAAAAAGCGGGCTTTCGCCCGCATGCACTATGCTGTTGATAAAGAAGTTATGTACGAAGCTGATGTTTTAAGGGTTATGTCCACAAGAAATTACACACGAGACCACCGCTGGCACTACAGCAGCAGATTTTTCTCTCTAGCTTTGCTTGACCTTTACTTACGCAGCTCTTCGGGCACCTCCGGCTGGTACCACGTAACCCAACTGGCGGGATAAATACCCGTAGCAGCCATTACCATGGCCACAGTAGCTACGACCCCCAAGAGCCAGTGCTTAAGCCGCATTGTTCACACCTCCTTTACCTGGTATGAGTATAGAGTGCAGCCGGCTCAGGAAAACGTCCAGCCATTCTATAAAGCGGTAGCCGGCCGGAGTAACGGTAACGGCTTGAAAAGCCAGGCCCAGGGCGCTGGCGGCCAGCAGGTCCTCCCGCAGGGAGAGGAGCCAGGCCGCGGCCAGGTAACATAGGGGTACCAGCAGGGAAATTATTTTCAGCATTCGGCGGTAGCCTTCCCGGGTGATTGGCTTGGCCGGGGTATCCGCCGGCGCCCAAATTAGGGCAACTATAATGGCGAAAAGTGCCGCAGCCAGGGCCATTTCCGTACCAGGGACGTTACTTTCCCCCAGCCAGCGGGCCAGAAAACCCAGGCCTGTGAAGGTGGTTAGAGAGCCGATCAGGCAACGGTAATAGGCGGTGCAGTGGGCCCCCCCGGCCGCCAGGCGGAAAGCCACACTGGCCAGCACTACCGCGGCAACCTGGGGGAAGATGCCCAGCAGCAGGGGTATAGTTACAAAACAAACAAGTTTCACCACTGCGCCCAGGAGCAGCTCCAGGCCGTAGGCCATCACCGCCACCCGCTCCTCCTGCTGCAGTTCTTCGCCCAGCCAGGAGGCAATTCTCTGGGCCAGGTTGTGGATCATCACTCTCCACCTGCCTTGGGTAGGGTTACCGTAAAGATGGTGGGCGGGGAGGTTAGCCGCACCTGCCCACCGTGCTGTTCCACTATCTCCCGTACAATGGCCAGCCCCAGGCCTCTGTTTTCCCCCTTGGTAGAAAAGCCGGGCTCAAAAATCTTTTCCCTTATATCCTCTCTTATTTCCGGGCCGGAGTTGCCTACCGAGAGGATATAGCTTTGCTCGTCTTCTCTTATTTCCATCCTGACGTAACGGTCCCTGGTCGCTAAAAACATCACCGCTTCCATGGCGTTGTCCAGCAGGTTGCCCAGTATCCGGTTCAGGTTGTGGGGGCGCATGGTCAGCTTGCCCAGGTCGCTTTCGACGAGCAGGCCGAAGCTGATGTTGCGGTTGGCCGCCAGGGCCGCCTTTTGCTGGATCAGGGCGGCCACCTCGGGCTGCCTCAGCCGCAGGGTTTGGGAAAGAATGCGGATGTCCCCCGTCACCTCGGCCAGGTACTCCCGGGCGCTTTCCAGCTTGCCCAACTGCAGCATGCCGTACACGGCCTGCAGGTGGCTGATGAAGTCGTGGCGCTGGGCCCGGATGTTGCGGATCATTTCCTCCAGGTCCTGGATGTGTTTGGCCTGTTGGCGTATTAAGTTGTCCTGTTCTTCTAAAACCAGTGACTTTCGTAATAAAATAAACCCTAAGACAGTATTACCAAAAATTACTATGTCAACTATTACTATCCAACCCAGTGGAATAGAAGCATTGAAATAAACCAGGTACTGAGTAAAAAGACAAATAAGTAATGCCTGGCCCAAACTAAAAACTGCCATTAAATAATTTGGAAATGATAGTGTGCTCATCCTTAATCAGACTCCCGGTCTTTTGTTCGGTTAGAACGGTAAAAGTGTGGTGATCGTAACGAAAACTTTTTTCTTATACACCAAAAGGTCATTAAAGCCAGCACAATTAGTTCCGGGATGGCTAATAAAATACGAAGGGTTTTAGATTCCCAAATTTCAGTGATTGTTTTGCCCGTGAAAAACAATAATAAAGGACATAGAAGCATTTCCACTGTTGCTACGATAACAATCCCTATCATTGCCACACAGATGGCAACAGGAATAGAGGTTTTAAAAAAGATAAGCACAAGAACAGCAACTGCAATTATCCCGATTAAAGTATGTACTCCGTAGGGTATGGGTAGTTCACGTACGTAATAGGCACACAGTGAAGAAAGTACAGCTGCCGGAATAATCCGCTGCCATTTGAGTTCTATGCCCATAAGGGTTAACCCCAAAGTCAGGATGATGATACTCTCCGGAATAGACTGAAAAATCAAAGCCAGCAGAGGCATTTGGTCCATGGTTGTCTCTCCATTTAAGATTGTCGGTATAATACTCATCACGGGTTTCAGCCACCCATCCTGCAACTTCCCCGTCCCTGGTGCAATTGCTTCCATTAAAAGCCATTCATTGGCATATATTTCTGCAGAAACAAAAAATCTCCTTCTTTTCTACAGAAAAATTTTCTAATTTTCTACAGAAAATTTCTTTCAGGCTTCCAAGGAAAAAAATGCCCTTATTTTCTAAGGGCTCATAAAGGGGAAAGGAGAGGCGGTTTAGCAAATGTGAAATCTTTCACTTATAAGTATAAAACACAATATATCCAGTGTCAAGAAAAAATGCCGGGACAAGTTCGCCTTGCCGCTGCTTTCCCTTGAGCAGATATATATGGTGTAATATTAACCTCCTGAAAGACCTGAGGAAAAGTGTGCAAAATACCTAATCAACCAGGGAGTTCCGGTAGGTAAGATCTTCGAAGGCTTTCACATGGGTTTTGCTTGCCCTCTTACCGAAACGCACCATCAGCATGTTGGCCGGGTGTTCCAAAATATCCGGATCATCCGTTCCGCGTCGTTTAAAACCTACACTGCCGAAAAGCCGGGTGAGCATGCGCTGGTAACCAAAGACATCCAGCCCGCTTCCCTTGAGATCCCAGTGCCAGTAGAATTCGGTGGTGATGACCACGTAATCTTCCAGCATCTCGTTCTTGAAGGCCTGGCGTAACAATTCTTTGGCTATGCCCAGGCGTTGCCAGCTCCGGCTTACCTCAATGGCTCCCAGTTCCAGCAGCCGGGGGTGCCTGCTCCACCGGGTATATTCACTGGGCTTGTGAAAGAGTACATAGCCAATGATTTCTTGCTGGTGCCGGGCAATATACACCAATCCTTCCGGTTGACCGGCAGCAATGAGTAAAGCTTCTTTTTGCCGCGCAGGGTTGCGAAAGTTTCGCAATTCCACATTCATCGTAAGGGTGGCAAGGTGGTCTCTGCTGACAGGTCCTTCAATGGTTACCGTGCCCTGGGGTGTAATTAACTGGTTTGTTTCAGGAATGCTGACGCTGGCAATTGACATGATCACCCACCGATCTTTCTCAAAAATTTTCCTGACCTGGGGAATGCAGCTGAACTCTGGTTATAAAAATATTCTGAAAAACCCCTGAAAATCCTGCCGGCCGCGAAAACTTTTTTCGCTTGTTTTGAAAAGTCAGTCTAAAGTGGGATGGCTTGAGCCCCGTGTGGCCTTTCTGTAATTAACTGGTGATAATACCGTATTTTTGTGCCCGGTATAACAGGGCCGAACGGGTAATACCCAGTAACTGGGCGGCACGGGTTTGATTGCCCCCGCTTTTCTGCAGGGCCTTGACGATCAGCTCCTTTTCCACCTGTTCTAAAGAAATGCCTTCGTCGGGAAAGTGGATCACCAGTTCCTTTTCATTTTGGGGTGTTTGTAGAAGCTCCTTGGGCAGGTGTTCGGGTAAAATCTCATTGCCCTGGCAAATTATTGCTGCCCGCTCGATCACGTTTTGCAGTTCGCGGATATTTCCCGGCCAGTGGTAATTGCACAGCAGTTCCATGGCCTCCGGGGAAATTTTGTTTACCAGGTACTTCGGGCGGAATTTTTCTAAGAAGTGGTTTGCTAAAAGGGGAATATCCTCCTTTCTTTCCCTTAGTGGCGGTAGATGGATCTGGAACACATTCAGGCGGTAATAGAGATCCTCTCTAAAAAGCCCCTTTTCTATAGCTTCCGTCAGGTTGCGGTTTGTGGCCGCGATAACCCGTACATCGACATGGATAGTTTCTGTTCCTCCCACCCTTTCGAAGGACATTTCCTGAAGTACCCGCAAGAGCTTGGCCTGCATGGAAAGGGACATTTCGGCAATCTCATCAAGAAAGATAGTGCCCCGGTCGGCCAGTTCAAAACGGCCCAGTTTACGGGAAGTGGCTCCGGTAAAGGCCCCCTTTTCATGGCCGAAGAGTTCGCTTTCCAGCAAATGTTCGGGCAGGGCCGCGCAGTTAATGGCAATAAAAGGTCCGTCCCTGCGGGGGCTGTTCTGGTGAATGGCTACTGCCGCCACTTCTTTACCGGTACCGCTTTCCCCGGTAATTAACACGGTGGCGTTGCTGGCGGCCACCCGTTCGATCAGTTTAACCACTTCCTGGATGGCCGGGCTTTTCCCTACCAGTTTACTATACTTTTTGGTTAATTCGGAGCGCAGGAAACTGACCTCGTTGGCCAACTGGGTGATCACCAGGTTTTGTTTGATCACTATTTTCAATTCGTCCAGATCAAAGGGCTTGGTGATATAGTCGGCGGCCCCGATTTTCATGGCCTCAATAGCCGTTTCGATGGTACCGTGGGCGGTGAGAATGATGACCGGTAGTTGAGGTTGCATTTCCCTGGCCTTACGGAGTACCTCCATCCCGTCCATCTCGGGCATTTTTAAATCCAGGATTACCAGCGAAGGCTGTCTCTCGCGAATTAACTCCAATCCTTTGAATGCGGAAGTGGTGGTCAGCACATGGTAACCTTCCTGTTGCATGGCCCGTTCCAGTGCCCAGCAAAGATGTTGTTCATCATCAATGATCAGGATTGTTGGTACCATGGTTTAGGCTTGCCCCCCTGTAGGATCCATTATGGGTAAACGCACGGTAAAGGTGGCTCCTTTTTCACTGGATGTCACATCAATGTTTCCACCATGGCTGGCGATGATCTGGTGACTGATGGATAATCCCAGTCCGGTTCCGTCTTTCCGGGTGGTATAAAAGGGATCGAAAATCCGCGAGAGTTCCTCGCTGGCAATCCCTGGACCGGTATCGCTGAACTGAATGTATACGTGGTTGTTGTCAGCGCAGGTTTTGATGGTCAACCTGCCTCCGTTGGGCATGGCCTGAACGGCATTCAGGATTAGATTGACAAACACCTGTTTAATCCGCTCTCCGTCCACTTCTATCAGCGGGATGTTCGGATCCTTTTCTAAACTTAACTGTACTTGATGCTGGCGCAGCAGGGGAGTGGTAAATGTAAGCACTTTTTCGAGCAGAGAATTTACCGACGCGGGATGGACAAAATTTTTCGTCGGCCGGCCGAAATCCAGTAACTCCTGGATGATTCTGTTCTGCCGGTCGATTTGTTCTTTTATGACTTCGGTATATTGTTTGATGTCTTGTATGCCTTTCAAATCCTGTTCCATGACCTGAATGGTGGTTTTGACTACGGTAATGGGGTTGCGCAGTTCGTGGGCTATGCCGGTGACCAAACGCCCGAGCGCGGCCAGACGTTCGGAGCGGTGTAGCTGCTCCTCCAGCTTTTCTTTTTCGGCGATGGCGCGGGCCATGCGGTTGATGGCCCGGGCAATTTGGCCGGCTTCTCCGGGCAGGTCCGGAAGCAGGTGGTTCAAGTCCTTTTCTAAATGGCCCAGCCCTTCCTTAATCTGGTTGACAGACTTAACCAGATTGTGGACCAGAAACAGGACTCCTCCGGTGCAGGCAAAGAAAACAAAAAGGGTCACGTAGCGGGAAATAAGGCGGAAGTAACGACTCTGGGCAAAGATGGGATGGAGCCGTTCATCCACCCAGGCTACAGCCACCAGCTTTCCATCTATCATGACGGGTGTGAGATATTCAAATGTTTCATCATTTAAGCTGGTAGTCAGCCGGGCCAGGGGACGCTGACTGGCCACTACCGCCATCAGCCCTGA
Organism: Desulfovirgula sp.; assembly: GCA_020725525.1. Classification (GTDB taxonomy): domain Bacteria; phylum Bacillota; class Desulfotomaculia; order Desulfotomaculales; family Desulfovirgulaceae; genus Desulfofundulus. Next base: position 11,548 of record DYEX01000158.1, read on the forward strand.
ATCAGCCTCATTCAAAATGCGTCTTTCCCTTTCCCGGCTTTCCTGGGGAGAAAGCTGGCGGTACTCATGTAAAAAACCCTGTACAAAAATTTGTTTGCTTTCCGGCAAATAAAGCCCAAACCTCACGCCGGGAAAGTTGGGCACCAGTGGCCCGGTGACCTCGGCAAAGCTGGCCTCCAGGTAACTGGCCCGGATTTCCGGGGCCAGATTCACCAGTTTTTCGCCCCGGAGTTTGTTCTGCAGAGTTTCCAGCAACTCGGGAACAACCTGCTTGTGCAGTAAAGAACCAAGGCGTTCCTCCAGGGAAGAAATCATGGCTTCTTCACTTTTGGTGGCAAAGATGAGGTCGTAGAGCAGCAATAAAACCGGAATCAGCAGTAATACGACGGTGATGGCCATGATTTGAAAGCGCAAACTGCGCCAGGTGACGCTGCTCATGCTCTCCCTCTTCTCCTGTTTAACCGGGGTGACCGATAACAAACACCTGCTGTTTGAAAACAGACAGCTCCAGGCCTTTTGTAATAACCTTCACAACGCATTTGGAGCTATCTCGTTAGTTAAAGAAGTGTCTGTTTTCAGACACCAGCCCCCTGTGACCACTGGACGAAACCGGCTTTCTGCGGAAGTGAAGGCCTGGTACGGAAAATGCACAGGGAGGTTAATAACTTTTTTCACAAGCCTTTGCGTTTATTATAACACAGTGGCTGGGTTAAAGAAACCTCTCCGGGTCTTAAATGCGAGGAGCTTTTGTCGGCTCACTTGTGCATGGGCTTACAAGCACAAGCCCTTTCGCGAAGTTGGCTTTGGCAAGGTTGGTCAGGTGAGGTGAGGATGTCTAAGACAAAGGGGAGAGGGTCATGGTGGAGAGTGCAGCTTTTTAATCGCCGCAAGGAGGAGTTCTTGAAAAGCATTGCGCAGCAGCGCACGGAAGATAAGGGAGAAAAGGCCGGCGTGGTGCGCGAACTGAAAAAGTTTCTGGACTGGTTTGAGCACTGGTTGCAGAGTGAAGAAGTGGCTGAAATTGAACCTGTCTCTCCTGCACCCCAGGAAAAAACCTTCGACGAATTTTTGGACGAAGTGCTGGCCGAGACCAAACGCATCCTGGCGGAGCAAAAAATAAACGTGACCTATACCCTGCCCGGGCAAAACCTGGGCATCAGCGAGTCCTGGAAGTGTGTAAAAGTTTTTGGTAATAACGATATTTATTACCGCATTGGTCGGACCCGGCCGCGGAAGGGACCCTATCAGGGGCGGGAACTTTTGGTTATCGACCTGGTTATGGACGGCTATAAAAAGCAGGTTTTTCTACCACTTTTGGAACTAAAGGCGGAAATTGAAAAACACCTGGGAGCGGTCCTGGAAAGGGAGTTGCCCAAGGTGGAGGCAACCGGCAAATACCGGCTGAAAGTAATCCTACCCTACGAAATTGTGCGCAGGGGGGATACCCGACTGGCGGCGCGTAAATTTGCCAGCTTTATTGCGGTGACCAAACCATTAATTAACCGGTTGGGCATTCAATGATTGGCTGAAATTTACTGTGGTGATGGGGGGGTATCGAGATTACTTGAGGGGGTGGTAAGAAACAAGTGAGCAATCCGAACAATAACGGGAGAGTGGTCCCGGTGGTTGTCTGACTGGTTCCCGGCAATTGCGTGGAGGGTGCCCGGGAATTTCAGGCATACTAACAACGATACTGGAGGGATAAGGCATGCTTGATTGGATAACTACCTTTATGGGGGGCGGGCTGGCGGCCAAAGCAACTGCCGCCGTGACCACTGCTCCGGCGGCGGTGAATGCGGCTGCCGGGACGCCGGGAATGCCCTGGTGGGTGTGGCCCCTGCTCCTGTTCATTACCACTTTCGTGCTGGGCATTGTGGCCGTGCTGGGGGGCGTAGGTGGCGGTGTTTTGTTTGTACCCATCGTGGGCAGCTTTTTCCCCTTTAATCTGGACTTTGTCCGTGGGGCGGGCCTGTTAGTTGCCCTGGCCGGGGCGCTGGCGGCGGGACCGGGGCTTTTAAAGCTTAACCTGGCCAATCTGCGCCTTGCCCTGCCGGTGGCCTTAATCGCTTCCACCTTCAGCATGGTGGGGGCCTTTATCGGGCTGGCCTTACCTAATAACGTGGTGCAGACCGCTCTGGGGATTACCATCGTGATGATTGCCGTTTTGTTCGTGGTTTCAAAAAACACGGAATTTCCCCAGGTGGGCGGAAGTGATAGGCTGGCCCGCTATCTAAAAATAGGTGGCACCTATTACGAACGTTCTTCGGGTAAAACCGTAGACTGGTCGGTATGGCGCACACCACAGGGCTTCCTTTTGTTTATTGCCATCGGGATCATGGCCGGTATGTTCGGTTTGGGTGCCGGATGGGCGAATGTACCGGTGTTGAACCTGCTCATGGGGGCGCCTCTTAAAGTGGCGGTGGGCACCAGCAAGTTCCTCCTCTCCATTACTGATACCTCGGCGGCCTGGGTGTACCTGAACCAGGGTGCGGTGCTGCCCGTGATCGCCGTGCCATCTATCATAGGCATCATGTTGGGCTCCTTTGTCGGAGTACGGTTGCTGGCTACGGCCAAGCCTAAGGCCGTGAAATACCTGGTGATCGTATTGCTCCTGGCTGCGGGGCTGCGTTCGCTGCTCAAGGGTCTGGGGATCTGGAACTAGGTTCAAAATATAAGGAGGGAGAAATATGGCCAGACCACAAGCGGAAATGTTGAAAACTTCCGTGCCCAGGGAGGTGCCCGTTGAAGCACCGGCGGCACCACGGGTGGAGGTGGCGCCGGAACAGGTGGCCTACGCTAACGTGCTCCTGTACGGATCCTGGGCGGGGATTGCCCTGTTGCTCCTGACCAATATTATTTACTTCACCGGACTGGTTAAACCATACATTGAACCGGCCATGCTTCCCCAGTACTGGGGAATGAAGGCAAGCGAGTTTGTCCAGGTGGCGCACATGCCCACCGGATGGAACTGGCTGAAGATGCTCGGTTACGCTGATTTCCTGAACTTTGTCGGCATGGCGCTCCTGGCCTCCCTGACCATCGTGGGGTACCTGATTCTGTTGCCCGCCTATCTGAGTAAGAAGGACGTACCCTATACATTTATTGTCCTTACGGAAGTGGTGGTGCTGGTCCTGGCCGCTTCGGGCATTCTGGCTGTGGGCGGACATTGAAAGACACTACGTGTGAAAAGCATTCGGCGGCCCTGCTACCGGGTGTAGTTATGGCCTCGTGAGCATTGGGGCCGCCTTTCCTGGATTTGCTTTGTGATCAATACCGCAAAGTCGATAATGTTAGCGAATGAAATAATTCACAAGACCGTACAGGCAAAGGACGGTGGGGATGGTCAAAGTGAGCACGGGCAAGATGAGTTGCCAGCGGTTAAACCGGGCATCTTTTTCTGCCCGCACGGCGCGGGAAATTTCAATTTCCGCGAAGGAATGGCTCAACTTTTTTTCCCACGTTCCAAAAGGGGGCAGCCCCGGATGATCTGGTAGAGGCGAATTCCGGAGGGGTTCGTAAAGGTAGATGATGTTATGCCGGTGATGGTAGCCGGCGGGTAGCCTGGCGGACCGTTTTTTAGCCCGGTATTGATTGCCATTAACCGGCCAGGACATCGCCCTCGCCTCCCTTCCTTAGTAACTTTATAGACTTTTAAAGCTTTGTGGCACGTTGCTGCGGGATAAAGCTTCATTCCAGCGCGCCTGGTAAAGGGTGATTAAGGTTAAGCCCAGCATGGTGACCAGGGCTGACCCAAACATGAGAGCGGTGGTATAAAGGGAGGCCAGGCCGGCCGCCCGGCTGCCAATCAAAACCGCGGCGGAGCTTAGCCCCCACCAGGCCAGGAAAATGCTTTTTTCCGGATTCTGGGGTTTGTACCGTTCGAGACGCCGCGCGTAAAGGTAACCGGTTAAATAGCCCGTGCAGAGACTGCCGAAAGTGAGCTCCGCTCCGGAAAAGGTGAACAGGTCGGAAAGGAAGATCACGGCAGCGAAGGCTCCCACCAGGTACAGGGTGAAAAAAGCGGTGGCGCGGGCCTGCTGGCGGGATAAACCCATCAGGTACATCAGAAGTGGTTCCAGTACGGCCCGGGTGTTTAATCCGGCCAGGCCTGTGCAAAGGCCGATGGCTCCACTAACCAGGCTTACCCGGCCTATGGTGATGAACCTTGGGGATGTCAGTCCCGGTGCCGTGAGGGGATACTTCCAGAACAGGCCTCCTGGAGGGAGTGGATTTTCATCCTCGTAGCCGAATTGGTGGTAGTGGCGATAACGGCTGGCAGCAATGAGAGCAGTGATCACGAAAATAGTGCTGAACAAAAAAATCAGGACTGCAGAACCTCCCGGCAGGACATTAAGCCGGGAGAGGAACTGCTTGCCGGTCACGATAAAGGGTAGGGATAATATCGCGATGGTCATGCCCACTCTTTTGTAGGCATGCCGGGTTATTTGCGGGTGGTATAATACCTTAAGATTACTGGCCGCGTTGAGGAAAATACCGCCGCCGACGGCGGCCGGTAAGGGCAGGCCGCTGGTGATCAGCGGGGGGATGATAAGCAGCTGGTAAGCGGGACCGCCAAAGCGGTACAGAAATCCTCCCGCAAAGCCGATCAGGAAGAAGACTGCCGGGATCATGTCATTACCCCCGGGTTGATGGCCAGGCTAAAAAATGACCAGGGCTGTGCATGTGATAACTAGCACATAACCTGTTGCTGGTATAATAACATAAATACTTTTGTAGTGCAAGGGGGTAATAGGCTAAATTCGTGACATAATGTACAATATCGGAGGGCGGTTCACCGTCCACTCTCCTGTGGATGGTTTTAATAACTATGGCCGCAGACAAAATATCTGGGGAGTGATGATCTATGCCCGCGCCCAACCTGGGCCGGGGCAACTGATATACGGCCTCCCGCATTTTTCAGGATGTTATGAAGGAATTAAACCGCTGATAACGAATCTTACCGGTAATGTACTGAATTTTACTGCAGAAGAATAACCCGTTTTGTTCCAGAAGGAGGTTTTATAATGAACACGCCGTTGCCGCCCTGCAGCACCAATTGTCCGGTACATACCGATGTACCGGGTTACCTGGCCGCCATAGCGAGAGGGGATTATGAAAGGGCCGCCAAAATCATCCGGGCCAATAACCCTTTTGCCTCGGTATGTGGCTGGGTTTGTCCCCATCCCTGCGAAGACCATTGCCGGCGGGGACAGGTGGATGCCCCCCTGGCGGTACGGGCGTTGAAGAGGTTTGCCCTGGAAAAGGTCGGGCAACAAAATTCTTCGCCTGATCCTCCAGTTGGGCGGTCTCTTCCTTACCGGGTGGCCGTAGTGGGAGCGGGTCCGGCGGGGCTGACTGCAGCCTGGGATCTGGCCAGATCCGGCTATACCGTGACGGTATTCGAGCGGCAGCCCGAGGCGGGGGGACACTTTTACTCTTCCCTACCCACCTATCGCCTGCCCCGTCAGGTAGTGAGGCAGGATGTGGGCCGCATCGCCGCCGCCGGCGTAGAAATACGTACCGGGGTGGAGATTGGAAGGGATATCACTTTATCTGACCTGCACAGGGAGTATGATGCGGTAATCCTGGCCGTGGGCCTGTCTAAAAGCCGTGGTTTAAACCTTCCCGGGTTTGATCATTCCGATGTGTTGCTGGCCCTCCCTTTCCTGCAGGGGGCCAACCTGGGTCACCCGGTGAACATTAAAAAACGGGTAATTGTGATTGGAGGCGGGGATGTGGCCATGGATGTGGCCCGGACCGCCGTACGTCTGGGGGCTCAGGAGGTACGGGTGGTTTGTCTGGAATTTCGGGAGATTATGCCTGCCCACGCATGGGAAGTGGCGGAGGCCCTGGAGGAAGGGATCGAGCTCTGGCCGGGGTGGGGCCCTGTCCGGGTGCTGGTGGAGGAAGGACACATACGCGGTTTGGAAGTTAGAGGGGTTCAATCCGTTTTTGATGAGCGGGGTTGTTTTAACCCCACCTTTGATGAAACCAGGCTCTCTTTTGTTCCCGGTGATATGATTATTCAGGCAATTGGACAGTGTGCCGATCTATCATGCCTGTCCGACAGCGCGGTGGCGGTGAATGAACGGGGCCAGCTTATCGTGAACCAGGATACCCTGGCTACCAGTGTGCCCGGAGTCTTTGCCTGCGGGGAGGTGGCCTGTGGTCCCGGTCCCGCCGTTGCAGCCGTGGCCAGCGGCCACCGGGTTGCTGCAACCGTGCGGGCTTACCTGGAGGGAGTTTCTCTTCCGGCGGACCGGACGGCCACCATTGGCCCGTTGCCGGACCGGGTACTCACCCGTTTGCCGTCCTTACCCAGGCAGGAAGTGCCCGTGCTCCCGGCCAGGCAACGCCAGCATTCCTTTGTCCTGCAGGAACTACCATTTCCCCAGGTGCAGGCCCTGCGCGAAGCGGAACGCTGTCTGCGCTGTGGTTTGGGGGCGGAGGTGCTTAAGGAACGCTGTGCCGCCTGCCTGACCTGCTTGCGGGTTTGCCCCTACGGTGTGCCGGTAGTTGAAGGACGGGCAAGCATAGCCGTAGAGGCCTGTCAGGGTTGTGGCATATGTGCTGCGGCCTGTCCGGCCGGGGCTATTGTGATTAAAGGGTTGCCGGGAGAAGAAGTGGAGTCAATTTTAGAGGGAGAAAAAGGGCCGGCTATCAAGGTAGATTCCCTCACTGACCCCCCTCTTGCCGTCTTTGTTTGCCAGCGGGCCTATTTTCAGGGCCTGGCACCGGAACTGGTTACGGCGACACCAGGGCTGGGACAGGTCCGGCTGGTTTCCCTGCCCACAGCCGGTGCCCTGGATCCCCGCTGGTTGCTCAAAGCGCTGGAGGAGGGGGCTCTGGGTGTGGCGGTGATTACATGTGGGGATAATAACTGCCGTCATGCCGGTGGGGCTGCCCGGGTAGAAAAACAGCTAAAGCGTTTCCGGGAACTTTTCGCGGAAATGGGCTACGAGCCGTTCCGTTTGCAGTGGCATTCTCTGGGTGCCAGTGGTGATCCTCTGGCCTGGCTCAGTGAATTTGGCCGGGGCCTTGTGCGGGCAAATAAATCCTGAATTCGCTGCCGGCTTCTTCTTCACTGCTTACCTCAATCCTTCCGCCGTGGTTCTCGATGATGCGGTAGGAAATGGTTAGTCCCAGGCCGGTTCCGGCACCCTTGGTGGTGAAAAAGGGTGTGCCCAGCCTGGATAATACCTCCCTGGACATACCGTGACCCGTATCCCGTACCACCAGCATGATTTCATTGGATTCGGCCAGCCAGCGGGATGTCAAGGTAAGTATTCTCTGTGGCCGTTCTTCCATTGCCTGCAGGGCGTTATGTATTAAATGCAGCAGTACCTGTTTGAGCTGGTCCGGTTGGGCAATGATGGAGGGTAATTCCGGAGCAAGATCCCGGACCAGCTCCACCTCGGTCAACAGGCACTGGCTTTCCACAAAAGGCAAGAGTTCATTGATCAGGTGGTTCAGGTCCACCTTTTCCCCGTGGGCCGGGTGGGGGCGGGCCAGCAGGAGAAAGTTTCTGATGATTTCATTGGTACGATCCACTTCCTGGATGATTACATCCAGGTATTCTTTATTTCTGGCGTCTTTCAGGCGTTCACTCAGGAGCTGCGCAAATCCTTTTATGGAAGTAAGGGGGTTGCGCAATTCGTGGGCCATGCCGGCGGCCATCTGGCCTACCACAACCAGCTTTTCCTGGTTGTGCTGGAGTTCCCGCTGGCGGTGCAGTTCAGTAATATCGTGAAAGATTGTAACCGCACCACTGATCCGGCCGTGCCTGTCCCGCAGGACATCGGCGCTGGCCAGCAGGCAGAAATCCTTGCCGTTAAATTTATGCTGTACCTCCAGCGGTCCCACGGCTTCACCCCTTTCTAAAGCCTGGACGGTAACCATTTTTTTTCTGTCCAGGTGAGGGAAAATTTCCCACACGGGATGGCCCATGGCCCTGGCTCCCATCACTCCGGTTATCTGTTCTGCTGCCCGGTTGAACATGATCACCCGCCCGGCGGCGTCTACAACGATTACACCCCCCACCATGCGCTCTAAAATGGCATCGGAGGTTTGTTTTAAGAGTTCGTACTTTACCTCAGTACTGATGTCCTGGATATAAATAATGGTTCCCTCCCGGCTATTGCCCTGCATGAAGGGGCTGGTTTCCAGGGCGAGGTGGATCTGTTCGCCGTTTTTAGCGATGATCTGGATTTCCCGCCACAGCAGGGGGGATCCGGGGTCTTCAGCAGGGGGACGGCTGGTTACCTTTTTTGCTTGCAGCAAATGTTGTACCTCCGCTAAATTCTTCCCTGCTATTTCTTCCCGCGTGTATCCCACCAGCCTTTCCCATGCCCGGTTGATATAGTTGACCCGATGTTCGTTATCAACGATCATAATGGCCATGGGGATGTTATCGAGAATAGCGTTGGTACAGTGTTGCTTCTGGCTTTTTGTTATGCTTTCTTCCAGGGATGTTCGCCAGTTTCGCTTCATCAGGTTGTATTTGTACAGGCCAAAGGGTAGCACTACTGCGGTTAAAAGCAACAGGGTATGCCCCAGGACTACACTCAAAATTACTGCCTGTCCGGTATCCTGCCCGCCGGCAATTATCATATTAATATGAAAGTTCAAAGAGTAAAGCAAAATGACCAGGGTAACGGCTGTCAAGACAAGGGGCCAGTTTCGCGCAAACAAAATGTATTCACCCTTATGTAATAGCTTTTCAAAACCTAATTAATTCAACGTTTAGAACCATTTTCCTGCCCGGGATGACAAACTTTTCCTTAAAAATTAAAAAAGAACTGTTATTTTCTTTTTTTGTTACCTGTGTTATACTACAGGTTCGGTGGTAATTAATTAACCGGCGGAGGTGGGATTTTGAACAGGACACAGAAACAGATTTTCCGTGCCCTGATGGCAAAATCCAGCACTTTCTGGCAATTAATCAGGGAACAGGATGGACACCTGGCCCATTTTACCCGGGTATTGGAAGAAATGATGGCACAGGGTTTAATTCGCTGTGAAGATAATTATATTTACCTTACTGATAAGGGGAAAAAAGTGGCCGATGAACAGGGTTTATTCCCTCTGCAACCGCTGACCTGTCCCACCTGTGCAGGGAAAACCGTTACTCTCCAGGGCAGGTTTTTTCAAGTACTGGAAGAGTTTAAGGATATTGCCCGTCAAAGGCCACCGGCTATTGCTGAATTTGATCAAGGGTATGTGGATACAATGAGCACCGTAGCCCGGGTAGCCATCATGTATGAGCGGGGCGATCTGGAAAACCAGGATATTTTTCTTTTGGGCGATGACGATTTAACCAGCATTGCCATCGCCCTTACCGGTATGGCCAGGCGCATAACCGTTTTAGAGGTGGACGACCGGCTGGTTGAGTTTATTGATGCTCTGGCCAGGCAAAGAGGTTGGACCAATCTTTCTGTACAAAAGTATGATGTCCGCCAACCCCTTCCCCGGGAGTTACAGGGTCAGTATGACACTTTTTTGATTGATCCCGTGGAAACACTGCCGGGCATCAGCCTGTTTTTATCGCGCTGTGTTCTGTCTTTACGGGGCAAGGGTAGTGCCGGTTATTTCGGTTTAACTCACCTGGAAGCTTCCAGGGATAAATGGTATGCCATTCAAAAGTTAATCCTGGAGATGAATTTTGTAATTACGGATATTATCCACGATTTTCAGGAGTATGAACTGGAAAGAGAAGGGTTTGTGACCAAAAACTATCCCCTTGTTAACCAGGCCTTCGGCCGGCCGCCCGTACCGGATATTAACTGGTATACCTCGAACTTTTTTCGGTTGGAAGCTGTAGGAAAGCCGCGGGTTCCGGAAAACGGAAAAATTCCCGTCGGTCGAGAGTTATATTTTGATGATGAAGCTTATGCTACTTTGCCCTAGTGCTCTACCTTGCATACGCGGATAGTTTGTGTTAGAATACATGCTGGTGTGGATTACACACGCCGCCGGATTTCTACAGGGGTGCCCCGTCAGGGGTTTTGTAGAAAGATGAGGGTGGCGGAGGATACAAAACCAGCAGGGGAGGAGGTGTGTTTGGGTGGCGATCATTTCCATGAAGCAACTCCTGGAGGCCGGGGTGCATTTCGGGCACCAGACCCGGCGGTGGAATCCCAAAATGGCTCCTTATATTTTTACCGACCGGAACGGTATTTATATTATTGATTTGCAAAAAACCGTTCGTAAGATAGAAGAAGCCTATAACTTTGTGCGGAATCTTGCCGCCGACGGGGGGACCATTCTTTTTGTGGGTACTAAAAAGCAGGCCCAGGAGTCGGTGAAGGAAGAAGCCGAACGGTGCGGGATGTTTTACGTGAACCAGCGCTGGCTTGGCGGCATGTTGACCAATTTCCAGACCATTCGCCGGCGCATCGAACGCCTGCATGAACTGGAGCGTATGGAGGCTGACGGGACTCTGGCCGTCCTGCCGAAGAAGGAAGTGGCCGAGCTCTTGCATGAAAAGGAAAGGCTGCAGAAGTTTCTCGGCGGCATTAAGAATATGCGCAAATTACCTGATGCCCTTTTTATCATTGATCCCCGCAAGGAGCGCATTGCGGTGGCCGAGGCCCGTAAGCTCAGGATACCGATTGTGGCCATTGTGGATACCAACTGCGATCCCGACGAAATCGATTATGTAATTCCCGGAAACGACGATGCTATAAGGGCAGTCCGCTTGCTCACCAGCAAAATTGCCGATGCCGTTTTAGAGGGGCGGCAGGGTGAGCAGGTTGCGGCAGCGCAATAATGGTAGAGGTTTGGTGGGGGCCCCGCAAGAAGTATTACTTACGGGGAACCCCTGCTTTTTTCTATATCTCCTTGTTTAGTGAGATTACATAATGGAGATAATACTTTAGAGGAAAAACCTGGGATAAAAAGGAGGCAGGACAAAAACTATGGCTGAAATAACAGCAGCAATGGTGAAGGAATTGCGCGAGCGTACCGGGGCCGGCATGATGGATTGTAAAAAAGCCCTGCTTGAAACTAACGGGAATATGGAAAAGGCAGTGGACTTTTTACGGGAGAAGGGTCTGGCTGCCGCGGCCAAGAAGGCCGGACGGATTGCTGCCGAGGGTGTGGTAGATGCCTATATTCACGGCGGGGGGCGTATTGGCGTCCTGGTGGAGGTAAACTGTGAAACTGACTTTGTAGCTAAAACCGACGATTTCCGCCTGTTTGTACGGGACATTGCCATGCAGGTGGCCGCGGCCCGGCCGGAGTATGTACGGCGTGAGGATGTACCGGAGCACGTTATTGCCCGGGAAAAAGAAATCCTGGCGGCCCAGGCGGCCAATGAAGGAAAACCGGAGAAAGTGATTGAAAAAATCGTGCAGGGGCGGTTGGATAAGTTCTTTAAGGAGGTTTGCCTCCTGGAGCAACCTTTCATTAAAAATCCAGATATTACTGTGCAGGATCTGTTAAACGAGAAAATTGCCAAGATGGGAGAAAACATAGTCATTCGTCGCTTTGTCCGTTATGAACTGGGTGAGGGCCTGGCCAGGCGGCAGGATGATTTTGCTGAGCAGGTCATGGCTGCGGCCAGCAAGGGTTGAGGTGTAAAATTTCCCGCCCCCTGGAAGAGGATTTTACCGGGCACTGTAGAATAAAATTGGGGAAAGTGGAGGTACTATCCGTGGCTCAAACGCCCAGGTATAAACGTGTAGTATTGAAACTGAGCGGAGAGGCTCTGGCCGGCAACCAGGGCTATGGTATAGATCCCGATGTGGTCAAGTCCATTGCCAGCCAGATTGATGAACTCGTCCAGATGGGTGTACAGGTGGCTGTTGTGGTCGGCGGTGGGAACATCTGGCGCGGCGTGGCCGGCAGTGCCAAAGGGATGGACCGGGCCACCGCCGATTACATGGGTATGTTGGCCACGGTAATTAATTCACTGGCTCTGCAGGATGCCCTGGAGAAACAGGGAGTGAACACCCGGGTCCAGACGGCCATCGAAATGCGGGAGGTGGCCGAGCCTTACATTCGCCGGCGGGCCATCCGGCATCTGGAAAAGGGGCGGGTGGTCATTTTTGCAGCAGGCACCGGCAATCCCTATTTTTCTACCGATACCACCGCTGCTTTGCGGGCGGCGGAAATAGAAGCAGAAGTAATCCTCATGGCCAAGAGGGTCAATGGGGTTTATGACTCCGATCCCTTAAAGAACCCTAATGCCCGGCGTTACGAGCGGCTTACCTATATTGACCTTCTGAACAAGGGGCTGGCAGTGATGGATGCCACGGCCACTTCATTATGTATGGATAACCGTATTCCCCTGGTGGTGTTCAACCTGAACCAGGAGGGGAATATCAAGCGGGCGGTGCTGGGAGAAAACGTAGGTACATACGTCGGGGGTGAGTATGTTGGCTAACGCCAAACTAGCCGAGGCCGAAAGTAACATGAAAAAAACTGTGGAAGTGGTGAAAAAGGAATTTGCTTCCCTGAGGGCCGGTCGCGCTACTCCTGCCCTGCTGGATAAGGTGCTGGTTTCCTATTATGGTACCCCTACCCCGATTAACCAGCTGGCCACTATTTCCGTGCCGGAGCCGCGCCTTCTGGTCATTCAACCCTGGGACAAATCCATTTTACCGGAAATTGAGCGGGCTATTTTAAAATCGGATTTGGGCATCACGCCTACCAGTGACGGTACGGTTATCCGCCTGGCTATTCCCCAGTTAACCCAGGAGCGCCGGGCGGAACTGGTGAAAGTAATCAAGAAGAAGGCGGAAGAGGGGCGCGTAGCCATTCGGAATATCCGCCGCGAACTTAATGATAAGGTTAAACAGCAACAAAAAAATGGTGAAATTTCCGAGGATGAGTTGCGCCGTGTGCAGGATGAGATTCAGAAACTTACGGATAAGTACATCAAGGAAATAGATCAGCTGGTGAACAATAAGGAACAGGAGATTATGCAGGTCTAATACGGTCATGGTCAAGAGTGAGCAAATACCGGATGTGCTGGCTTTAGAGGCAGAAGAAGCGCTCTTAATCTGTGCCAGGTTGGGCTGGCAGGTTCAGGTGGAAACAACAGCTTCTCCCCGGGGTAACCCCAGGGGGCCACAGCGCGTGGTTCGCTTCACCGTCATTGCCCCCAAAACGGGTGTATTGACGGTGGCGCGGGAAGATGTGGGAAAGGAGGTGTAGTTATTGGCCTATCGCATAACCGATGAGTGTCTGGCCTGCGGGACCTGTCTGGAGTCCTGCCCCAATGGAGCTATTATTGAAGGTGACACTTACAGAATTGATCCCGACAAATGTGAGAATTGCGGTACTTGCTTAGAGGCCTGTCCTACCGGAGCCATTATCGAAGAGTAATGGATCAAACCCCCTCTTCCGGAGGGGGTTGTTTTAGTAAATATAGTTGTAATATCTAAAAGGTCAGGTAAGAGGGGGAGGGCCCTTTGCTCAAAAACCTGGTGCGCGTTTTGCGGAACGGCGGAAAGAGGAATACTTGTACGAAGGAAGAAAGGCTATTGGCGCAACTTGATTTAAGCCGTTTGCCCCGCCATGTGGCCATTATTATGGATGGTAACGGTCGCTGGGCACAAAAAAGGGGCTTGCCCAGAACCTGTGGTCACCGGGCCGGTGTAGAATCACTGCGGGATACGGTGCGTGCCTGTGCCGAGCTGGGTATAGGTTATCTTACCGTTTACGCCTTTTCCACGGAAAACTGGAAACGCCCCAGGGATGAAGTGGATGTGCTGATGAATCTGCTGGTGGAATACCTGCACAAGGAAATAGAAGAATTGTGCGCCAATGATATCCGCCTTCATCCCATTGGTCGTCTTCAGGACCTGCCTCCTCACGTCAAAAAGGCCCTGGATATGGCCATCTCCCGCACCAGGAATAACCAGCGAATGGTGCTCAACCTGGCCTTGAATTACGGTGGACGGATCGAGCTGGTGGATGCCGTGCGGTCTATAGTACGTGAAGCATTGGCCGGAAATCTTTCGCCGGAGCAAATTACCGAATCCACCATTGCCGGCCATCTCTATACCGCCGGTCAGCCGGATCCAGATCTGTTAATTCGACCTTCCGGTGATTACCGTGTGAGCAACTTTCTGCTGTGGCAGCTTTCTTACACCGAATTCTGGATGACCACCGTGATGTGGCCCGATTTTCGACGTGTGCACCTTTTGCAGGCCCTGGTGGATTTTCAACGACGGGAGCGGCGATTCGGTGGCCTCATTAGAGGTGAAAAAAAGTGCTCAGGCACAGAATCTTAAGTGCACTGGTGGGCATTCCGCTCTTGATTGCTGCCGTGTGGCATGGGAACCTGTCCCTTTTAGTGATCACCGGACTACTAATGGTGCTGGCCGCGGTGGAAATAGTTACTCTTTTTCAGCGCTTAAATTTATACCCCCTTCACGGGCTGGCTGTAGGAGGGAGTCTTTTCCTGCTTTTAAATGCATATTTATACAGGGATGCCGCTCTGGGGGGAGCAGTGGCACTTATACTCTTTATCATTCTGGGGGTCATGGTATTCCTTTATCCGGCTTTCTCTCCAGTGGAGGGAGCCGTGACTCTACTGGCTATCCTTTATGTAGGATTATTTAGTTATATCTACTTGTTGCGATTGTTACCCGACGGCTGGATATGGCTAACCTTTACACTGGTGGGCACCTGGTCCAGTGACACTGTTGCTTATTTTATCGGTAAAAAGTGGGGAAGGCGCCAGCTGGCTCCCGCGTTGAGCCCGGGCAAGACCGTGGAAGGTGCCATAGGAGGTCTGGCGGGTAGCCTGCTGGCGGCAGCAGCTTTTATAATCATTTACCCTTTTCTTCCCGATGGTCCCCTGTTGCTTTTAGGTCTGCTTTTGGGGCTGGCGGCCCTGCTCGGGGACCTGGTGGAGTCGGTTTTTAAGCGACAGGCGGGGGTAAAGGATGCCGGGGATATCATTCCCGGCCACGGAGGGATTCTCGATCGTTTTGATAGTATGCTCTTTACTGCTCCCTTAGTATACTACTATGTGGGTATGTTTATAATAAGCTGAGGTGACACGGGTGCCCAGGTCTTTGCGGGTAGCTATCCTGATCACTACTGTTTTATTATTTTATCTGGCGTGGAAATACGTCGTTCCAGAATTACTGGTCATTTTAAAATTCATATTAACCGTACTTACTCCTTTTATTTTAGCCGCCATTATTGCCGTACTCATTGAGCCTATGGTACGCTTTCTTCACCAGCGTTGTCGCGTCAACCGTTCTCTTTCTGTAGGCCTGTCCATGCTGGTGGTCATCGGTGGGGCAGGCGCATTGTTAACCATGCTGGTGCTGCGCCTGGCGGTTGAGCTTTCCGAACTGTCAGTGCGCCTTCCCCAGTACATGGGACCCCTGCAGGAAGAGGTCACCCGGTTGGTGGAACGGGGTAAAATCTTTTATTTTCAGCTACCGCCGCTGGTTACCGGGCGTATTCAGGAAAATATGGGTACTATTACTGGCTGGTTATCTCATGTGGCGGGTTCTTTGGCTGGTTTCCTGTTGCATTTAATTACCTCCCTGCCCAATGCGATAGCAATCATTGTGGTCGGTCTTATAGCCACCTACTTCATCAGCCGGGATTACCAGTTGATCATGCAATTGTGGTTGAAAACGGCTCCGGAGCCCTGGGGCCAGCGGGTGGTGGAAGTATGCCGTCAGGTACTGGGAGCTTCCCTGGGTTATCTGCGGGCCCAGTCTTTTTTGGTGACCCTGACCACCATCCAGAGTATTGTGGGGTTGTATTTGATTGGAGCTAAATATTCCCTGACTATTGGCCTACTGATTGGACTTTTTGATATTATCCCGGTGCTGGGACCGGCAGCGATTTATATACCCTGGGCCATCTGGTCATTTATTACCGGTCAAATTTCTTTTGGCATCAAGCTGGTTTTGCTTTACCTTTTGGTCTGGGGAGTAAGGCAGACTTTGGAGGCCCGGGTGGTGGCGGCCAACCTGGGGTTGCATCCCCTGGCCGTGCTGGTGGCCATGTATGTGGGGTTGAAGGCCATCGGGGTACTGGGGCTGGTGCTGGGTCCCCTGACTCTCATCGCCCTGCAGGCCGCCCTGGGCACCATCAAGCCCGTGAATCACAGGTGAACACCCATGACGCTTTCAGCGCCACCAGCAGAGGATGAAAATGGCCGCCCAGCCCAGAACTCACTGCAATCAAAGTTATTTGGTGTGGATGATTGCCAACCCAGCACTCACTGCGACTTCAATCCCTACGCAGGTACCTGGACACAGTGAGTGCTGGGCAAACGGCAGGCAGGTGCTATTTTCAGGACAGGAGACGGATGTTAACATGAGAGAGATTGTGATCCTCGGCAGTACTGGTTCCATAGGCCGGCAGGCCCTGGACGTGATCAGGCGGTTTCCCGACAAAATGCGTATTGCCGGCCTGGCCGCCGGCAGGAACTGGCCCCTTTTGGTCGAACAAATACGGGAATTTCACCCGCGGGCAGTGGCCCTGGCCGGGGAGGAGGAGGCCCGGGAACTGGAACATCATCTGGTCCCAGGCGAGTTGCCCGAGATTTTCTGTGGTTCCGAGGGCCTGGTGGCAGTGGCCACTTCCATCGATAGCGGGGTTGTTTTAAACGCCCTAACGGGAACCATGGGACTGGTTCCTACGGTGGCGGCACTACAAAAGGGCCTGGATATTGCCCTGGCCAATAAGGAAACACTGGTAGCCGCCGGTGAGCTGGTGATGGCGCTGGCCCGGGAAAAGGGGGCCAAAATTTTACCGGTGGACAGTGAGCACTCGGCCATCTGGCAATGTCTTGTCGGTCAGCCCCAAAACAGGGTGGGGAAGATCATCCTCACGGCCTCGGGAGGTCCCTTCCACAAAGAACCTGCCGATCTATCCCGGGTCACCGTAGCACAGGCCCTGGCCCATCCCAACTGGCGTATGGGCAAGAAGATTACCATAGATTCGGCTACCCTGATGAATAAGGGGCTGGAAGTGCTGGAGGCGCACTGGCTTTTTGCCGTGGATTATGATCAAATAGAAGTGGTGGTACACCCCCAGAGTATTATTCATTCGATGGTGGAGTTTGTGGATGGTTCTGTCATGGCCCAGCTGGGATTGCCGGACATGCGTTTGCCCATCCAGTACGCCCTGTCTTATCCCGATCGCTGGCCCAATGAATTGCCCCGGGTGAACTGGTTTGCTCTGGGCGGCCTTACCTTTGAGCCGCCGGATACCGAACGCTTCCCCTGTCTGGCTCTGGCCTATGCTGCCGGTCGCGCCGGTGGGACCATGCCGGCAGTGCTCAATGCCGCCAATGAGATCGCCGTAGAGGCTTTTCTGGCCGGGGGTATCGGTTTTACCAGGATCCAGCAGATTGTGGCCGGAGTGATGGAGGAGCATGAGGTTGTTTCCAGGCCCGTTTTAGAGGAAATTCTGGCTGCCGATCAATGGGCCCGGCAAAAAGCGCTGGAAAAAGCAAGAGGGTGATGGTGATGCAAACATTCTGGGCCTCCATTCTGGTCTTCGGGCTGCTTATTATTTTCCACGAACTGGGCCATTTCTTTCTAGCCAAGCGAGTAGGTATCAGGGTGTATGAGTTCAGCGTGGGGTTCGGTCCGAAGCTGTTGAGCATTCCCCGGGGGGAAACAACCTACAACCTGCGCCTGTTTCCCCTGGGTGGTTTTGTGCGTATGGCGGGGATGGATCCAGCGGAGGAAGTGGAGGATGAGGAAAGGAGTTTTAAGAGAAAAACCGTAGGCCAGCGGGCTGCCGTTATTGCGGCCGGTCCTTTGATGAATTTCTTTCTGGCTGCTCTTTTGCTGATGATTATTTTCATGTTCCAGGGCTTTCCTACTCCTACCACAACCATCGGCAAACTGGTTCCCGATCAACCGGCAGAAAGGGCGGGGTTAAAGCCCGGTGATACGGTGATCGCCATTAATGATCAGCCGGTGACAAGGTGGGAAGAAATCAGCCATCTGGTAAATAACCATCCGGGGCAGCCCCTGACCGTGACGGTGTTGCGGGAAGGAGAAAAAATAAAATTTAGCCTGGTTACAGCCGTTGATGCCGACGGACTGGGTAAAATTGGCATTTACCCCCACCAGGAACTGCGCCGTCTCAGTTTGTTTGCCGCCCTGTCCCGGGGAGTGGAGTATACCGTACGTATTAGCGGATTGATCCTGGCCTTCATCGGTAAGATGATCGCGGGCCAGGCCCCCGCCGAGGTGGGCGGGCCAGTGCGCATCGTCCAGGAAATTCATACCGCCGTCCAGCTGGGGTTCTTTTACCTCCTGCAGCTGGCTGCCTTTTTAAGCATTAACCTGGGCCTGTTCAACCTTTTACCCATTCCCGCCCTGGACGGCAGCAGGTTGCTTTTCCTGGCGCTGGAAGGGTTAAGGGGTCGGCCCGTGGACCCGGCCAAGGAAAACTTTGTGCACCTGGTGGGTTTTGGCCTGTTGTTGCTTTTAATCATGGTAATCACATATAAAGATATATTGGGATTGTTGTAACGGGGGGAGGTCCGTGCAGCGCAGGAAAACCCGTCCCGTCTATCTGGGCGGGGTGCAGGTAGGGGGAGATGCGCCGGTTTCGGTGCAATCCATGACCAACACCGATACCCGGGATGTGCAGGCCACACTGGCCCAGATCAAAAGACTGGTCCGGGCTGGTTGTGAAATTGTGCGGGTGGCGGTACCAGATCAGCAGGCGGCCCGGGCATTAAAAGAAATCAAGGCCCGGTGTCCGATACCGCTGGTTGCCGATATTCATTTTGACTACCGCCTGGCCCTGGCCGCTCTGGAAAGCGGTGTGGACGGGCTGCGGATTAATCCGGGTAATATCGGCGGCCGGGAGCGGGTGGCCGCCGTAGTGGATGCCGCCCGCAGGAAAAAGGTCCCTATCCGCATTGGGGTTAACGCCGGTTCCCTGGAAAAGGATCTGCTGGCGAAATACGGTGGTCCAACCCCCCGTGCCATGGTGGAAAGTGCCTTGAGACACATCAGGCTGCTTGAAGAACTGGACTACCGGGAGATCAAGGTGTCCTTAAAGGCATCCAATGTGCCGGTGATGATTGAGGCCTACCGGTTGCTGTCCCGGGAAGTGGATTATCCCTTTCACGTAGGGGTTACCGAAGCGGGTACCGTCCGTTCGGGAACGATCAAATCAGCGGTCGGGATCGGGGCGCTGCTGGCCCAGGGAATTGGTGATACCATCCGGGTGTCCCTTACCGGTGATCCGGTGGAGGAGGTCCGGGTGGGTTACGAAATTTTAAAGGCCCTGGGCCTGCGCCGCCGGGGAATCGAGCTGATCTCCTGTCCCACCTGCGGGCGTACGTGCATCGACCTGGAGCGTATTGCCCGGGAGGTTGAGGAGCGTCTTTCCTGGGTGGACAAACCTTTAACCATCGCCGTCATGGGGTGCGCGGTAAACGGTCCCGGGGAGGCCAGCCACGCCGATGTGGGTATTGCCGGTGGAAAGGGTTTCGGGCTTCTCTTCCGGGGCGGCCAAATTATCGGGCGGGTCCCTGAAGCGGACCTGGTGGACGCCCTGGTGCGGGAAGTGGAAACAATTTTATCGGAGAAATGAAAGTTAAGGGGGATTTACATTAGTGCGTGTCAGTCAGTTGCTTGTGCCTACTTTGCGGGAAGTACCGGCTGAAGCAGAGGTAATCAGCCACCAGTTGTTGCTGCGGGCTGGGTTTATCCGCAAGGCGGCAGCGGGGGTGTATACCTTTTTGCCCCTGGCCTGGCGGGTGATCAAAAAGATCGAGCAAATCATCCGGGAAGAGATGGATCGCCAGGGCGGCCAGGAAATCTTGATGCCCATTATCCAGCCGGCAGAACTCTGGCAGGAGTCCGGCCGTTGGGACGTATACGGCCCGGAACTGTTCAGGCTGAAGGACCGGCACGGGCGGGATTTCTGCCTCGGCCCTACCCATGAAGAAATTGTCACCGTCCTGGTGCGGCAGGAGGTCAGCTCCTACCGCCAGTTGCCCCTCCTGCTTTACCAGATCCAGAACAAATACCGGGATGAGCGGCGTCCCCGCTTTGGCCTGTTGCGGGGCAGGGAATTCATCATGAAGGATCTTTATTCCTTCGACCGGGACGAAGCGGGGTTAGACCAGAGCTATCAAAAAATGTACGAGGCCTATACCAGGGTGTTCACCCGCTGCGGATTGAAGTTTCGCCCGGTGGAAGCCGATTCCGGCGCCATTGGCGGCAACGATACCCACGAATTTATGGTGCTGGCTGAGTCCGGGGAGGCTTTAGTGGTCTTTTGCCCGGATGAATCATGCGGCTATGCGGCTAACGTGGAGCGGGCCGCCACCACGGTGCAGGATGCGGGTACCCGCGAGGAATTGCCGCGGCCCCTGGAAGAAGTGCACACCCCCGGTATGCACACGGTGGAACAGGTAACCGGTTTCCTGGGGGTGGATGCCCGCCGCCTGATCAAAACCCTGCTCTATCAGACGGAAAAGGGAGTGGTGGCGGCCCTGGTGCGGGGCGACCGGGAGGTAAACGAGGTTAAGCTGCAAAAGGTCCTGGACGTGTTGCGCCTGGAGCTGGCGGATGGGGCCACCGTGGAAAGGATAACCGGGGCTGTGGTAGGCTACGCCGGGCCAGTAGGCCTGCAAGATGTCCGGCTGGTGGCCGATGAAGAGGTCATGTTGCTGGTTAATGCCGTCACCGGGGCCAACCGGGATGACACTCACCTGATCAATGTAAATCCGGGTCGTGATTTTGTTCCCCACGTGGTGGCCGATATTCGCCAGGTGCGGGCCGGAGATCCCTGCCCCTACTGCGGTGCACCCCTCGAAGAAACCCGGGGGATCGAGGTAGGGCAGATCTTCAAGCTGGGAGACAAATACAGCCGGGTTTTGGGGGCCACCTACCTGGACGAGCATGGTCAGAGCCGGCCTATGATCATGGGTTGTTACGGCATCGGTGTCACCCGGACCATGGCGGCAGCTGTCGAGCAGAACCACGATGAAAACGGGATCATCTGGCCGGTGTCCATTGCCCCCTTCCATGTGGTGGTGGTACCGGTGAACCACAAGGATGAACGGCAGTTTAATCTGGCTGAACAGGTTTACCGGGAATTGCTGGACAATGGGGTAGAAGTGGCCCTGGATGATCGTCCCGAACGGGCCGGGGTAAAGTTTAAGGATGCGGACCTGATTGGTTACCCCCTGCGCATTACTGTTGGTAACCAGGCAGTGCAAACCAACGAGCTGGAGGTGCGCTACCGGGCTACTGGGGAAACCCGGATGGTTCCGCGTGAGCGGATTACCGGGCATGTCCGGGAGTATATTGCTCTGGCTTAGAGGGGATGGTTATGGCTATCCTGGAACGGGTGGTCATTTTATCGGTGTCCGCCGGCACCGGCCATATGCGGGCAGCTCAAGCCTTAAAAGAAGCAATTCAACAGGTCAATCCGGCAGCGGAAGTCGTTATCCTGGATACCTTCCGTTATACCAGTCCTTTTCTGGAAAAGGTGATTTTGGGCACCTATATGGAAATGCTCAAAGTCACCCCGGTGGTCTATGGCTATCTATACCGCCAGGTGGAACGGGGTCAACCTCTTTCGGGGTTTGCCAAGCAGGAATTCAACCGCATACTCAATAAACTGACTGCTCCCAAACTGGTGAAATTTTTGGAACAAGCTCGCCCCCAGCTGGTGGTTTGTACTCATCCTTTTCCCGTAGGCATCCTGGACCGGCTGAAAAGCCAGGGACTTTTTCGGGTACCGGTTATGGCTACCATTACCGATTTTACCGTACACCCTTTTTGGGTGTTTCCGGAGGTAGATACTTATGTGGTGGCCAGTGAAGATTTAAGAGAACCCTTTGCGGAGTTTGGGATTCCCCTGCAACGGGTGTACGCTACGGGGATCCCCATCGACCCCGCCTTTGCCCTGCCGGTGGATCGTTCGAGCATCCAGAAAAAGCTGAACCTGGATCCTTTCCGGCCCACCGTGCTGGTAATGGGAGGCGGTCTGGGAATGGGCCCTCTGGTCGAGGCAGTGCACTACCTGGGCAACGGCCCAGTATCGTGTCAGTTGCTGGTGGTTGCGGGACGCAATGAACAACTGCGACAGCGGCTTTCCCGGTTGGCTGAGTCCAATCGCCATCCCACCAGGGTGTTCGGCTTTGTCCAGAATATCCACGAGCTTATGTCGGTGGCCCATCTTATGGTGGGTAAGGCCGGCGGGTTGAGTTGTGCCGAAGCCCTGGCCAAAGGTATACCCATATTTATTGTGGATCCTTTGCCTGGCCAGGAGGAACGCAATACCGAGTATCTCTGTCGAGCCGGTGCGGCGCTGCAGGTGGACAGGGTCCAGGATCTGGGCCTGGAGATCCTGGCCTGTCTTCTGGATAAAGGACGTCTTTGGGACATGTCGGCGGCGGCTGCTCGTCTTGGCAGGCCCCATGCGGCCCGGGAGGCGGTGGAACTGATGCAAAAGATGTTAGAGCAAAACGTTTTACCCGAAGCCCGGGAACGGTAGGGGCATGTCTGGTGGTGGCGGGGGGATGGATATTATGTTGACGGAAAAGGAAATCATCTTACGTTTGGTTCTGGCAGTTATCCTGGGGGGAATGATCGGCCTGGAACGGGAAAGGCTTTACGTTTCCGTCCGCACTTATTCGGCCGGTTTTCGTACCCATATTCTGGTCTGTGTAGGTTCGGCCCTGGCCATGGTGGTGTCCGAAGGCCTTCATTTCCAGTACAAGGGTGATGCGGCCCGGGTGGCCGCCCAGGTGGTCAGCGGTATTGGTTTTCTGGGTGCCGGAGCCATCCTGCGGGAAGGACCCCTGGTGCGCGGGCTGACCACCGCCGCCAGCTTGTGGGTGGTGGCCTGTGTGGGCCTGGCCGCCGGAGGGGGTTTTTATCTGGCAGCTACTCTGGGCACTGTCCTGGTTCTTTTTGCCCTGGTCATTTTGGGAGCCATTGAAGATTATGTGCGCAAACGTCGCCATCAGGATGTGTTGAACATTGTGGTGGGTAATGCCCCCGAGGATATTCAAAGGGTGGGGGCGTTTCTGGATGAAGTTGGCCTGGCCGTGAAAAACATTGAAGTCCAGAAGATGGCTGAAGGGGACCGCCAGTTGCTGGAAGTAACCATTCAGTTCCGCCCCAATGTAAATCGGGTTCTGGTTTTGAACCAGCTGGCATCCCTGCCCGGGGTGTACCGGGTGGAACACCGGCACAGTTAAAGCCCTTGCCAGCCCGTATTTTCTGTGGTATACTTTGATGTGGTTTATGTTCCGTGGCCTTTAGTCAGCAACAGGAGTGGGTAACACCCACTCTTTCGTCTTATAATATACAGATACAATCTCAATCGCCAGGAGGGGGAAAGGCCGTGGGTAAGAACAAGGTAGTGGCAGCAGTAGAGGAACTGGCCACACCGCTGGTAACCGGCTTGGGGTTAGAGCTGGTAGATGTGGAATATGTGAGGGAAGGGGGACGCTGGTACTTGCGGATTTTTATTGATAAGCCCGGGGGAGTGACGCTGGATGATTGCCAGGCGGTATCCGAAAGCCTGGACCCGCTTTTAGATGAAATGGATCCCATTCCCCACTCCTATCACCTGGAAGTGTCTTCCCCCGGCATCGAACGGCCATTAAAGAAGCCTGCTGATTTTGAGCGTTTCTCTGGCCGCCGGGTGCAGGTGACCACCTTTACCCCGCAGGACGGGCAAAAGAAATTTACCGGCCGCCTGGAGGGTTTACGGAACGAAATGGTGGTACTTACCCTGGATGATGGTCGGGAGCGATACATTCCCCTTCCCCAGGTGGCATCGGCGCGTCTAAAAGCGAGTTGGCTCTAGGAGGCAGGCGAGATGAACACTGAAATTCTGACAGCCGTGAAGGAATTGGAAAAAGAGAAAGGTATTTCGGCGGAGGTGCTTTTTGAGGCCCTCGAAGCGGCCTTGCTTTCCGCTTACCGGCGCAACTTTGGTTCCCTGCAAAATGCCCGGGTGATTATTGACCGCCAGACAGGGGATTTCAAAGTTTATTCCCAGCGGACGGTAGTGGAGGAAGTTACCGATCCCCGCCTGGAGATTTCGCTGGAGGAGGCCCGGAAGATTGACCCCCGCTACCAGGTGGGTGATGTAATTGAAAAAGAGGTCACACCCCGCAATTTCGGCCGGATAGCTGCCCAGACGGCCAAACAGGTGGTGGTCCAGCGTATCCGGGAAGCCGAGCGCAATATCGTTTACGAGGAATTTGCCAGCCGGGAAGGGGACATCGTCACCGGCATCGTGCAGCGAGTGGAACAAAAAAATGTGTATATCAGCCTGGGCAGGACGGAAGCCATTTTAACTCCGCCGGAACAGATGCCCGGGGAAGAATACCGTCCCGGAAACCGGATCAAGACCTATGTGGTGGAAGTACGCAAGACTACCAAGGGGCCGCAGATACTGGTTTCCCGTACCCATCCCGGCCTGTTGAAAAGGCTTTTGGAGCTGGAAGTACCGGAGCTCCAGGAAGGGTTGGTGGAGTTAAAGGCCGTTGCCCGGGAAGCCGGTTACCGATCTAAAATTGCCGTTTATTCAAGGGAAGAAAAATTGGATCCGGTGGGAGCATGTGTCGGCCCCAAAGGCATGCGTATCCAGGCCATTGTTAACGAGCTTAACGGGGAAAAAATCGATGTAATCAAATGGAACCCCGATCCTTCTAAATTTGTGGCCGCGGCTTTAAGCCCGGCCAAAGTGGTGGCCGTGGAGATCTGGGAAGAAGAAAAAATTGCCCGGGTGATTGTGCCTGATTACCAGCTTTCCCTGGCTATTGGCAAAGAGGGTCAAAATGCCCGTTTGGCGGCCAAGCTTACCGGGTGGAAGATCGATATCAAAAGCGAGTCCCAGATGCAGGAAATTTATGCTCAGGAGTACAGCGAGTACTATGGAGATGACAGCGTTCTTTAGCATGAAAACGCTGTGTTAAAATCGTGGGCGTTAGGGAAGGTGATCCAGTTGCCCAGGATAAAAAAAGTGCCTCTGCGGATGTGCGTGGGCTGCCAGGAGATGAAGCCGAAAAAGGAATTAATCCGGGTGGTGCGTACCCCGCAGGACACCGTTGAGATTGATCCCACGGGCAAGCGTTCCGGACGCGGAGCCTATATTTGCCCCCGGCTGGAGTGTTTGCAAAAAGCCATTAAAGCCAAACGTTTGGAGAAGGCATTGCAGCGATCCATTGCCCCGGAAATTATTCAATCCCTGACCGAGGGATTGAAGGAATAATGGGCGGGGGAGTAACGCAGATGCTTTTTCTCGCCCGGCGTGCCGGGCGCGTTGTTGGGGGGGATAGGGCGGTACGTGCGGCCATCCAGCGGGGTCACGCCAGACTGGTACTGCTGGCTACCAATGCTTCCGGGCGTACCAAAAGGACGTTTTTGTTCCTGACCCGTTCTACGGGGGTTCCCGTGGCTACCTGGGGATTCAAGGAGGAATTGGGCCGGATCTTAAACCGGTCAACCTGTGCCGTTATGGCTATTACCGATGAACACTTTTCTCAAGGCATTTTAAAATATTTGGAAAGGGGAGATTGTGGCTAGTCGTTAGTTGTTGGTCGTTGGTGGTTGGTGGCGACTGGTAGCTGCAGCTGACGACTGATGACTAACCACCAGCCACCCAATCTGGAGGTGTTTGCATGGTCAAAAAACGAGTCCACGAACTGGCCAGAGAACTGAACATAGAAAGTAAGGAGCTGATGCAAAAGCTTAGCCATATGGGTATTACGGTGAAGTCGCCCCTCTCCACCCTGCAGGATGCAGAGGTGAACCGGGTGCTGTCAGAGTTAAAAGGCGGGAATGTTCAAGCCCAGGCTCAGGCCCAGGCCCCGGCTAAGGCAGATAAGCCCAAAGAAAATAAGAACAGCAACAAAAAACGGAACGCGGAACGCCCCCGGCAGCAACAGGAGGGGCGACGTTTTGACCGCGGGCCGGGGCTGGTGGATAGGGTGCCCTCCCGTCCCCCGGACCGGCGTTTTCAGGAGCGCCCGTTGAAGGTAGAGCCGCCCCAACCTAAGGCCCAGGTCCAGCAGCCGGCCAACAAGGTGCAGCAGCCGGCCAACCGGGTCAAGGGGCCTGCGGAAAAGAAAACGGCCCAGGCCCTTCCCCAGGCTGAAACACCGGGACGCCAGCCGGGGCGGACACGTCCCGAACAGTTAAAGGTACCCAAAGTTCCCCAGGAAATTAAAGCGGTTTCCGAAAAAGTACGGTCAGATAAAACCCGGGGAGAACGGAAACAGGAAAAACAACATGCCATACGGGCAAGGGATAGAAAAGAGCTCCTGGACGAAAGTTTGGTCGACCGTAAGTTACGGCACCTGGCCAGCCAGAAAAAGAAAGCAGTGCCCGGGGAACCGGAACCCAAACCCGTGGTGGAGAAGAAGTCCATTGTTATTGGCGAATCCATTACGGTAAAAGAACTGGCTGAAAAAATGAAGAAGAGCCCGGCAGAAGTCATTAAAAAACTAATGATGCTGGGTGTCATGGCCACCATCAACCAGGAAATTGATGCCGATACCGCCACTATTCTGGCCCAGGAATTTGGCTTTGAAGTGGAAGTTAAGGTAGAACAGGATGCCGAGGCTCTCTACATGCAGGAACCGGAAGATGATCCCGCCGAACTGCAGCCGCGGCCCTGTGTGGTCACGGTTATGGGCCACGTGGACCATGGTAAAACTTCATTACTGGATGCCATTCGCCACACCAATGTGACGGCTACGGAAGCCGGTGGGATTACCCAGCATATTGGTGCTTACCAGGTGGAGCACAATAATAAAAAGATTACCTTCCTCGACACCCCGGGTCATGAGGCTTTTACCGCCATGCGTGCCCGGGGAGCGAAGATTACGGATATCGCCATTTTAGTGGTGGCGGCGGACGACGGGGTCATGCCCCAAACCGTGGAAGCCATCAACCATGCCAAAGCCGCCGGCGTGCCCATTATTGTGGCCATCAATAAGATAGACCGGCCCGATGCCAAGCCCGACCGGGTGAAACAGCAGCTCACCGAGTACGGGCTGGTTGCTGAGGAGTGGGGCGGCGATACGGTGATGGTACCCGTAAGCGCCAAGACCGGTCAGGGTCTGGAAGATCTCCTGGAGATGATTCTTTTGGTGGCCGAGATGGCCGAACTCAAGGCCAATCCCAATCGTCCTGCCAGGGGAACAGTGATCGAGGCTGAACTGGACAAGGGGCGGGGCCCGGTGGCCACGGTGCTGGTCCAAAACGGTACACTCTCGGTGGGCGACAACCTGGTGGCGGGTACGACCTGGGCGCGGGTGCGGGCCATGATGGACTATAAAGGCCGGCGGGTGAAAAAGGCAGGTCCCTCCACGCCGGTGGAAGTCCTTGGCTTTTCGGAAGTACCCCAGGCCGGCGACCAGTTCTTTGTCGTTCCCGATGAAAAGACTGCCCGTCAAATAGCCGAAAAACGAGCCAGTCGCAAACGGGAAGAGGAATTCAAGTCCGCCTTACCCCGGGTTTCTCTGGACGACCTCTTCAAGCAAATTCAGGAAGGCCAGGTTAAGGAACTGCGGGTTATCATCAAGGCCGACGTGCAGGGTTCGGCAGAGGCGTTAAAACAGGCCCTGGAGCGTCTATCCACTGAAGAAGTGAAGGTAAATATCATCCACCAGGGGGTGGGAGCGATCACCGAAACAGACATCATGCTGGCTTCGGCTTCCAATGCCATCATCATCGGCTTTAACGTGCGTCCCGATGTTAACGCCCGGCGGGTGGCCGAAAGGGAAAAGGTGGATATCCGCCTCTACCGGGTAATTTATGATGCCATCGAAGATGTCAAGGCGGCCATGAGCGGCCTCCTGGAACCCGAGTACCGGGAAGTGGTCCTTGGCCGGGCCGAAGTACGGAAGATCTTTAAGATTTCCAGGGTAGGTACCATTGCCGGTTGTTACGTGACCGATGGCAAAATTGTACGGGATGCTGGCGTAAGGGTCATTCGGGATGGTGTGGTCGTTTATGAAGGTAAACTGGATTCCCTGAAGCGGTTTAAGGATGATGTCCGGGAAGTGGTCCAGGGCTATGAATGCGGCCTGGCTCTGGAGAAGTATAATGAAATCAGGGAGGGTGACATTATCGAAGCCTTCACTACTGAAGCGGTAAAAAGAGAACTGGCCTAGCCAGGGTGTAACGGGAGGTACGCATTATGCCCTATCGTCCGGAACGGTTGGCCGAAATCATTAAACAGGAAGTCTCAGACATGCTGCGCAATGAGCTCAAGGATCCGCGCATTGGTTTTGTTACCATTACCGAAGTGGAGGTTTCGTCTGACCTGCGCCATGCAAAAATCTTTTTCAGTGTCCTGGGTCCGGAAGAGGAAGCTAAAGCCTCTCTTGAGGCCTTAAACCGTGCCCGGGGCTACGTGCGCAGTGAACTGGGGCGGCGGATCCGTTTAAGATATACGCCGGAAATCTACTTTACGCTGGATCATTCCATCCAGCGGGGTATCCGGGTGATGGAGTTGCTGCATGAGGTAAAAGAGCGGGGTGCCGTGACTGATGACTAGCCTGGCTGAAATAGCCGAATGCCTGAAAAAGAGCGGGCGGGTGGTTTTAAGCGGGCACATTATGCCCGACGGGGACTGTCTGGGGTCGGTGGCGGCACTCGGCCTGGGTCTATTAAATCTGGGCAAGGATGTTACCCTGGCCAGTCCCGATCCCCTGCCCGAGCTATACCGTTTTCTTCCGGGGGCAGACCGCTTCCTCATTGGAGAGCAGGCCTTGAGAGGGGATTATGATACCTTTGTGGTTCTGGATTGCTCCGTGCCTGACCGTCTGGGGTCGTTGAAGGAGTTGCTCAGCCGCAATTTGGTGGTATGTATCATTGACCACCATGTGGGCAGCCAGCATTTTGGTCACCATGTCTATGTGGATCCGAATGCGGCGGCCACCGGTGAAATTATTCAGGATCTTCTGGATTTGCTGCAGGTCCCCCCTCAGGTGGATATAGCCAGCTGCCTTTATACGGCCATCGTTACCGATACCGGTTCCTTTCGTTACCAGAATACTACCCCCCTTACCCACCGCCGGGTGGCCAGGCTGATGGAGGAAGGAATTGACGCCACCCGGCTGAATGCGCTGTTGTATGAGCAGAAATCCCTGCTGCACCTTCGGGTTTTACAGGCAGCCCTGCAGACCCTGGATCTTGCTCCCTGTGGACGGGTAGCCTGGATGAGCGTTAGCCGCGAAACACTGGACAGTCTGGGAGCACAGGAGGAGCATACCGATGGGCTCATCGACTATGTACGTTCCCTGCGAGGGGTGGAGGTGGCCCTGTTGTTCCGGGAAATTGTTCCCGGCCGCTGGAAGGTGGGCTTACGTTCCCGGGGTCGCGTGAATGTACAACGTGTGGCCTCTCACTTTAACGGCGGGGGCCATCTCCGGGCTGCAGGAGCGGTGGTGGAAGGAGAAGGGGGGGAGGTCATCAAAAGGGTGGTAGGGGTGGTCCTGAAAGCGTTGCAGGGGGAATAATCTGATGGATGGTATTCTTAATATTTTGAAGCCGCCGGGGATGACCTCTCATGATGTGGTGGCCTTTGTACGGCGCCTCGTTGGTGGTCGGAAGACAGGTCATACCGGCACCCTTGATCCGGGGGCGGCGGGGGTGCTGGTAATCTGTGTGGGGCGGGCCACCCGGATAATCCAGTTTCTTCCCGGAGACAAGGAATACCGGGCGGAAATTACCTTTGGCCTGGCTACTTCTACCGGTGATGCCTTTGGGGAAGTGGTCTACAGGCACGATGCAACCACATTAACCAGAGGGACAGTAGAAGAAGCATTGCAGGACTTTGTGGGAGAAATTCTGCAGGTTCCGCCCATGACTTCTGCTATTCGTTATCAGGGTAAAAAGCTTTATGAACTGGCCCGGCAGGGTGTGGAGGTGGAACGACGGCCCCGACGGGTAAACATTTATTCCCTTCGCTTAGTGCGCATGGATCGCCTGGGCACACCCCATCCCCGGGTTCTGGTAGATGTGGCTTGCTCGGCCGGAACGTACATACGTACATTGTGTACCGATTTGGGAGAGCGGCTGGGATGCGGTGCATATATGAGTTTTCTTTTGCGCACCAGGGTCGGCGGCTTTCCCGTCACTCAGGCTCTCACCCTGGAAGAAGTGGAGGACCTGGCCCGGCAGGGCAGGCTTTTTAGCAAGCTGGTCAAACTGGACCGGGCATTGGAACACCTGCCCTGCGTATATGTACGACAGGGGGCGGTGGATCGGGTTAAGTCCGGCAATCCTTTGTACTGGCCGGGTGTAGCCGCAGCACCCGATTTTTTGCAGGAGGGCCAGCTGGTTAGATTGTGCAGCGACCAGGCTCTGTTAGCTGTGGCCAGGGCTGTAGCCGATCCAACACGTCCGGGGTGCCATCAATTTAAACCTGTAAGGATATTGATTTAATACATATTTATTGTTTAGCCAGGGGGCTTGATGGATTGTGAAAGTTTACGAAACATGGGAAGAACTACCAAGCCAATACTCAAACTTGATGGTCGGCCTGGGGAACTTCGATGGTGTACACCTGGGACACCGGGAGTTAATTTGCAAAATGGTGGCCGCAGCCCGGGAGAGGAAAGCCACGCCGGCAGTTTTTACTTTTTATCCCCATCCCCTGGCGGTATTAGATCCGGAACATGCCCCCCCTTTGCTGCTTACTCCCCGCGCCAAGGAGAGGATCATGTGCCGCCTGGGCGTGGAGGTTTTACTGCGGGTTCCCTTTACTGCCGGGTTTGCCCGGATTGGACCACGGGAATTTATTGAAGACGTATTATACCGGGGATTGGGTGCCAAAGCTATTTTTGTAGGTTATAACTATACCTTTGGTTACCGGGGGGAGGGAACCCCGGAACTTTTAAAGGAATACAGCCACCGGTACGGGTTCGAGGTACATGTAGTACCTCCGGTGACGGTGGAAGGTCAGGTGGTTAGCAGTACTCTCATCCGCCATTTGTTACTGGCCGGAGAAGTCACCAGGGCAGCCAGATTCATGGGTTACTATCCTTTTGTGGAAGGCCAGGTGGTGACCGGGGACCGGCGGGGAGCAATTTTAGGCTTTCCCACCGCCAACATAAATCCAGAGGAGGGGCTATTGATACCGGCCAACGGGGTTTACTCCGTGGAGGTAGAGGTGGATGGCGATCGCTTCCTGGGCGTGGCCAATATTGGTACCAAACCCACCTTTAACAGTAAAAATGCCCGTCCCAACATCGAGGTCCACCTGCTTGATTTTCAGGGGGATCTTTACGGGCGCTGGATTCTCGTTCGTTTCAGGCGCCGCCTGCGGGAGGAGAGGCGGTTTGCCTCTGTGGCTGAGCTGGTAGCCCAGATCCAGAAAGACATCCACCAGGCCAGGGTGGAATATGGCCGGGAATAAAAGTCATATAAATACAAGTAAAGTTTACTTCTTCCCGGGATTATGCTAAAATAAAACCTGTTAAGCCTCCCGCATGTGGGGAAGGGGGACGCCTAAATGGGGGTTCCCAGGTTGGATTCTCCTGATGAAGAGATTAAACAATGGCTTAATCACATTGCCCTGATCTGCTTAAGCGAGGAATTTCAGGAGTTAAAAAAAGAGCTGGAGCAGATTTATCGCCAGTATAAAGTAGAAAATTGTGCGCTCGTGGCCTTTGTTGACGCATTATACGCCTTTATCGCGCAGGAAGAGGATACTCGGGCTTGCCAGGCCGGAGTCTTCTAAAGCACGGTTTGGGCCATGCGGATTATTATTACCGAACACGCCAAAAAGCGCCTCAAGGATTTGCGGCAGGAAGGTATTACCATAGCCGATATTACGGCTGCTGCCAGTAACATTCCCGGCCGCATACCCACGGCAACCCGCTTTCGCGGTTTTTTTGCCCGGTCGGGCCGGGTTTTTGATATTGTAGCCAAAGACATTCCAGGCGGACGCCTGGTGATTACTGTAATCGGGAAATAGTTTTCCCGTGAACTGTTGGCTAGGGAACTCGTTTCTCCGGCGGTTAGCTTGGCCAGCAGCGATTATCAGTTAAGGAGGAGGTGACATCTCGGTGGCATTAACGTCTGAAAAGAAACAGGCTCTAATTGCCGAACACAGGCTGCATGAAACCGATACAGGGTCTCCGGAAGTGCAGATTGCCATCCTTACCGAACGGATCAACAGCCTGACGGAGCACCTGCGGATTCATAAGAAGGATCATCATTCCCGGCGCGGTCTGTTAAAAATGGTTGGCCAGAGGCGGGCCTTGCTCAATTACTTGAAAGAAAGAAATTTCGACCGCTACCGGGCACTCATTGAAAAACTGGGCCTGCGGAAGTAAAGAAGGGCGGGGTAGTTGAACCCGCCCTTTTCCAGTCCCAAAACAAGCAATAGTATTTTTTATTTGGCTGGCAGGAAATAATATCTACTATGTAGAAGAACCATCATTTATGAAAATTTAGGCAGGTAAAACAGGAGGTTTGGAGACTGTAAATGGTAGAGAGGCCTATTTTAATTAAAGAAATGGAAATAGGCGGGCGCAGCCTGAAGCTGGAAACAGGTCGGGTTGCCGGACAGGCCGGTGGGGCGGTGCTGGTACGTTACGGTGATACGGTGGTACTGGTGACGGCAACCATGTCCAAAACTGTCCGGGAGGGGATTGATTTCTTCCCCCTCACCGTGGATTACGAGGAAAGGTTATATGCCGTGGGCAAAATACCCGGCGGTTTCATCAAGCGTGAGGGTCGCCCCAGCGAAAAGGCCATTCTTTCCGGACGGTTGATTGACCGGCCCATCCGGCCCCTGTTCCCCAAGGGCTGTCGCAATGAGGTGCAGGTGGTGGCCACCATTTTATCCGTAGATCAGGATAACGCTCCCGAGATTGCCGCTATGGTGGGAGCATCGGCAGCCCTGCACATCAGTGAAATTCCTTTTCAAGGTCCCATTGGCGGCGTGATTGTGGGGCTGGTGGATGGGGAATATGTAATCAACCCCACTCTGGCCCAGGCAGAAAAAAGTTTAATGCACCTGGTAGTGGCCGGGACCCGTGAGGCAGTGATGATGGTGGAAGCCGGCGCCAGGGAAGTGCCCGAAGATCAGATATTAGGGGGAATTGTCTTTGGACACGAGAAAGTGAAAGAGATAGTGGAGTTCATCGAGAATTTCCGGGAAGAAGCCCTGGCCCTCGGCCTGGCTAAAGAGAAGGTTACCCCCGTCCTGGCCCAGGTTGATCCCCAGGTAGAAGAAGCGGTTAGCGGGCCGGCCACTGAGGAATTGACGGCGGCTGTGCGGCAGTGCATTGAGCGGCGACTGGACAAACAGGCCCGGGAAGCCTTCCTGGATGAAGTGAAGGCTAAACTGGTGGGATCCTTCCAGGAAACCTTCCCCGAGCAGGAGCAATCCATCCTTGCCGTCATTGAGGCGGTAGAGAAAAAGATCGTGCGCCGTTTTATCCTGGAGGAGGGAGTTCGCATTGACGGGCGGGCTTTGGATGAAATACGGCCCATCAGTGTAGAGGCAGGGATTCTGCCCCGCACCCATGGCTCAGGACTTTTCACCCGGGGGCAGACGCAGGTGCTTTCTGTGGTCACCCTGGGCGCCATTTCCGATGAACAGATTTTAGACGATCTGGGTATTGAGGAAGCCAAACGGTTTATGCACCACTATAACTTCCCTCCCTACAGCACTGGGGAAACACGGCCCATGCGTTCCCCCGGCCGGCGGGAAATCGGTCACGGCGCCCTGGCCGAGCGGGCTTTAGAACCGGTAATTCCCGGGGAGGATACTTTCCCCTACACCATCCGCCTGGTTTCCGAGGTTCTTTCTTCCAACGGTTCCACGTCCATGGGGAGCGTGTGCGGCAGTTGCGTGGCTTTGATGGATGCCGGCATTCCCATTAAAGCGCCGGTGGCCGGTGTGGCTATGGGACTGGTTAAGGAGGAGGATAAGGTAGCCATCCTCACTGATATTCAGGGTATTGAAGACCATCTGGGTGATATGGATTTCAAGGTGGCCGGAACGGCCAGGGGAATTACCGCCCTGCAGATGGACATCAAAATTCCCGGCATAAATGCGGATATTCTCGAAAAAGCGCTGGCCCAGGCCCGCGAGGGACGCCTGTATATTTTAAACAAGATCCTGGAGGTTATTCCTGCCCCCAGACCGGAATTATCACCCTATGCGCCCCGCATTATTCACACGACTATAGACCCTGACAAGATCCGGGAAGTCATCGGTCCGGGCGGCAAGGTGATCAAGAAAATTATCGATGAAACGGGTGTAGAAATCGATATTGAAGACGACGGCCGGGTGTATATTGCAGCCGTAGATCCCGCGGCGGCCAGGCGGGCCCTGGAGATCATTGAAAACATCACCAGAGATGTGGTGGTCGGAGAGATTTACACCGGTAAAGTAACCAGGGTCACCGACTTTGGTGCTTTTGTAGAAGTGGTACCGGGCGTATTTGGTATGCCGGGCAAAGAGGGACTGGTGCATATTTCCCATCTGGCCCACCACCGGGTGAACAGGGTGGAAGATGTGGTGAAAGAGGGAGATACTATTGTGGTGAAAGCCATCGGGTTCGACAACCAGGGGCGTTTGAAGCTTTCCCGCAAGGAAGCCCTTCCCCCGGAACCTAAGGAAGCACCCCCTCATCACCGGCGTTCCAACCGTGCCCGGCAGGGCCGCCACTAACGAAAAAAACTTTATTACAAAACTCCCCTACCATGGTTTACCTCGTGGAGGGGTTTTATTATTGTTTTTTCTGGCGGGGAGTGGTTCATTGCTGTAGCGATACAAACCGGGGCAATGTGGAGCCGTCACGGCGTTGATTTTGGGGAAAAAAGACAGCCATATTAAACCTTTTCCCGGCATAACAATGTGGTGATTAAACGGGGAAAGGGTGGCCGGGGTGCGCGTCTATTTTTTTAGTCGCCATCGGGTACTACGGAGCTTGCTGCTGGTAATGCTGGTTTTTTCCCTCCTCGCCTGGGGGTACTGGTATAACCATTCTTTGCAGGCCTTACCGGCGGTGCAACCGCAACCCATTTACCAGGGTAGCAGCCGGGAGAAGGAAATTGCCCTGACCATAAATGTGTTTTGGGGCGAAGAGTACCTGCCGCAGATGCTGGAGATATTTGCAAGGGAAAAAGTTCCGGCTACGTTTTTTATTGGAGGGCGGTGGGCGGAGCAGTTTCCAGTGTTGACCCGGAAAATCCATCAGCAGGGCCATGAAATCGGCAGTCACGGCTATACCCACCCCCACCCGGATCAGCTTTCCGTAAGTGGTAATCTAAAGGACATCCGCCGGGCGGAAGAGGTGCTGGTGAAGATAACTGGTGATCGTCCGAAATTATTTGCTCCCCCTTATGGTGAACACGGCCCGACGGTGCTCCAGGCAGCCAGGGAAGCGGGGTACCGGACCATCCTGTGGAGTGTGGATACCGTGGACTGGCAGCGTCCCGAACCGCAAATGATCAGCAACCGGGTGCTGGAAAAGGCCCACAACGGGGCTATTGTGCTCATGCACCCCACTGCCCCTACTGTGGAAGCATTGCCGGTAATTATACAAGAATTAAAATCTCGAGGCTACCGGTTGGTAACCGTGTCCCAGTTGCTGCGCCACCTGGAGGATGATAAGTAGCCTGGTTGCCGGCGCTTCGCAAGTCGTTCGCTCCGGACAGCGCCGCATCCTCTTCATAAGGGGTTTTACTGAACATTTACACAAAACATAAACTGTTCTCAAACCGGGAAGCTTAGAGCCTGGAGAGACCAGATTTAGAGGTGAAAAAGCCATGCTTTCCCGGTTACTTTTTTCTTTGTTCTTGTTGGGGACTCTTTACGGATTTAGCACTCCCGTTGTGCTGGCAGCTCCTCCAGTCTCAAAGGGTAGCCATGTTCAACCCGTTCTTCCTGTACTGCTAAATCTGGGAGAATTGCCCGATTCCTCCTTTTCCGGCCAGGAGCCTCCCCGGGTGACTGCGGACGCTGCCGTGCTTATGGAAGCCTCGACCGGACAGGTTCTGTTTGCTAAAAATGCCCACCAGCAACGCCCACCGGCCAGTACTACCAAGATTCTTACTGCCCTTTTGGCGATCGAAGGAGGTCGGCTGGAACAGGTGGTTACAGTCAGCTCCCGGGCGGCGACGGTAGGGGAGAGCAGTATGCACCTTTTCCCCGGCCAGCGTCTTACTCTGGAGCAACTCCTGTACGGGGCCCTATTGCGTTCGGGAAATGATGCCTGTGTAGCCATTGCCGAACATATAGCCGGAAGCGAAGAGAATTTTGTCTGGCTCATGAACCAGAAGTCCAGGGAGTTGGGTGCCCGCAATACTCATTTCTGTAATCCCCATGGTCTGCCTGCCCGGGGCCATCTATCTTCAGCTTATGACCTGGCCCTGCTGACCAGGTATGCCCTGAAGAACCCCACTTTTCGAGCCCTGGTATCTACCCGCTACCGTGGTTTTGTAAACCCTCCCTGGAGGGAGTATCACCTGCAAAATACCAATCGCTTGCTCTGGAGTTATCAGGGGGCGGACGGTGTAAAAACCGGCACCACCAGTGAAGCGGGCATGTGTCTTGTTGCCTCGGCCAGCCGTGGAGGCCGGCAGTTAATCAGTGTGGTCTTGCACAGTGACGATCGATATGGCGATACCATGGTCCTTTTGGATTACGGGTTTACCTGCTTTAAAAACACTGCTGTGGTGGAGGCAGGCCAGACTTGCAGGCGTATTCCGGTAACTGGCGGTGTTGTTTCCTCAGTACCTCTGGTGAGTGACCGCACCATTGAAGTAACTGTTCCGGTACATCGCCCCCCGGCGCTGGTAAAGCGGTTTAATGTGCAGACTGACTTGACCGCACCGCTTCCCAGGGCCTTACCGGCGGGTAGTATAGAGGTTTGGGTGGATGGTGAACCGGTGGCCAAAGCGCGCCTTTTAACCGGCCGTTCCGTGGAAAGGCTGCCCGTTTATCGATTGTGGTGGAAAAACCTACTGATAGGGATGACCGCCACCGAAATAGTTTATGTATTAGCATTAAAGGATTTTTGCCCCTGATGGCGAAGAGAGATAGGCGTGATTTGCGTGAGCCATCCAAGTCGATGTTGGGGGTGCAAATGGTTGTATCAGACTGTCAGGCTGGAAAACGGAGTTACCATCCTCACCGAAGATATTCCCCATGTGCGATCGGTGGTGGTGGGAATATGGGTCAATGTGGGTTCCCGGGACGAAAGCCCGGCTGTAGCGGGCATTTCCCATTTTATTGAACATCTGATGTTCAAGGGCACCGAACGCCGCACAGCCCGGGACATTGCCGAGGCCCTGGACGCCGTAGGGGGGCAGTTGAACGCCTTTACCACCAAAGAATACACGTGTTATTACGCCCGGGTTCTTGATGAGCATTTTGACCTGGCCCTGGATATTTTACAGGACATGTTATTCCACTCCCGCTTTGCCGCCGGAGATATTGATCGGGAGCGGAATGTGATTCTGGAAGAAATAAAGATGTACGAAGATGCTCCGGACGAGCTGGTCCATGATGTTTTTGCTACCACCATCTGGCAAGGGCATGACCTGGGACGTCCGGTTATCGGTACCGCAGAGGTGATCCGCCGGCTTACCCGGGAAGAAATTCTTAACTATTACCAGCGGCATTACCAGCCCCAGAACCTGGTGGTGGCTGTGGCGGGGAATATTGAACAAGCCCGGGTAGTGGAGAAGCTGCGTCCCATTTTTGATCCCCTAAAGGGAGAGCAGGTGACCCGCCAGCTGGTGCGTCCCGTGCCGCAACGCCAGGTAACCTGCCGGACCAAGGACACGGAGCAGGTTCACCTGTGTGTTGGTGTGCCGGGACTACCCCTGAATCACGAACGGATTTATGTGTTCCAGGTGGTCAACACCATCCTTGGCGGGGGTATCAGTTCCCGTCTATTTCAGGA
This sequence comes from Desulfovirgula sp., assembly GCA_020725525.1. Taxonomy (GTDB): domain Bacteria; phylum Bacillota; class Desulfotomaculia; order Desulfotomaculales; family Desulfovirgulaceae; genus Desulfofundulus. The sequence continues at coordinate 49,424 of DYEX01000158.1, forward strand.
AATAAGAGAACAGCGGGGACTGGTTTATTCCATTTATTCCTACCACAGTTCCTATCACGATGCGGGCTTATTTTGTATTTATGCCGGTTTAAGCAAAGAAAATGTGCCGGCGGTAATGGATCTGATCTTTAAGGAAGTCAGGGATATCCAGCACAACGGGGTTAAGGCAGAAGAACTGCACCGGGCCAAGGAGCAGATTATCGGTAATCTCTGGTTGAGCCTGGAAAGTGTAAGCACCCGGATGAGCAGGCTGGCCAAATCCCAGCTCTACCTGGGTAAGGTGGTGCCGCCGGAGGAAGTGGTTGACCGGGTAAAACAGGTCACCGTGGAAGATGTGCAGGAACTGGCCCGCGAAATGCTAAACCCCGAGTCCTTTGCCATTGCCACTGTGGGTCCCTGGGATGACTGCAGTGCTCTGGAAGCGGCAGTAAGACTGGTTGTTTGTTAGAGCTTTCTCGAACTGCCCGCTGTTCTAAAACCTGTCCCACTCCCATATAATGCTAACGGGGGGTGGGATAAAATGTTAGTACTGTTCGTTTTGCTTCTGGCCATTTTGCTCATTCTTTCTTTAAGGGAAAGAATGCGTATGGTTAACTTCAGGAATAAAGCGTGGGATGTAAGTGAAATCAGCACACCCTCTCCCCTTTCCCAGGCTCTGGCCGGTCTGGTGGGCACGGCGGGAGGGATCTACCTTTCCCTGGTTTTGTTGTTTACTTTTCTAGGCTTGCAGCTGCCTGAGCGGGTTCACCTGGGGGAATTGCAGATGGAACCCCTGGCGGCGATATCCATCGCCCTGGCGATTGTGCAACCTTTCCTTCTCAAACTGTTTCAATTAAAACGTAAGATTTAACAAAAGGGGTGAGCGAAAAAATGCGCTTAACCGAACTGGCCGGTAAGGAAATTGTAAATATCTACGACGGTGCCCGTTTGGGGGTGGTGGGAGAAAGCGATGTGGCCATTGATGCCGAGACCGGACAGGTACAATCCATTATTCTGCCCCGTCGGGGCAATCCTATTAGTTTTTGGTTTGACCGCCAGCAACTGATCATTCCCTGGGAGGCGGTGCGCAAGATCGGCACGGAGGTTATTATTGTGGATCTGGACCAGACTAACCTTAACTTACGCCGGTATTCACTGTAAGAAAAAACCGTGCTTCTGACACGCGCGGTTTCACATAGCGGTATGGTGAAGTCCATTTGCCGTCTGGACTTTTTTGTTTTTTACAGGTGGCCCGGCAATGCACGCTGGCATAAAGTGGTAAGATTATTGTCCGTAATCTCAAGCAGGGATGAAAGACCATCTTGTAGAAAGGAAAATAAGGCATGGTATCCTTCCATAAAGAAGAATCGGGTGACTTGCCCACGTTATTATGCAGGTTAACCATTTTATCTTGACAACGGTCGGGTAATGTGGTTTAAATTTAACAAAATAAACAGGAGGGAGGAAACTGGTTTTGCCGGGATAGGGGGCAAACATCCTATCCCCAAAAGCGTAGAACCGGGTTAAGCGTTGATCAGGGTAGTAGTTACAGGTGCGTGCGGCCGGATGGGCCGGGAAGTGTTGAAGGCAGTGTGGCAGGCCGAAGATATGGATTTAGTGGGCGCGGTGGATGTGCGGGGAGAAGGCCAGGACGTGGGACCCCTGTGGGGCGCTCCGGAAGTGGGGGTAACCCTGCAGGCGGACCTGAAAAAAGTGCTGGTGGAAACCCGTCCCGACGTAATGGTCGATTTTACAACCCCCGACGTGGTGGTTGAAAATATAAAAACGGCCCTTCAGCACCGGGTGCGTCCGGTGGTGGGTACCACCGGCATAAGTTCCAGGGAACTGGAAGAAATCCGTGCCCTGGCAGAAGGGTTAATGCTGGGTTGCGTTATCGCCCCCAATTTTGCCATCGGGGCAGTGTTAATGATGCGCTTTGCCGCTGAAGCGGCCAGGTACCTGCCCCATGTGGAAATTATCGAGTTGCACCACGATCAAAAGCTGGATGCCCCTTCGGGTACGGCCATCAAGACCGCCGAGTTGGTGGCAGCCGCGCGGGGAGATTTTCGCCAGGGCTTGCCCACGGAGGTAGAAAAGATACCCGGTGCCCGTGGCGGCTCCTTTGACGGCGGCATCCGTATCCACAGTGTTCGCCTGCCGGGGTTGGTGGCCCATCAGGAGGTCATCTTCGGTGGCCTGGGGCAAACCTTGAGCATCCGGCATGACTCTATTTCCCGGGAATCCTTTATGCCCGGTGTGCTGGTAGCCATTCGCCGGGTGATGCATCTGGAAGGAGTGGTTTACGGACTGGAGAACCTGCTTTTCGAATAAAGTCATGACAAGCACCTCCCCTTTCAGCCCCTCATATATTGGTGGTAAATACGAGAAGCCCAAGGAGGATGCCGGCCATGCAGCCAGATCTGCAAGGGGTGACATTGGCCGTACTTGGCGGTGATGCCAGGGAAAAGATCCTGGTTGAACGGCTGGCGGTATTAGGGGCACACCTGAAAGTGGTAGGACTGCCAGTTGAGGGGAAGAATATAACTCCCTGTGGGGATATCGCCCAGGGATTGGCTGGAGCTGATGCTTTGATTTTGCCGGTACCCGGAATCGACGACCAGGGTCGTATTCATGCGGCGTACCTGGACCGGCCGCTGGTTCTTTCGGAGGAACTTCTGGCCTTGCTTGTACCTGGTTCGCCGGTGCTGGTGGGCGTGGCCAGGCCAAAACTCAAAGAAATCACTGCCCGGGCAAACCTCCGCCTGATTGAGCTAATGGATATAGACGAAATAGCCATTTTAAATTCCATTCCTTCCGCTGAAGGAGCCATTCAGGTGGCCATGGAGAAGTTGCCCATTACCATTCACGGTAGCTACTCCGTAGTGCTGGGGTTTGGGCGCACCGGTATCACCCTGGCCCGCATGTTGCACGCCCTGGGTGCCCGTACCGTGGTGGTGGCTCGTAATCCCGCCCAGCGGGCCAGGGCCTTTGAGATGGGTTTGGGTACTGCCGATCTACCGGAACTTGCTTTTGTAGTAGCAGAGGCAGACGTTATTTTCAATACCATACCTGCCCTGGTGTTAGATGAGCAGGTTCTTTTATGGGTGCGGCCCGGCACTTTAATTCTGGACCTGGCTTCTTCCCCTGGCGGCACCGACTTTGAGGCTGCCCGGCGACTTGGTATTACGGCTCTTTTGCTTCCGGGTTTGCCCGGCAGGGTGGCACCACAAGCTGCCGGCGAAATCCTGGCCCGGGTTGTTCCCCGGCTGCTGGCCGAACAGCTGGCCCTCTAGCCCTGGCTCTCTAGCGGAGGTGCTCGTCATGCGCTTGAAAGATGTACGGGTGGGTTTTGCCGTTACCGGTTCCCACTGTACCCTGGATGAAGTTATGGTCCAGGTCGAGAACCTGGTCAGGGAAGGTGCTATTGTTTATCCCATCGTCAGTGCGGTGGTAGATGGCACCGATACCAAATATGGTCCCGCGCAAAAATGGAAGGATCTTCTAGGAAAAATTACTGGTCATGCACCCATAAACAGTATTATAGGAGCAGAACCCATCGGGCCGGGCAAGCTTTTAGATGTGCTGGTGGTAGCACCCTGCACGGGTAATACCCTCGCCAAGCTGGCCAACGGTATTACCGACGGTCCGGTACTGATGGCCGTCAAGGCTCACCTGCGCAACCTGCGTCCGCTGGTTCTGGCCATTTCCACCAACGACGGATTAAGTATGAACGCCAAGAACCTTGGTTTGCTTTTAAATACCAAAAATGTCTACCTGGTGCCTTTTGGTCAAGATAATCCGGTGGAGAAACCCAACTCCCTGAAGGCGAAGATGGACCTGATTATTGATACCATTCTGTTTGCCCTGGAGGGAAAGCAGATACAGCCTGTGCTCGTGAATGTGTCGTGATCACTGGTTACGGGGGAGCCAAAGAAAGTTTTTTCACATGAGGCCCGTACCTAAATTGATCGGGCCAGTTTTTTGATCTTGAAGGGGACGTGCCATTTAATGGTGTCAACCCGATTAGATAATTTTCCGGTTATTGTTTCTGAAAGGAGGAATTTATCTTTGTATAATGTTGTGGTGGTTGGTGCCGCCGGCGCGGTGGGGCAGGAAATCTTAAAGGTGCTGGAAGAAAGAAACTTTCCCGTGGGAGAACTGAAACTGTGCGCCACCAGCCGTTCGGCCGGCAAGCAAATGGTCTTCCGGGGGAGGACTTACACGGTGGAGGAAACCAGCGTTAATTCCTTTGCCGGTATGGACATCGCCCTTTTTGCCGGCGGGGCGGCCAGCAAAGAGTTCGGTCCGGCAGCAGTAGAACAGGGCTGCGTAGTGATCGACAATAGCAGCAACTTCCGGCTGGATCCCCAGGTTCCCCTGGTGGTACCCGAGGTGAACCCGGAAGACGTCAAGTGGCATAAGGGGATTATCGCCAACCCCAACTGTTCCACCATTATTATGGTGGTTCCTTTAAAGGCAATTAAGGATGCGGCGGGAATAAGGCGGGTGGTGGTTTCCACCTATCAGGCCGTCTCGGGTGCCGGTATAGAGGCCATTGAAGAACTAACCGCCCAAACCCGGGCAGTGCTGGATGGCGGTGACTACCCACCGAAAGTTTTTCCCTATCAGATAGCCTTTAATCTCATTCCCCACATTGATGTATTCCAGGAGATGGACTATACTAAAGAAGAGTGGAAGATGGTAAAGGAAACCCGGAAGATTCTCCATGACGACCAGCTGGCCATTACTGCCACTACCGTGCGGGTTCCGGTTTACCGCAGTCATTCCGAATCGGTAAATGTGGAAACCATAGAAAAGCTGACCGCTCAGAAGGCCAGGGAGGTGCTGGCCGGTTTTCCCGGTATAGTGGTCCTGGATGACCCGGCCCAAAAAGAATATCCCATGCCCCTTTTCTGTTCCCACCGGGACGAGGTCTTTGTAGGCCGCATTCGGGAGGATAACTCGGTAGAGCGGGGCTTAAACCTCTGGGTAGTGGCAGACCAGCTGCGCAAGGGTGCGGCCACCAATGCGGTGCAAATTGCCGAGTTGCTGATCAAATACCGTTGTCTGCGGGGGAGGCAGTAGATGAAGTTTTTGGTGCAAAAGTTTGGCGGCACATCCGTAGCCACGCCGCAGGGCCGGGAGATGGTGGCGGCCAAGGTTGTGGCGGCGAAGGAAGAGGGTTATATGCCGGTAGTGGTGGTTTCCGCCATGGGGCGTAGTGGAGATCCTTATGCTACGGATACCCTGATCAATTTGGTCAAGCAGGTCAACCGGAATGTATCTCCCCGGGAGATGGATTTGCTGATGTCCTGTGGTGAGATTATTTCCGGTGTAGTCATGGTTGCTACTCTGGAAAAAATGGGTCATCCGGCAGTCTTTCTTACCGGTGCTCAGGCCGGGATTATTACTGATAACAACTTTAGCGAGGCACGAATTCTGCGGGTTAAGCCTGAAGCGGTTTTAAAGTATGCCCGTGATGGTAAGATAGTGGTGGTGGCCGGGTTCCAGGGGATTAGCGAGGAGGGTGAGATTACCACCCTGGGCCGGGGAGGCAGTGATACCACTGCTGCAGCCCTGGGAGTGGCCCTCAATGCCGAATATGTTGATATTTATACCGATGTGGATGGCATTATGACTGCCGATCCCCGCATCGTAAGCGATGCTGTAGCCAGAGAGATGGTTACCTACGACGAAATTTGTCAGCTGGCCCATGAAGGAGCCAAAGTTGTACATCCCCGGGCGGTGGAAATTGTCATGCAAAAGAATATTCCCCTGCGGGTGAAATCTACTTTTAGCGATGCCCCTGGTACACTGGTGACCAGTTCCGGTGAAGTATACAAAGGAACCATTGACATAACCAGGGATCGGACTATTACTGGCATTACCCAGATCCCCAATGTGGTGCAGTTTAAAATAAATACAGATGAGGGCCCGGAAGGTTTGAAGCAGCAGCGCCGGTTGTTTAAAGGACTGGCTCTGGCAGGAATTAGTCTCGATTTTATTAACGTCTATCCCGGCCAGGTGGTGTTTACCGTCAGGGAGGATATGGCCGAGAAGGCCGCCCAGGTGCTGGAGAACACAGGCTTTGTAGCGGAAATCATACGGGGTTGTGCCAAGGTGGCGGCGGTGGGAGCTGGTATGACCGGTGTTCCAGGGGTGATGGCTTCAATAGTGGATGCCCTGTCGAAAGAAAATATTCCCATTTTGCAGTCCAGCGATTCCCACACTACCATCTGGGTACTGGTCAGGCAGGAGGATATGGAAAAGGCTGTACGGGCACTGCATCGTCAGTTTATCAGTGGTGCGTAGGTAGTGGGTAAAGTAAAAACGCCTTAATTACGGAAGAAGGAAGGTGAAGATTTTGGCCGTTGATTTTGGGCGTGTGCTCACCGCCATGGTAACGCCCTTTGGTAAGGATCTGGCGGTGGACTTCCAGCAAGCCAGAAAGCTGGCCCGTTATCTGGTGCAATCCGGCTCCGATGGCCTGGTAGTGTGTGGTACTACCGGTGAATCTCCCACCCTGACCAGGGACGAGAAGATCGAGCTCTTTCGGGTGGTAGTGGAGGAGGTTGGGGGGCAGGCTACGGTAATTGCCGGAACCGGGAGCTATAATACTGCCGAGAGCGTCACCCTCACCCAGATGGCTGAAAAGGTCGGCGTGGACGGCGTAATGCTCGTAGCCCCTTACTACAACAAGCCGTCCCAGGACGGGTTATATGAGCATTTTAAGGCTATTGCCAGCAGTACTAATCTGCCGGTGATGCTCTATAACATTCCCGGCCGGACAGGGGTCAATGTTCTTCCAGCGACGGTCGCACGGTTAGCCCAGCTCGAGAATATTGTGGCCATAAAAGAGGCATCCGGTAGCCTGGACCAGGTTAGTGAATTGCGCCGGTCTCTGCCCGATGATTTTGCCATTTACAGCGGCGATGATTCCCTGACCCTGCCCATGATGGCTTTAGGGGCTAAAGGTGTGGTCAGTGTTTGCTCCCATGTAGTCGGGCCGCGGATTAAAGAAATGGTCAATGCTTTTACAGCCGGAAATACAACCCTGGCCACTCAAATTCATCTGGAGCTTTTCCCTGTTTTCAAGACCATGTTTATCACCACCAACCCGGTGCCCGTTAAAGCTGCCCTCAATTTGCTCGGCTATCAGGTAGGGGCGCCCCGTTTGCCCCTGGTGGAAGCCACTCCGCAGGAAAAAGAAACCATTAAAAATGTGCTGGCCAGCTTGAAGATAATTTAGCAGCAGGTCTGCAGTGCAGCGCTCCGGCGCGCTGTGGGGAACCAATGAGGAAAGCGCCGGTAACGACACCCGTAAGGTGAACGACGCAGTAAAAATGGGGGATATTATTCCCCATTTTTTATCGTGTTTATCCGGCAGGGCTTCTGGCAATTATTTTTATTAGGGCCCGGACGGCAGCAACCCTTGTATAGCGGGAGGGAATCCAGTATAATTAGCATCGGGATTGTTTAGGTTTACGTTGACAACGGAATATTTTCCCCGCCTTCTCCTGTTTTTTCTCACCGGAACCGTTTGTTAATGTTTTTGAAAAACAGGTTAGGAGGTGCTTATTTGGCCAAGGAACCAAAACTGGCTCTGATCCCTCTCGGGGGGCTGGGTGAGATCGGAAAAAACATGATGGCGGTGAGATTCGGGGAAAATATTCTGGTTATAGACTGCGGCTTAATGTTTCCGGAGGAGGAGATGTTGGGGATCGATGTGGTGATCCCCGATATAACTTATCTTCTGGAAAATAAAGATGCCGTACGCGGTATAGTGCTTACCCACGGACACGAAGATCACATCGGTGCCCTGCCTTATGTACTGAAACAGTTGAACGTACCCATTTATGGAACCAGGCTCACCCTGGGTTTGCTCCAGGGCAAGTTAAAGGAGCAAGGGGTGGCTGGCGAGGCCAACCTGCAGGTGGTTAAGCCCCGGGATACAGTGATGATCGGTCCTTTTAAGGTGGAATTTATCCGGGTATCCCACAGTATTCCCGATGCGGTAGCTGTGGCCATACACACGCCGGTAGGGGTTGTTGTACACACCGGAGACTTTAAAATTGATCAGACTCCCGTGGACGGAGAGGTTACCGATTTTTATCGTTTGGCCCAACTGGGAGAACGGGGTGTGCTGGTGTTATTGTCCGACAGCACCAATGTGGAACGACCGGGTTATACCATGTCGGAACGGATGGTTGGGAGCACCTTTGATGAAACCTTCCGGCAGGCCAGGGATCGCATTATTGTAGCCACCTTTGCTTCTAATATACACCGCCTGCAGCAGGCCATTACCACCGCCCACCGCTATGATCGCAAGGTAGCGGTGATTGGCCGCAGTATGATCAACGTGATCAACATAGCCCACGAACTGGGTTATGTGCATATTCCCGAGGGAACCCTGGTAGAACTGGAAGAGGCCAGTCGTCTACCTAAAAATAAAGTGGTTTTTCTGTGTACCGGCAGCCAGGGTGAACCCATGTCGGCCCTTACCAGGATGGCCCTGGGTGACCACCGGCAGGTGGAAATTCTCCCCGGTGATACCATCATTATTTCCGCCACTCCCATTCCGGGTAACGAAAAATTGGTGGCGCGGATTATCGATCAGCTTTTCAAGCAGGGTGCCCATGTCATCTATGAGGCAGTTTCGGGCATTCATGTGAGCGGTCACCCCAGCCAGGAAGAGCTTAAACTGATGATCAACCTGGTGAAGCCCCGGTTTTTCGTACCGGTGCACGGTGAGTATCGCATGTTAATCAAACATGCGGAACTGGCCCGCAGTATGGGTATTCCGGCGGAAAATATTTTTGTGGCCGAAAACGGTCAGGTGCTGGAATTTACCCGTCGTTCCGGGCGTATTGCCGGGCGGGTAACAGCCGGGCGGGTGCTGGTGGATGGCCTGGGCGTAGGTGATGTGGGTAACATTGTACTGCGGGACCGCAGGCAGCTGTCCCAGGATGGGATCCTGATTGTGGTGGTAACCATCAATCGCGAATTAGGCCAGGTTATGGCCGGACCCGATATTGTTTCCAGAGGTTTCGTTTATGTGCGGGAGTCCGAACAACTGATGGAAGAAGCCCGGCAAAGGGTCAAGGAGGCTCTGGAAAAATGTAACGATCGGGGTCTTTCGGAATGGGCAGCTATTAAAGCACAGGTGAGAGACGTGTTGGGGAAGTTCCTCTATGAAAAAACAAGGAGAAGGCCCATGATTTTACCCATCATCATGGAAGTATAATCACCGAATCGTAAAGGGCCGGAAAGCCGTGGAACAAAGGCTTCCGGCTTAATTATTTACATGGGCGGGGCCTGCCGTGGATTATCACGCGGGGTTTTCGTCCGGTAGTATGGATGTTCTGTGTAGCTCTTATATTTTATTCGTAGCATAACCATACTAGAAAAGAGAAAAAACTAACGAGAGGATGGATAAGCGTGCCTGGTGATCAGAATATATGGGGTCACGAGGGAGAGTATCCCTGCACGCCCCCGGAAAAACCCCCCACGGAGCCCGGTAAAAACCCCCAGCGGGAACCCGGCTCGCCTGCAACTCCCCAAACACCCCACCGGGTGCAAGGGCGGACTAGGGAAAGCATGGAATCCATCAAAGAGTTGGGAGCCAGTCCTGTACCGGAAGTAAAAAGTAACATTCACTGTTTGACTATTGTTGGCCAGATTGAAGGGCACCTGGTGTTGCCTCCACAAAATAAGGCCACAAAGTATGAACATATCATCCCCCAGCTGGTGGCCCTGGAGCAGAGCCCGGACGTGGAAGGGGTGCTGGTGGTCCTGAATACGGTTGGGGGAGATGTTGAGGCTGGTCTGGCGATTGCAGAAATGATTGCCAGCCTGTCCAAGCCCACAGTATCCATTGTTCTGGGCGGAGGACACAGCATCGGGGTGCCCATAGCGGTAGCGGCCCAGTACAGTTTTATTGCTGAAACGGCCAGCATGACCATCCATCCCATTCGCTTAAATGGTCTGGTTATCGGAGTACCCCAAACCTACGAGTATCTGGACAAAATGCAGGACCGGGTGGTTCGTTTTGTCACCCAGCATTCCCGCATCAGTGAAGCCTCTTTTCGCGATTTGATGTTTCGCACAGGGGAACTGGCCCGGGATATTGGAACCGTTCTCATTGGAAGGGAAGCGGTGGAAAAAGGACTGATCGATGAGGTAGGAGGAGTGGGGCGGGCGGTAAATAAACTCAAGTCCATGATTGAAGATTGGAAAAAAGGAGTGCCGTTGCAGTGATTCTTTATACCCCCATGCAGCTGGAACTGGTTTTGGAGGGCCTGGAACAAATGAAACACGTCTCCACTAGAAAGGTGGATGTTGATGGTGTACCCGTTCTGATTCAGGATACCGGTCCGGGCGAAGGCATGGTGGTACGCATTTTAAGTACTGATCCCCGGGATTATCTCAGGACCGATCTTTATCCCGGCGCAGTGGTAGAGCTGTTTAAATGCACCTAGCAGGCTGGCATTCGCTACCGGCCGGGGTGGTTTTTTCACCGGTCGCGTATGCCGGCCTGTAATGTATGGGGAGGCGGACCTTTGGTTCGCTTCCCTTTTACTACCCCGAAAAATGGCTGCTTGCTTGCCACTTTTACCACTCTGCTGGTGTCGCTAAAAGCGGCATGAGCGTCTTAAGAAATCTTGCGAGTCAATCTCTTAAACGTATATCTGGCCAGATAATTAACTATTATGTTATAATGATAAAGTTAGTGTTAGAACCCGAAAGCCGTAGTTGTATGAGGTGATTATGATGAGCGTGTTGCAGGCCGTGATCCTGGGGGCAGTACAGGGAGTAGGGGAGTTTTTGCCCATTTCCAGTTCCGCCCACCTGGTGCTTGTTCCCTGGTTAATGGGCTGGCATTATGCGGGATTGACCTTTGACGTGGCCCTCCATATGGGTACTCTGGTGGCCGTGATAGCTTTTTTCTGGAAGGATTGGTTAATTCTGCTGCATGACGGTTTGCTGCGGCGCCGTACCACCGAAGGCCGTTTGTTCTGGTATTTAGTGGTCGCCACCGTTCCCGGTGCAGCCATTGGTTACATGTTTGAGGAACAGGCGGAAACAATTTTCCGGGAGCCTCTGGTCATCGGGATCATGCTCATAGTCATGGGGGTAATCCTTTACCTGGCTGATACCCGGGCTCCCGCTTATAAGCGATTGGAAGAGGTTGGCCTGGGGGAAAGTCTCTGGATCGGCCTGTCCCAGGCTTTAGCAATCATCCCGGGAGTTTCCCGCTCGGGCATCACCATGGCCGTGGGGCGCATGGCCGGCCTGGATCGGGAAACGGCAGCCCGCTTTTCCTTTCTCATGTCTACGCCTATCATTTTCGGTGCTGGAGTAATGCAGTTGCCCAAATTAACTCCCGCCGACCTCAACCTTCCATTTTTAGTTGGTGTGGCTGTTTCGGCGGTGGTAGGTTTCCTTTCCATTAAATTTCTTTTGCGTTTTCTAACCCGCCATAGTTTCGGCATTTTTATCTGGTACCGCCTGATCCTGGGGGCAACGGTAATAGTCCTGGCCCTTGCCGGAATCAGGTAAAAATGGGGTAGGGATAAAATCATGGCCGAATTTAAACCGGTAAAAACTAAACGCACTTCTGAAAGCATTTTGGAACAGATCAAGAAGCTGATCATTGAAGGCCAGCTGGCACCGGGTGATAAACTGCTTACCGAAAGAGAGCTTTCTGAACGGTTGCAGGTGAGCCGGGCCTCGGTGAGGGAGGCTCTTTCCGCCTTGAACCTGGCCGGCATTCTGGAAATCAGGCATGGAGAAGGGATTTATGTCAAGCGGCCCGGGCCGAACGCCGTTATTGAACCCCTGACCTTTATTTTGCTCCTGGAAAAGGACAAACTGCAAAATATCCTGGAGGTGCGCAAGGCCCTGGAAGTGGAAGCCGCCGGCCTGGCTGCCGAAAGATGCACTCCCGGACTGTTGCAGGAACTGAAGGCAGTGGTGGAAGAGATGGAAGAAGATCTCCCCGCAGGAGAGAAAGCCGAGCAGCTGGATTTGCGCTTTCACCTTACTCTGGCTCAGGCCAGCCAGAACCCCCTGTTGAGCCGGTTGATGAACACCGTTCAGGAGACTATCAGTCAGACTTTGCGGGTGACCCGGGCCCTGTGGCTTTCCGCCACTTCCGGTACCACCCGGCGGCTATTTGAAGAGCACCGCGACATCTACCTGGCCGTGGCCGCGCGGGATAGATCCCGGGCCAGGGAATTGATGTACCAGCACCTTTGGAAAGTGGAAGTGGAGCTGGCACGGGTCAACCTGAACAATTGTAAACAGAATTGATCTCAAATCCCGGCAGGCCTGTGTTTCATACGGTCTGGGGCGCCTTCCGGGCGAGGGACCCCGCCGGGCTAGTTGTATGAGAGTATCTAAGCTGTAGATAAAAGCCTTTTTTGACAGGTTCCCCTTGCGGAGGATTTTGCAAAAATTTAGTTCAATAATTTTTCCCTTAAGGGAAACTTTTTTTGCGAAAATTACGTTTTCCAGAAGGATTTTATTATCCAGTATAGAATGACTACAATGGTCAGGCCACCAACAGATAGGATAGCCCGAATACCTCTTGAACTGCCTTTTATGTTTTGTTTTGATGACCTCCTTTACTTTCTGAGGTCAGACAACCTGGATATAAGATCAGGAGGTGTGCCATGAAGATTGTTGTTCTCATCAAACAGGTGCCGGGAACAGATAATGTAAAAATGGATCCGGGAACTGGAACCATGATCCGATCCGGCAAGGTAAATATCGGATTACCACCAGGGTTATCGATAAACTAAAGTCAAATCATGAAACTGACCAACAGGAAACTGGTGCCGGTTACTCCCCGGGGGCAGGAACCGGTCTGCCGGTGTTATGCCGAAGCCCTGCGCATGATCAGCCCGGTTTACTGTATGGAAGATATTGTCGTTCCGGTCAGTCAAATTCCCAGGGCACTGGAGGTCGCGATTTTTAAAAACAGGTTACGGGAGCAGGAAATTTTGTTTATGGCGCGAAATATAGATTCTGGTGGTCAGGCCATCCATTCCCATACTGGCTTAGACTTCATATTACCAAAATAAGAGGGTGGTGAGAGTTAAAAAGGACTGATAATTTACATGTATCACTTCAAGTCGAGTTTTCGGACTAATCACTTTCTTGTAAAACTTATTAATTAAGGAGGAATTATGCCATGACGTGGACACAGGCAATCAACCCCCTGGGCAACCTGGGTCTTTCGGCTCTGGTAGACGCCCTGCCGATCATCTTCCTGTTCTGTGCCCTGGCCATATGGCGGATGAAAGGTTACATTGCCGGTCTGGTTACCCTTGCTCTGGCCATTGTGATAGCCATCGGAGTTCACGGCATGCCCGTGAATATGACCTTGTTGTCTGCCGTTTACGGTGTGATGATGGGGCTTTTCCCCATTGGCTGGATTGTGGTTACGGCAGTTTTCCTGTACAACCTGACGGTGAAAACAGGCCAGTTTGAAATCATCAAGGATTCTATTGCTTCCATTACTGAAGACCGCCGCCTGCAGGCCCTTTTAATTGCCTTTTCCTTCGGTGCTTTCCTGGAAGGGGCCGCCGGTTTCGGTGCCCCCGTGGCCATTACAGCGGCCATGCTGGCCGGTCTTGGTTTCAACCCCCTTTATGCCGCCGGTATTTGCCTGATTGCCAACACCGCCCCGGTAGCCTTCGGCGGTCTCGGTATTCCCATCATTACTGCCGGTGCGGTAACCGGTATCGATGCCATGACCATCAGCCAGATGGTTGGCCGCCAGGTGTCCTTCCTCTCGGTTTTTGTACCTTTCTGGCTGGTCTTCATTATGGCTGGGTGGAAGGGGGCCGTGGAGGTTCTCCCGGCAATCCTGGTCAGCGGCATATCCTGTGCCCTGGCCCAGTGGTTTTCTTCGAACTATATGACGCCCATGTTGCCGGGCATCCTGTCCTCCCTGGTTTCCATCGTTGCCCTGGTGTTCTTGCTCCGGGTGTGGAAGCCGAAAAAGATCTGGCGTTTTGCCGATGAATCTCAAGCCACCCTCAAGGTGAGAAGGCATTCCGCCGGAGCGGTGCTCAAGGCCTGGTCTCCCTTTATCGTGTTGACGGTGCTGATCAGTGACTGGGGTCTGAAGCCGGTCAAGGCGGTCCTGGATACGGTATCCATTAAAATTGTATTCAGTGGCCTGGATCAGGCCATCATTGCTGGCGGTAAGCCCATGAGTGTGGTGTACAACTTCAACTGGCTCTCTGCCGGTGGAACGGCCATTTTGATTGCGGCTATCATCAGCGCCATAATCATGCGGATCAGCCCCGGCCAGTTTCTGGAGGTTTTTGGTAAAACATTGAAAGACTTGCGCTTTGCTTTGCTGACTATCGTTTCCGTACTGGGCTTTGCCTTTGTGGCCAACTGGTCCGGCATGACCCCCACCCTGGGGAAAGCCTTCACCGTAACCGGCACCTTCTTCCCCTTCATGGCCCCCATCCTGGGCTGGCTGGGAGTGGTGATTACCGGTAGCGATACTTCCTCCAACGCCCTGTTCTGCAAGATGCAGCAGATTACCGCCGAACAAATCGGGGTAAACCCGGTACTTACCGTGGCGGCCAACAGCAGCGGCGGGGTGGCCGGCAAGATGATTTCGCCCCAGACAATTGCCGTGGGAGCGGCCTCCACAGGCCTGGTGGGTAAAGAAGGCGACCTGTTCCGCTTTACCCTGGGGCACAGTATCTTCTTCGCTCTGATTATCTCGGTGATCACCTACCTGCAGGCTTACGTTTTCACCTGGATGATACCGCCACTGACCATGGCCGGCACGGCGGCGGCGACAGCCAAGGCGGTTAGCGGCGGGACAACCATCCTCGTGGCGACGGGAATATTCATACTAATTCTGGGATTGGTCGCTTCCCGGCAGAGGAGCTCTCTGGACGCCTTAAACGGTCGCCGGAGTGCATGAAGGAACATCAAGGAGGTATTTATCCCGGCCGGATGGAATAATCCAGCCGGGATCTTCCAGGAAAGGGATGAGGAGCCCGTGGCTATAAACAAAGCGGTATTGCCGGATACTGACCGGAATCTGGAAAAACTATATGAGGAATTCGTTACCAGGGCCCGGGCCCTGGGAGCTGAAGTCTACCGGGTGCCCAATTTGGCCCAGGCCAGGGAACTGGTGGGGCGGCTAATCCAGGAAATGGGGGTAAGAAAGGTCGCCCTGGCCGAATCACCTCTTGTAACCGCCCTTGATCTTGCTACAGCAGTGGCCGGGGCGGGAGCAGAAGTCACCGGCGGCAACCCCCGGGAGCGGGCCGAGGCGGCAGACCTGGGCATTTCGTCCTTTGAAATGGCCATTGCCGAGACTGGGACGCTGGTCCAGGATGCCACTGAGATTAACCGGCGGCTGGTATCCATGCTTCCCCCGGTGCACCTGGCCCTGGTACCCACCAACCGGCTGGTGGGTACTTTGCAGGAAGCAATCAATAGCCTGGCGGCCCGGGGTCAAATCCCCGGTTACCTGGCCTTTGTTTCCGGACCCAGCCGTACGGCGGATATCGAACGCGTGCTCACCATTGGCGTGCACGGGCCGGGCAAAGTAGTGATCATCTTTGTTGACGGGGGAGGGAGTGCCGGTGAGTAAAACAGCCTTGCGGCAGGCGACCCGGGAGGCTTTGGCCAATGCAAGTGTTTGTTCCGCCCTGGGAAGGTTTGCCGATAACTATGTCATTGCCCGGGAACAGGCTTACCGGCATAAGGATTTTGAGGGACTGCGCCGGGAAGTAGCCCGGATTAAGCGGGAAGCGGCGGAACGCATGGAAGAACTGGCCGACCAGTTTACCCGGGAGGCTACCCGTCGCGGCGCCACTGTTTTCCGGGCGGCTACTGCCCAGGATGCCCGCGAGTACATTGCCCGGCTGGCCAGGTCCAGGGGCATCAAGACCATCGTCAAGTCCAAGTCCATGGCCAGCGAGGAGATCCATTTAAACGAATATTTAAAGGAACAGGGTTTGGATGCCGTGGAAACGGATCTGGGTGAGTGGATCATCCAGCTTTCCAGTCAGCGTCCTTCCCACATGGTCATGCCGGCCATTCACTTGAGCCGGAACGAAGTGGCCGAAATTTTTAGCAAGGAAATTGGGGAACCGGTGGAACCGGACATCTCCTCCATGGTTAAGCTGGCCCGCAGGGAGCTGCGCAAAAAATTCCTCTCCGCCTGGATGGGTATTTCCGGTGGGAACATTGCCGTGGCCGAAACGGGTACGATCGTCATGGTCACCAATGAAGGCAACGGGCGGTTGACTACTACCTTGCCCCCGGTGCACGTAATCATCGTCGGCCTGGAAAAACTGGTGCCCCGCTTTACGGATGTAGCACCCATTCTGGAGGTGCTGCCCCGCAGTGCCACGGCCCAGCACATTACCACCTACGTGACCATGATTACCGGTGCTGTTCCGGCGGTGGACCCCGACGGCAATTACCACGAGAAAAAGGAACTGCATATCATTCTTCTGGATAACGGCCGCACCCGGATGGCCGGTGATCCCGTCTTTAAAGAAGCCCTGCAGTGTGTGCGTTGTGCCGCCTGTTTAAACGTCTGCCCCATTTACCAGCTGGTCGGGGGGGTGTTTGGGGATGTTTATACCGGCGGCATTGGGACCGTGCTCACTGCCTTCTTCACCGATCCGCAAAAGGCGCAGCAGGTGCAGAACCTGTGCCTGGGTTGTGAGCGCTGCCGGGATTACTGTTCGGGCAACATTGACCTGCCCGGGCTCATTGGTGAACTCAGGCGGCGGACAGTGGAAAAGGAAGGCATGAGCTATGTCCAGAGAGTGATCTTTGAAAAAGTGCTGGTCAACCGGGGAGTCTTCCATAGACTGTTAAAGGCTGCCTCCCGGTTGCAAAAGCCCTTTACCCGGGAGGGAAAGATCCGTCACTTACCTCTCTTTTTAGCCGGTTTAACTGAAGGACGCTCTCTGCCCGCCATTGCGGAGATTCCTTTCCGGGAGCGGGTTGACAGGCTGCCCCGACCGGGCAGGGTAACTGACCGTGTAGCCTTCTTTTCTGGGTGTCTGGTAGATTTTGTCTACCCCGGTATTGGTGAGTCCGTGGCTAAAGTTTTGGCGTCTTTGGGATTTGAAATGCTCTGCCCGGAGGGACAAACGTGCTGTGGTTATCCGGCCAGGCAGGTGGGTTTGACTGACAGTTTTGCCGAACTGGCGCGACAAAATATCGCTGCCTTTGAGAATATAAATGCCGGGTATGTGCTTACCGCCTGTCCGACCTGTGCCGAAGCACTGAAGTTTCTCTACCCGCAGCTTCTGGCCGATGATCCGGTTTGGAGCAAACGGGCCAGGGCGCTGGCGGAAAAAGTAACGGATTTTTCCTCTTTTGTTTTTGCTCACAGGGAAAAGCTGGTTCCGTTTATGATACCCCTGAAGCAAAAGGTTACTTACCACGATTCCTGCCACTTGAAGCGCCGCCTGCGGGTAACCGGTGAACCGCGCCAGCTGCTGATTGACGCCGGGGCAGAACTGGTGGAAATGACTCCCGCTGATCTCTGTTGTGGTTTTGGGGGGTCCTATTCCATTAAGTTTCCGGAGCTTTCCAGATCTGTCCTGGACCGCAAGCTGCAGGCCGTACTGGGCAGTGGGGCAGAGGTGGTGGCCCTGGACTGCCCGGGTTGCCAGATGCAGATCAGTGGCGGGCTGGACCATGAAAGACGGCCCATGCGGGTGATGCATACGGCAGAGATCCTCGCGAGCTGTCTTGCCGGTACGGCACAGGCTCAGGATGGAAAAAACAATTAATTCTGAGACGCTCATGCCGCTTTTACCGGCGCCAACAGGGGGTGCAAATGGCAAGCAGGTAACCATTTTTCAAGGTCGCACACAAATGTACTGTGAGTCCCCGGAAAAATCCGGGGGCTTTTTGCATTGCAGGGAAAAATAAGAACAGGACCTTTGGGGATAGGTTGTACCCGGGTAAGCTCAACGGTTTTCCCTGTTCTGATTTCTTTGTGGAAAAATATAGATATAGTGCAGCACTTTACCATCGGGTGTGGTATAATTGGGATGGAGGCTGGTTTGGGTGAAGGTAAGAGCGGTAAAAGACCGGCAAAAGTATGAGCTGGCCGGCATTGGTTTGATTTGCGTGGCCCTACTGGCTCTGATCAGTCTGGTAAACCCCACCGTAGGGCTGGTCAGCCTGGGGGTGGAGCGGGTGCTGCGGGGGACAGCCGGAGAGGGAAGATATCTTTTTCCCCTCCTGCTCGCTTTTTGGGGCTTGAGATTGATCCGGGGAAAGGCGTACGGGCGGGCGGCCGGCCGGCGTTTTTATGGGGGTGCCCTGCTCTTTGTGGTGGCCCTCACCCTGTTACACATGCTGGTGCCACAGGATTACTCCCTTGAGGCCGGTCTGGCCGGGGAAGGGGGTGGCCTGGTGGGGGCGGTTTGCTTTTTCTTTCTGGAGCGTTCCTTCGGTTTTACGGGCACCTGCATTGTCCTGGCTACGTTGACCCTGATGGGAGTGCTTCTGAGCAGTAACGTTTCTTTAGGTACTTTAGTATCAAGACTAATGGCCGGTGTAAAGAACATGAACCAGCGGTTTAGTAGTTTGCTTTTCACTGAAGAGGAGGAAGTAATGGAAGAGCTACCTCCCCGACCGGTGATCATTGATCAAAGCGGATCGGCGGGAACAGGTGGGGAAGTAGTCTCCCCGGTAATGCCCGGTGAAAAGGGCAGCAATGACCATTCGGGTAACACCGGCGTAACCCGGGATTTGCGTATACTTCCTTCTCCCGTTTCCACGGCCGGTGGAGCTACCGGCGAAGGAGAAAATGCGCCCGGCCCTTCACCCTACCAGTTTCCCCCCTTGAGCTTGCTTTCCAAACCTGTGCGGTCGAAAGGCATTAAGAATACCAGGGATATTACCGAAAACATACGTATACTGGAAGAAACTCTGGACAGCTTTGGTGTCAAAGCCAGGGTGGTGCAGGTTTCCCGTGGACCGGCCATTACCCGGTATGAGATTCAGCCTCCGGCAGGTATCAAGGTCAGCCGTATTGTCGGCCTGGCCGATGATATTGCCCTGTCCATGGCTGCACCGGACGTGCGTATCGAGGCACCCATTCCCGGTAAGGCGGCAGTAGGCATCGAAGTTCCCAACCGGGAAGTTTCCATGGTCTACTTAAGGGAGTTGCTGGAAACGCCGGATTTCCAGCAGGCTCCTTCCCGGATCACCGTAGCCCTGGGTAAAGATATTGCCGGTAACCCGGTAGTGGCCGATCTGGCCCGTATGCCTCACTTACTTATTGCCGGTGCAACCGGTTCCGGGAAAAGTGTTTGTCTGAATACCATCATTGCCAGCATTCTTTTTAAGGCCACGCCCGACGAGGTAAAGTTTTTAATTATCGACCCCAAGATGGTGGAACTGGCCACATACAACGGGATCCCCCACCTGGTATCGCCCGTGGTTACGGATCCCAAAAAGGCGGCTACCTCGCTGCGCTGGGCCGTTAAGGAAATGGAGCGCCGTTATGAGCTCTTTGCCGCTGCCGGGGTAAGAGATGTCACCCGTTACAATGAGCTTTGCAGCAGTCAGGGGACGGTTACCAGGTCGCAGGCACCACTCCCGTTAATTGTTATCATCATTGATGAACTGGCCGATTTAATGATGGTGGCTCCGGCCGATGTGGAGGACGCGGTGTGCCGCCTGGCCCAGATGGCCCGGGCCGCAGGCATCCATCTGGTAGTGGCCACCCAGCGTCCTTCGGTGGATGTTATCACCGGGTTAATCAAGGCCAATATCCCTTCACGGATCTCTTTTGCCGTTTCTTCTCAAATTGACTCCCGTACCATCCTGGACATGGCCGGAGCTGAAAAGCTCCTGGGCAAGGGGGACATGCTCTTTTTCCCGGTGGGGGCGCCGAAACCCATCCGGGTTCAGGGGGCCTATCTCTCAGACCAGGAAGTGGAGGCACTGGTTTCTTTCCTCAAAAAACAGGCCGCCCCCCGCTTTGAAAAACAGGTTGTCACGGAGGCAGAACGTGAGGAATTTGAAGAGGAGCTGGAAGACGAGCTACTCCCCCGGGCCGTGGAAATTTTTATTGAAACGGGTCATGCCTCCATTTCCCTGTTGCAAAGGCGCCTCCGGGTGGGGTACGCCCGGGCCGCCCGGCTAATGGACATTATGGAAAGGAAGGGTATAGTGGGAGGGTATGAGGGTAGTAAACCCCGGCCTGTACTCATTACTTTAGAACAATTTAAACAGACCTTCAAAAAAAGGTTAAATTAAAAATGCGTTGTTTGAGAGGAAACCAGCGTTAAGTGTAGAAAAACACTTTGTGGATTTCAGCACAGGTAATTGTTCAATAAAACCGCTACTATCGGCACCATAGCGAGGTCACTGAACATTTACCAGCATAGCAAACCGGGGTACTGTGGGCGAAGCACTGGAAAGAGCGGGAACCAGTGTACCGGCCGTTTTCACATGTGTTTGTGTTTTGTTTTTACCGGGGAAGTATATAATAGTGGTCAGTGCAAAACGCAGGTGGCATTATGGTTAAAGAAATTAACGTTGCAGAAGCTCTATCTTTACCGAATGTTCTGGTGGTGGATGTACGCTCGGAAGGGGAATTTGCCGAGGCAACCATCCCGGGTGCAGTGAATATTCCTCTGCTGGACAATGTGGAACGGGCGCTGGTGGGAACCGTGTATAAGGAAAAGGGACCGGCGCAGGCCCGCAAATTGGGTTTGGAGCTGGTTTCTCCCCGCCTTCCCCGGTGGGTCGAGACTGTTGAACGCCTGGCCCACGGCCGGCAGGTGGTCCTTTTTTGCTGGCGGGGGGGGCTGCGCAGCCATTTTGCAGCGGCCATCCTTGATGTAATGGGCTTTACCGTATATCGCATCCTGGGTGGCTATAAGGCCTACCGCCGGTTTGTTAACTCTTACCTGGGGGTAGAGGAGCTGCCTTTAAAGGCAGTGGTTATTCACGGACTGACGGGGGTGGGCAAAACCATTTTGCTTGGCCGCCTGGCGGAACAGGGTCTGCCCGTTTTAGACCTGGAAGGCCTGGCCCGGCACCGGGGCTCGGTTTACGGCAAGATCGGCTTGCCCCCTTCTCCCAGCCAGAAAATGTTCGAGGGTCTTATTGTCCAGGCGTTGATGGCGGCAGAGGAAAAAGGGGTAATTATTGTTGAATGTGAAAGCCGCCGCCTGGGCAACCTGCTGGTCCCGGCGGTGGTGCTCAGGGCTATGGAGAAAGGGTACCGGGTATTGCTCTATGATTCCCTGGAAAATCGTGTGAGGCGCATTCGCCAGGAGTATACCAGTGGCCCGCAACAAAACATTCCCGCTTTACAGGAGGCCACCACTGCCCTGGCAAAATATCTGGGAGTACGCCGGGTGGCGGAGCTGAACCAGTTGCTGGCCAGGGGGGAATTTGACCAGGTTTTTTCCTATCTTTTGACCAGATATTATGATCCTCTCTACGGATATCCAGGTGAGCCCAGCCCGGATTATGACCTTTGTGTGAACACGGCTGATATGGATGAGGCAGTTAACCGGGTTAGGGAGTGGATTACAGGCCTGCCCGAATATGGACGGGTAAAGGGAGGTGAACCCGGTGGGTATAGGAAACATGCTGCGGGAAGCCCGCCAGGCCCGGGGGTTGTCCCTGGAGCAGGTTGAGGAAGAAACGAAGATTCGCCGCAAATACCTGGAGGCGCTGGAGGAGGAAGCCTTTGATGTGCTGCCCGGACGGGTTTATGTACGGGGTTTTCTCCGGAATTACGCCAGGTTTTTGGGGCTGGATGCCGGGGCCCTGGTGGCCCGGTTTGAGGAAATGTTGCCCTCCGAAGAGGTACCGCCTGTTCCACAGCCGTTTCCCGGTTCCGGGAAAAAGCTGCGGCTGAACTGGCCCTTAGGACGCATAGCCTATGCGGTAATGGGGTTGGTCCTGGCATTCTTGCTGGTATGGGGTGGTAGCTCGCTGTTTGGTCTTACCCGGGATGCCGCGTACTGGGATAAGGAAAAGAAACAACCAGGCGTGTCCCCTGGTACACCTGCCGGTACACCCGATCCACCGTCCGGAAAGAGTACCGTTCATACGGGCGACCCGGTTACCCCTTCCTCCACGCCAACTTCAACCGGGACCAATAACAGCACGCCGGAAGGAGTTCATCTGGTGCTTAACGTTACCGCTGAAACCTGCTGGATGCGGGTAGTGGTGGATGGCAAGATCATGTTTACCGGTGAGGTGCCGGCCAATCAATCAAAGTCTTTTAAGGCAAAGGAACATATCTGGGTTAAGTTGGGTAATGCCGGTGTGGTCAATGTTCAGCTAAATGGTCAGGATCTGGGTGTGCTGGGTGATCGGGGACAGGTGGTAAGCCGGGAGTTTTCTGCCTCTACTCAGGGATAGGAGGGCTGCAAATGGGTTCCTTTATTTGTGACTCCTGCGGTCAGGAGGTCGGTCTATATGATGGCGTTCTTTCCTGGCACCGGGAAGGGCGGGAATTAAGCAACTTTAGCATTACCCATCGTCCTGGCCAGCACTGTCTCGGGCAGCCAAATAATAACGCTTACCGTGATCTATTTCGTGTGGCTTCAGTGAAAGGGTATCTGGCCTTTGTGCAGTACCTTTTTACCCGTTGGGGTGAAGGTTATATCCTCAAAGATTTCACCTCTTTGCAAAAAACTATAGCCCAGATCAATAACCATATCCACGAAGGAATGGCAAATCTGCTGGGCGAATAAACCCGGTTTTTGTCCGGGCGGTCCTCGCGGGCCGCGCCTTTTTTTGACAGCACCGTTTTTTTAAGTTATACTGGACCTGGTTTAAGTGAGGTAGAGGAAATGTCGTACCGCATTGGTATGGTCAGTCTCGGTTGTGCCAAAAATCTGGTGGATACGGAACTGATGTTGGGTCAGCTGGATCGGGCCGGTTTTATCATCACTCCCCGGCCGGAAGAGGCCGATGTCTTAATCGTAAACACCTGCGGTTTTATTACCCCGGCCAAGGAAGAATCCATCGACCAGATCCTGGATCTGTCGCAGTATAAAAAAACCGGGCACTGCCGGGTCCTTCTGGTGACCGGTTGTTTGGCCCAGCGTTACGCCCGGGAATTGCTGGACGAAATGCCCGAAATCGACGGCGTATTGGGTACCGGGATGGTCAACCGGGTCGTGGATGTGGTCCGGCGGGCTCTGGATGGGGAGCGGGTTTTTGCCGTAGGGGAACCCGGTTTTGATTACAATGCCGACCTGCCCCGGATAAGGACCACCGGCGGCCATACGGCCTATGTAAAAATTGCCGAGGGGTGCAGCAACTGCTGTACTTACTGTGCCATTCCGCTTATCCGGGGGCCTTACCGCAGTCGCACCCTGGAATCCATCCAGCAGGAGGTAGCAGGACTGGCCTCTGATGGAGTGAAGGAGATTATCCTGGTGGCTCAGGATACCACCCGTTACGGTCTGGATATTTACGGGGAGCGGAAGCTGGCCCAATTGTTACGTTCCCTGAACGGCATCGCCGGTATCCGCTGGATCCGCCTGCTTTACGGCCATCCCGACGGGTTTACCGATGAATTGATCGATGTTTTTTCATCTTGCGATAAAATCTGCCGCTATATCGATTTGCCCCTTCAGCATGCCAGTCCGGCTGTGCTGGCCCGTATGGGGCGGGGTGGCAGTGCTTCAAGACTCCGCCAGCTTATTAATAAATTACGCCTGTCCATACCGGGATTGACTCTGCGCACTACTTTTATGGTTGGTTTTCCGGGGGAGAGGGAAGAAGACTTCCAGCAGTTGCTGGATTTTATGCGTGGGGTGCGTTTTGAACGGGCCGGAGTGTTTAAATACTGTGCCGAGGAAGGTACGCCGGCTGCCACCATGACCGGTCAGGTTCCGGAGGAAATTAAGGAAGAGCGCTACCATAGGGCCATGGCTTTACAACAGCAAATATCCCTGGAGCACAACCGGTCCCTCATCGGCAGCCAGCAGACCGTGCTGGTGGAAGGGAAAAAGGGTGGGTGCTATTTTGGCCGTACCCAGGCTGATGCTCCCGAAATAGATGGCCGGGTATACTTTACCGCCGGCAATGTAGCTCTCAGCCCGGGCGACTTTGTTGTGGTAAAAATTACCAGGATCGGTGAGTATGACTTGATGGGGGAGCTCGCATGAATTTGCCCAACCGATTAACCCTGGCCAGGATCTTTTTAATTCCCATTTTTTTAACGGTGGTTTCCCTGCAGGTACCCTATGGGGATTATGTGGCTGCTGCCGTTTTTATTTTAGCCGCCAGCACCGATGGTTTGGACGGTTATATTGCCAGAAAACGCCAGCTGGTTACCCGGTTGGGCAAACTAATGGATCCACTGGCGGACAAGCTTTTGGTATCCAGTGCCCTGATCTCCCTGGTCGAACTGCACCGTGTGCCCGGGTGGGTGGCTATGATCATTATTGGGCGGGAATTTGCCATTACGGGACTGCGCTCTTTGATGGCCGCCGAGGGTGCTGTTCTGGGAGCCAGCATCCTGGGCAAGTTCAAGACCATTACCCAAATTGTAGCTATTGTAGCCCTCCTTTTACAGGACTCTCCTTTTAGCGTTATCCGTTTAACCCCCGGGAATCTGGCCATGTGGGTAGCCATTGGTTTTACCATCTGGTCGGGGCTGGACTACCTTAACCGGGGCTGGGCGGTGCTGAAAAAGGGCGGGTTTTAAGCCGGATTTTTCCTGACATACGGGGCTTTTCGTACGTGTTATATTTTTAATGTGAAATTTAATTTATTGAAGGGATCAGGTATATGCAGTGGCATGGATGGCGCATTCCGGTTATTTTAGCAGCACTTTTGGTCGGCCTTTCCTTTTTCTTTGCCGTCCAGTGGCTGTATAACCGCTACAGCTATCAGGAACCCCTGGCCAGGGTGCTTCAGGCCGATGAGGCGGTAGAATCCTTTACCATTGAAAAAAAGGATCGGATTTTTAAAATCGCCGTTAAGTTAAAGGACACGGTGGACCTGGGGGAAACCTACCGGAGGTTGAAAAAATCAATCCAGGGGGTGTTGGGTCGCCAGCCCTTTACCCTCGAATTACAGGATAACCGGGACCAGGAATTAAAGAAAGCCTATTATTACAGCCAGTTTGCACTTTATGAGGCCCAGGTACGGGGTAATTACCGGGAGATGGTGCGTTATATTGAAGACCGGGCGGCAGCAGCAGGGGTTGATGCCGTTATTTCCCTGGATGATGAAAATATCTACGTACACATGAAACACCTGGACCGCCACCTCTATGAAGTGATCCCTCGCAGGGCCGCATTAAACCCCGTCCCTTAAAACGGTCTGGTTGCCTACTTATTATGGTAGAGATTCCCTGGGCAGTATTCCTGTGTACTGTGATATAATTAAATATGTTCTGACCAGATAACTTGCCGGATAGTCAGCCGATTGAAGGGAAGGTATTTCATGCTGAAGGAAATTGGCTTGGGTTTTGTTCTGGCCGGTATCCTTTTCCTGCTCGTCAACGGTCATGATGTAACTCCCCTGATTTTTGTGGGAGCAGCGGGGGCGGGTTTATACTATGTGGCCCGATCCCGCGGTTTGTTAGCCCGTAGTTTTGCGGATGAACAGGTGATTGCCCGGCAAGAAATTTCCTTTGCAGACATAGGCGGCCAGGCGGCGGCCATTCAGGAATTGCGCGAGGCGCTGGATTTTATTAAAAACTATCATCATATACAAAAGCTGGGTATCAGGCCTTTAAAGGGCATTTTGTTGACGGGGCCGCCTGGTACAGGGAAAACCCTGCTGGCCCGGGCGGCAGCCAGTTATACTGATGCCGCTTTTGTGGCCTGCAGCGGTTCGGAATTTATCGAAATGTATGCCGGTGTAGGTGCCCAGAGGGTGCGGCGCCTTTTCCAGACGGCACGGGAAAGTGCTTTGAAACAGGGCAAGAAGCATGCCTTGATTTTTATTGATGAGATCGATATTCTCGGTGCCAGGCGGGGCCAGACTACCAGCCATCACGAATATGATCAAACCCTCAACCAGCTGCTGGTGGAGATGGATGGGCTGAAGGTGGATGATAAGGTCCAGGTGCTGGTGGTGGCTGCCACCAACCGGGTGGATATGCTGGACCCCGCCCTGTTAAGGCCCGGTCGCTTTGACCGCCAGGTACGGGTGGATTTGCCGGACAAGCAGGGCCGGCTGGAAATCTTAAAGTTGCATACCAAAAACAAACCCCTGGCCGGTGATGTTTCCCTGGAGGCCCTGGCCAAAGAAACCTTCGGCTTTAGCGGTGCCCATTTGGAGAGCCTGGCCAACGAGGCAGCCATTCTGGCCATGCGTGAGGGTTGCGAGGTGATCCACCAGCGGCATTTTCATGAAGCGGTGGATAAGGTTATGATGGGTGACCGCCTGGATCGCCGCCCGGCCCCGGCCGAGTTAAGGCGGGTGGCCATCCACGAAACCGGCCATGCCCTCTTAAGTGAACTGGTGAGAAGTGGTTCCGTATCCACCTTAACCATTACCCCCCGGGGGCAGGCCCTGGGTTACATGCGCCAGATTCCCGAAGACGATACCTATTTGTACACCAGGGACTATCTGGAAAATCAGATTGCCGTTATGCTGGCGGGAGCGGTGGCTGAGGAATTAATCCTGGGCAATCGCAGCACCGGGGCGGGTAACGATTTCCGGGAGGCTACCCGCGTGGCAGAGCAGATTATCAGAAATGGCATGTCCCGTTTGGGTGTGGTGGATGTGGAAAGTCTTCCCGGCGGTTTACGTTACCGGGTGCTTACGGAAATTCTGCGGGCACAGGAGGAACGGGTGCGTTCCTACCTGACTGAAAAGCGGAATGTCCTGGAGCGAGTGGCCCAGTTACTGTTGGAGCAGGAAAGGATTTCCGGCGAAGAATTCCGCAGGTTGATCAACCCGCCGGCTGCATAACAGGAGAGACAAAGGGGCAGGATTTACTGGGGGAGGTCGTTTTCCGGCCTCCCCGCGTTATATTTTTCCTCTGGCGGCAGGGTTTCAAGGATGTCTGGGCGAAAAGAAAATTATAGGGAGAGGAAAGTAAAGAGAGGAAAGGGCAAGGAAGTGAGTACATGCAGGCCGAATTAATATTCACCGGTACTGAGCTGCTTTTAGGAGAGGTACTGAATACCCATGCCCAATATCTGAGCCAGCAAATGGCGGCCCATGGGATTGAGGTTATCCTGCATACCACCGTGGGTGATAACTGGGACCGTTTGGCCGAGGTTCTAAGGTTTGCCCTGGAAAGGGCGGATCTGATCATTACCACCGGTGGTCTCGGTCCCACCACCGATGATTTAACCAAAGATACGGTAGCCAGGGTACTGGGAGTACCCATGGTACTCGACGATCCGACGCTGCAGCGGCTCAGGGAGTTCATGGTCCGGCAAGGGATGCCCATGCCCGAGAGTATGGTCAGACAGGCTTATTTCCCTGCCGGTGCCATAATTTTACCCAACCCTGTGGGCACTGCCCCTGGTGCCCTGCTGGAACACCGGGGCAAGGTACTCATCCTTCTTCCTGGACCACCGCGGGAACTAAAGGCCATGTTTGAGGAATCGGTGGCTCCCTACCTGGCCTCCCTGGGTAACCGGGGGATGGTCACCCGCATCAGGTTACTTAAGGTAACCGGCATTTCAGAAACGGCAGTGCAGGAACTTATTGGGGATCTGGGGAGGCAGGGTAACCCCGGCATAGCCTATCTGGCCAAGCCCGGGGAAGTGCACGTGCGCATTAGTGCCCGGGCCGACGATGGTGTTGCCGCCGAGCGGATGGTGAACGGGTTACTGGAGAAGGTGCGGGAACGGTTGGCCGGCTACATATTTGGTACGGATGACGATGTTCTGGAAGAGGTGGTGGGACAGCTGCTGGTTCGAAAAGGCGTGACCTGCGCCCTGGCTGAATCCTGTACCGGTGGATTGACTGCCGCCCGGTTGACCTCCATACCCGGCAGTTCCCAGTATTTTTTAGGCAGTATTGTGGCTTATGATAACCGGGTTAAGGAAAAGGTCCTGGGTGTCCCGGCGGCCACTCTGCAGGCCTACGGTGCGGTAAGCCAGCAGACTGCCGTGGCTATGGCTGAAGGAGTGAGAACCCTTACCGGAGCCCATTTGGGGGTGTCCATTACGGGTATTGCCGGGCCGGGCGGGGGCACCCCGGTCAAACCGGTTGGGTTGACTTATATTGCCCTGGCTGCCCCCGATGGTACTTGCTGCCGGGAATTTCACTTTCCCGGCCATCGTCAGGCGGTGAGGCAGGGGGCCGCCAACGCCGCCCTGAACATGATCCGCCTTTATTTGCTCGCTCAGTTGCTTAGCCCAGGGCATTTAGAAGGGCCATGGAGGCCACGCCTGCCAGCAGGGTGAAAAGCAGGCTTCTGGTTTTGACGGCCACCAGAAAGGTGGGAATGGCGGCCAGAAGGTTTTTATTATCCAGCGTTAATGCCGGTTCCCCCCCAACCAGAAAAACCTCCGGCGTAATCAGGGCCGCCATTACTGCTACCGGTACGTAACCAAGCCATCTGGCCCCAACTGCTGGTATCTTGATCCGGCTTAAAAGTAACAGCGGGGTCACCCGGAACAGATAATTTAACGCTGCGATACCCAGAATTATAATCAAGATTGTTTTTTCCATTTTTCCACTAACACTCCCACAGTAGCGGCCAGGACAGTGGCCACAATTATGTTCCACCCGCTGCCGATCATGCAGGTCACCACCACCGATAGCAGTCCAGCCAGACAGGCTACCACTATAGTGATGTTGTTTTTCAACTGTAAGATTAACAGGCTGATAAACATGGCCGTCAGGGCAAAGTTAAGCCCCCAGCGCTGGGTATCCCCCAGCAGTGTACCCAGCATCCCTCCTGCTACACTGCCTCCCACCCACGCCAGGTGGGCGGTGAGGAACAACCCGCTGAGGTACCACTGATTGACGGGCTTTTCACGCATACGGTTTATACCCACGGCATAGGTCTCATCAGTGAGACCATGGGCCAGGAAAGAGAGCAGTGTGGCGTTAAAACGGGAAAGATGGGGTGCCAGGGAAGCACTTAAGAGTATTAAGCGGGAATTGACCAGCATAATGGCGGCAATGATGCTGGCCGGGGCCGCCCCTGCTCCCAGCATGCCCACGGCAATAAATTGAGCGGAGCCGGAATAGATGAGCAAAGACATGGCCAGCACCTGCCATAAGGAAAGATGACTTGCGCGGGCCAGTACACCGAAGGCCATGGCCAGAGGGAAATACCCCAGCACAATGGGCAGTGCTTCTTTCACTCCCAGTTGAAACTCTTTTCTGTTCATACCTGACTGTTCTCTCCTTTGCGCGCGATCAATCATAATCATACTCCATCAGGTCTCCTGTGACCAGGTCTTTTTTACGGGGTCTTGTGGGGGCACTTCTTTTAAAGGTGGTGTTTTTGTAATGTCCAATGAAAGACTAAAGGTACTGGAGTCAACTTTGAGCCGTATTGAGCAGCAGTTCGGTAAAGGGGCCATCATGAGACTGGGCGAGACCGCCAGGCTTAATGTGGAGGTAATTCCCACCGGTGCCCTGTCACTGGATATTGCCCTGGGTGTGGGGGGTGTCCCCCGGGGCCGGGTGGTAGAAATATTTGGTCCGGAGTCGTCGGGCAAGACCACGGTTGCCCTCCACATCATTGCCGAAGCCCAAAAAGCGGGCGGAATTGCTGCTTTCATTGATGCCGAACATGCTCTGGATCCGGTCTACGCCAAAAACCTGGGGGTAGATATTGAAAATCTCCTGGTATCCCAGCCCGATACCGGCGAGCAGGCCCTGGAGATCTGTGAAGCGCTGGTACGGAGCGGGGCCATAGACGTGGTGGTGATCGACTCGGTGGCAGCCCTGGTGCCAAAGGCGGAAATTGAAGGGGAAATGGGGGAACTTCAGGTGGGTTTGCAGGCCCGCCTGATGTCCCAGGCCCTGCGCAAGCTGACCGGTGCCATCAGTAAATCCCGCACCACGGCCATTTTTATTAACCAGTTGCGGGAAAAGGTGGGCGTGATGTTTGGCAACCCGGAAACCACGCCCGGCGGCAGGGCACTCAAGTTTTACGCCTCGGTGCGCCTGGAAGTGCGTAAAATGGAAGCATTGAAGCAGGGGGCGGACATCATTGGCTGCCGTACCCGGGTGAAAGTGGTCAAAAACAAACTGGCTCCGCCTTTCAGACAGGCAGATTTTGACATTATGTACGGTACAGGTATTTCCAGGGAAGGGACTCTACTGGATCTGGCCACAGAAATGAAAATTGTCACCAAAAGTGGTACCTGGTATTCTTACGGAGAGGAACGGCTGGGACAGGGTCGGGAGAATGTGAAGGAATATTTACGGGAACATCCTGAGGTGGCCCGGGAAATTGAACAAAAAATTCGCCAGCAACTGAATATGGGGGGCATCAAAATACCTTCATCAATCGATGAAAGCACAACTGAATAAATTTTGCGCGGGAGTTGTCGGCAGTATAAACCGCTATGTTGCCCGTGGCCAGTTGGAATCAACCTTGACATTCTTTAATAAAATATATAGAATTATCGTTGGGAGAAAATAGAATTGGTTACTACTGGTACGGGTTTAAAATAGATACAACCTTCCCCGTGGGGAAGGATAATATCTGGAAATCAACCGCTTAAAAAAAGGGGTTTTAGAACCCTTTTCTGCCCGTGTCCGCAAATCAAAAGGTAGTACCGATTCTTTTTCTACCGAGTGTAACTCGGTCTTTTTTTTGTATAACCCTGGAGAATCCCAACCGGCCCACCCCGCCTCAGACTGGGAATATCCAGGGAGATAAGCCATTAAGGAGGTGAGATAATTTGCAGGCCATGACCGTAGCCATAGCAGTAATCGCAGCAGTGGTTGCATTTGCCATTGGGTATCTGGTTCGCAAATACCTGGTAGAGGCCAAAATTGCTTCGGCAGAAGCTGAAGCCAGGAAGATCATAGAAGAGGCCGAGAAGGCTGCAGAAGCCAAAAAAAGGGAAGCTATCCTTGAGGCTAAAGAGGAAGTCTTGCGGTTACGTAATGAGATGGAGAGGGAGAACAAGGAGCGCCGTACCGAACTGCAGCGTTTGGAACGGCGGTTGATGCAAAAGGAAGAGACCCTCGACCGCAAAATCGAGTCCATTGAACGCAAAGAGGAAGCCCTTAACCGCAAGGAGGCTGAGATTGAAAATCTAAAAGCGCGCTTGGACGAGATTTATCAACAACAGGTTAGCGAACTGGAACGGATCTCGGGGCTGACTTCAGAAGAAGCACGCCAGCAGCTACTTGCCGACATTGAAAAGGAAGTGCAACATGAGGCAGCCCTGATGATCAAGGATGTGGAAAATAAGGCCCGGGAAGAGGCGGAGAGGCGTGCCCGGGAGATTATTTCCCTGGCCATCCAGCGGTGTGCCGCAGATCACGTCACCGAAACCACGGTGGCGGTTATTCCCCTGCCCAGCGATGAAATGAAGGGGAGAATCATTGGCCGGGAAGGGCGCAATATTCGCGCTTTTGAAACTCTAACCGGGATCGACTTAATTATTGACGACACCCCGGAGGCGGTGATCTTATCCGGGTTTGATCCCATCCGGCGCGAAATTGCTCGTATTGCCCTGGAAAAGCTCATTGTTGACGGACGCATTCACCCCGCCCGGATTGAAGAAATGGTGGAGAAGGCCCGCAAGGAAGTGGAAGCACAAATTCGTGAGGCCGGGGAACAGGCCACCTTCGAAACCGGAGTGCACGGTTTGCATCCCGAGCTGGTTACCCTTTTGGGCCGTTTAAAGTTCCGCACCAGTTACGGGCAAAACGTTCTCAAGCACTCCATTGAAGTGGCTCATCTGGCCGGACTGATGGCCGCTGAGCTGGGTGTGGATGTGCAGACGGCCAAGCGGGCCGGTTTGCTGCACGACATTGGCAAGGCAGTGGATCATGAGGTGGAGGGCCCCCACGTATCCATTGGCGTGGAATTGGCCAAAAAGTATCGCGAACATCCCGAGGTGATCAATGCCATTGCCGCCCACCACGGGGATCAGGAAGCTCAGACCATTACGGCGGTACTGGTACAGGCGGCCGATGCCATATCAGCGGCCCGGCCGGGAGCGCGGCGGGAAACCTTAGAAGCCTATATCAAGCGGTTACAAAAACTGGAAGAGATCGCCAGTTCCTTTGACGGTGTAGAAAAATCCTATGCCATCCAGGCCGGACGGGAGATCAGGATTATGGTTAAGCCGGATAAGGTTGACGACCTGGGAGCTGTCCGCCTGGGGCGGGAAATTGCCAAGAAAATCGAAAAAGAACTGGATTACCCGGGCCAGATTAAGGTGACTATTATACGGGAAACCCGGGTGGTGGATTACGCAAAATGACCCCGTACAGGGGTCATTTCCCTTTCATGGAATAAAATTTTTTTGGACTACCTCCGGAAGGAGGCAGGAACTCGCCCGATAAAACCGAATTTAAACGTATTGCTGGTATGAGGACAGGAGGAAGGTGACTTTTTTGGTTACGGGTAGGGAAGATGTTACGGGTAGCGTGGGACTGTTGATTTCCATCCTGGTGCGTTATCCGGAGGTGGCCACCATAAACTTCGATCCCGACAGGCAGGTTTTAAAGTTTACGTTTATCGCTTCCCGGATGCTTGCGCGTCGGGAAATAGCAGCCGTAAAGGAGAGGTTGCTTGATAGTATAGAGGTTTTCAGCATGCTGGAAGGTAAACAAACCCGGGTCAGTCTCATTGACCATCAAATTTGTGGTCACCTGACCATGATTGAGGTCCAGCGAGATGTGGAAACCCTGGTTCAGGAAGAAATTGCCCTTATTGTTCAGCTATTACGCCAGCTTTTGGAAGATAACCTGGTTACCGAAGCCAATGATTCCCTTTTCGAAGAGGATCTGCTGATTCAAGAAGAAATTATCGAGCACATGCTGGACAGCATACGCAGTACTGCTCAAGATAAACATCTTTTTGCTTTTCGGGAAGATGATCGCGTACTGGTTTTTAACAAGTAAGCAGGAGGAATCCTGCCGTGCGTTTGCTTTTCATCGGTGATATCGTGGGCCGTCCCGGCAGGCGGGCTTTAAAAGAGAACCTGCACAACCTGCAGCGGGAACTGGACATAGATTTTGTCGTGGCCAACGGTGAAAATGCCGCCGGGGGCAACGGCATTACCAGGGAAGTGGCCAGGGAACTTCTGGCCGGCGGCATTGACGTGATTACCATGGGCAATCATGTTTGGGATCATAAAGAAATCTTTGACCTTATCGAACAGGAAAGAAGGATCTTGCGCCCGGCCAATTATCCTCCCGGGGTGCCGGGGGAAGGTTTTAATGTGTATGAGGCCGGGCGTAAGGGAAGGGTAGCTGTCCTCAACCTGGCCGGACGCGTTTTTATGCCGGAACTGGATTGTCCCTTTCGCAGGGCAGACCAGTTACTTGCCGAGCTGGGGGGATTGACCAGGGTGGTTCTCGTGGACTTTCATGCCGAGGCCACTTCGGAAAAGATGGCTATGGGCTGGTACCTGGCCGGACGGGTGTCGGCAGTTTGCGGTACCCATACCCACGTCCAGACTGCCGATGAAAGGATTCTACCCGGTGGGACGGCTTACATTACCGATGTGGGAATGACCGGCCCCCGGGATTCGGTAATTGGGGTAAAAAAGGAACTGGTGCTGAGCAAGTTTCTGACCCAGTTGCCTCGCCGCTTTGAGGTGGCATCCGGCCCATATCAGTTCAATGCGGTGGTCATCGACATCGACGATGAAACCGGGGAGGCGCGGGAAATCCGGAGGATACAGAATTTTGAATAGTCAGAAGTTAGAAAAAAGATTATGAAAGTTGTGTGTCATAAAAAAGGAATTTTTTTGAGCTTAGCGAATATATATTTTACGAACTGCAGCAGGTGCCGGAAAAATTTTTCCACAGAAGGAGGAGGTCTTTGGCGCATGGAAGTATTAAAAGTTTCAGCAAAATCCAACCCAAATTCTGTCGCTGGTGCCCTGGCCGGGGTTCTCCGTGAACGTGGCTGTGCGGAAATACAGGCCATCGGTGCCGGTGCCCTGAACCAGGCCGTTAAAGCGGTAGCCATTGCCCGAGGATTCGTAGCGCCCCATGGAATGGACCTGATCTGCATACCTGCCTTCACTGATATTATCATTGACGGGGAAGAAAGAACAGCCATTAAATTAATAGTAGAGCCAAGATAAAGTAAAAATGCAACTGTTTTGCAGGCGGCCTGTTTATTCTATATAGACGAATAAACAGGTTTTTTAGTTTAACCAAGGGAGTGGTTTGAACCAGTGGAATGGCAATCCCTGCACCACCATTGCCTGGTGGTAGATGCCCATTGTGACGTGCTCACGGCTCTGGAGGCGCAGAACCGCCGCCTTGCGGAGGAGGGGAAGGGTGGGCATGTGGATTTGGACCGTTTACGCCGGGGCGGAGTGGATCTTTTGTTTTTTGCCGCCTTTATTGCCCCGGCCTGCCGGGAGCGGGCCGTGGCCAGGGCCATGGAACTTCTGGACCGGTTTTATACTGAACTGGATGCCAACCGGGAAAAATTAATGTTAATTACGTCTTTTAACGATATTGCATCAGCTCGGGCCGCGGGTAAAATTGGTGCCCTGCTGGCCATTGAGGGTGGTGAGGCCCTGGGCGGTCGTCTTGAAGTGTTGCGCATGTTTTACCGCCTTGGGGTGAGGAGTCTCACCCTGACCTGGAACGGCCGTAACGAACTGGCCGACGGAGTGGCCGAGGAGGGAACCCGGGGCGGCTTAACCCGTTTCGGCCGGGAGGTGGTGCGGGAAATGAACCGGCTGGGGATGCTGGTGGATGTTTCCCATTTGTCCGAGGCCGGTTTCTGGGATGTGCTGGAGGTATCCCATCAGCCCGTAATTGCTTCCCATGCCAACAGCCGGCATGTTTGCAATCACCGCCGCAACTTGAGCGACGACCAGATCCGTGCCCTGGCCGCCCGCGGTGGAGTAATAGGGCTGTGCTTTTGTCCCGAATTCGTCCATCCCTCGGAGCCTTCACTGGACAAACTGCTGGATCACCTGGATCACATGGTCGCCCTGGGCGGGGTGGGCTGTGTGGGAATAGGTTCCGACTTTGACGGTATTAAAAATGTCACCCCGGGACTGGAAGACGTCTCCTACCTGCCCTCCTTTACCCGGGCCCTGTGGCAAAGGGGATACCGGGAAAAAGAGATCTCTGCCATCCTGGGGGGCAATTTTTTACGGGTTTTGCAACAGGTTTTGCCCGGGCAGGAACAACCACCCATCGTGTCGAATTGAGGTGAAGTAATTGCCCTGTGACCTGCATGTACATACCACTGCTTCCGATGGTACCGATACTCCCGAAAAGGTGGTGGCCGAGGCCCAAAAATTGGGTCTTTCTGCCCTGGCCATTACGGATCACGATACTGTCAATGGCATTCTCCCTGCACTGGCTGCGGGCAGGCGGTTGTCCTTTCCGGTTTTACCGGGAGTGGAGCTCGGTACCGAGGAAGGGGGCCGGGAAGTACACATCCTGGGTTATCTTTTCGATATTCACGATTCTAAACTGCTGGAGCGGCTTGCCCTTCTTCGCCGGTCACGGGTGGAACGGGTGGTTAAAATGGTGGAACGACTCCGTTCTCTGGGGATACCGGTGGAAGTGGAACAGGTGCTGGAGCTGGCCGGGGGTGGAGCGGTGGGGCGTCCCCATGTGGGCCGGGCCCTGGTTCAGGTGGGGGCCGTAGGTACGGTTGCCGAAGCCTTTGAAAAATACATTGGTAAGGACCGGGTGGCCTATGTACCCAGGTATAAATATGCTCCCCGGGAGGCGGTGCACCTGATTCGCCAGGCGGGCGGGGTGGCGGTTCTGGCCCATCCTGGCCTGGTCCGGTGTGATCACCTCATCCCCGGGCTGGTTGCGGAGGGACTGCAGGGTCTGGAAGTGTATTATCCGGGCCATTCTGAAGAGATGGTCTGGCATTACCAGAGGCTCTGTCGACGTTACCACCTGGTGGCCACCGGAGGTTCTGACTATCACGGGCCGTATCACCGGGAATATAATCGCCTGGGGGCGGCCACGGCGCCGGACGAATTGATACCTATCTTAAAGGAACTGGCCCGGCATGGCCAGGGAGGAACTTAAATTTAATTTATGGTACTGGATGAGGTGTGGACATGGAAGTAGCAGAGCGCATGAAAGGGTTGGAGTCGGCCATTTTTAACGAGATGGAACAGTATAGGAAACAGGTGGAGGCCCGGGGACAAAAGGTTATAAATTTGGGGGTGGGCAGCCCGGATCGCCCTCCGGCACCTCATATCATTGCAGCTCTGCACAGGGCAATTGATAATCCAGCTAACTATCGTTATCCCCTGGAGGGCCTGCCTGCCCTGCACCGGGCGGTGGCCGGCTGGTACCGGCGCCGCTTTGGGGTGGAACTCGATCCGGACCATGAAGTACTGGTATTAATGGGTTCCCAGGACGGTCTGGCCCACATCGCCCTGGCGTATATTAACCCGGGAGATATTGCCCTGGTGCCCGATCCCGGCTATCCCATTTATGCCTGCAGTATTCGGCTGGCCGGCGGGGAAATTTACCCCATGCCCCTTCTGGCCGAGAATAATTTTTTACCTGATTTGTCCGTTATACCCGGGGAGGTGGCCCGAAAGGCCAGGTTAATGTGGCTCAACTACCCCAACAACCCGGTGGCCGTTTCGGCCAACCGTGAGTTTTTTGAACGGGTGGTTGAATTTGCGCGCCATTACGATATTCTGGTTTGCCATGACGTGGCCTATGCGGAGCTGGCTTACGATGGTTTCAAGCCCATGAGTTTTCTGGAGGTTGCCGGAGCAAAGGAGGTCGGTATTGAGTTTTATTCCCTGTCCAAGACCTATAATATGGCCGGCTGCCGGATTGGCTTTGCCCTGGGGAACCGGGATGTGCTGGCTGCCCTCGGCCGGATCAAGTCTAATATAGACTATGGTGTATTCCGGGCGGTTCAGGAAGCGGGTATTGCCGCCCTGGAAGGTCCCCAGGATTGTGTGGAGGACACGGCCCGCATTTACCAGCGCCGGCGGGATGTGCTGGTAGACGGCCTGGCCCGTTATGGCTGGTACATGCCCAAACCCAGCGCTTCTATGTTTGTTTGGGCTCCCCTTCCGGCCGGATATACCTCCTCCCGGCAGTTTGCTCTTGACTTGCTGGAGCGGGCAGGAGTGCTGGTCATTCCCGGACTGGCCTTTGGAGCCATGGGGGAGGGGTATGTGCGCATGGCTTTGGTTCAGGAAGAAGAATTGCTGGCTGAGGCCGTAGAACGCATTGGCAGGGCATTTTCCTTCCGTTAGCCGTTCGTCTATTGCCACCGGGGGCGGCATATACTAAAAACAGATCTGCTGCCTGGGGTGGTGGTGCAATGAATGTGCTTGAACTGCAACGGCGGATTCAGGAGCTGGAAGAGAAGGTGGAGCAGCTGCGCCTGAGTCGCCGGGTGCTGATGAATTTAATTGAACAGATGGAAAAGGAAAAGTCTGCCTTTCTGGCCCAGCTGGAAAGGGAAAATAAAAGGTTGCACCGGGCTAACTACCGTTACGCCCGGTCCCTTTTGCGGAAGAATTTGCAAATCCTTGAACTGGAATCAAGACTAAGGGATTACCAGTCCCGGGATTCTGTAAATTAACGGATTAAGCACTCTACCCCGGTGTTACATTTAATTATGAAGCGCGTTGTGGGGCCGGTGCGCTTGTTTCCAGGCGCACCGGCTGTTGTGATGTAGGTTGTGTTTAAAATTTAGACTTAGGAGCGAATATTATGCGTATAGCTGTAGTGGACGGGCAGGGCGGCGGCATTGGCAAACATATCATGGAAAGGTTGCGCCGGGAATTACCCGAGGAGGTGGAAATTTTAGCCCTCGGGACCAATGCCCTGGCTACCTCGGTGATGCTCCGGGCCGGCGCCAACGAGGGGGCCACGGGCGAAAATGCGGTAATCTACAATGCACCACGGGTAGACCTGATCGTGGGGCCGGTAACCATTCTCTTTCCCAATGCCATGATGGGGGAATTAACACCGGCCATGGCTGCGGCCCTTGCCGCCAGCCCGGCAAGGAAAATATTGTTGCCTCTGGTTCGAGGGCCCGTGGAACTGGTGGGATTGCGGGCTGAACCCCTGCCCCATCTTATAGAAGAACTGATCCAGAGGGTAAAGGAATATGTGCAAAAATTTTAACTTCTAAAAGGAGGATTTTATTCTCAAGTAGCGAAATAACCCAGAAAAGTGATTTTTCTTAGCCTGCAGGTGCCCCAAGGGGGAGAATAGGGAATCAGGTGAAACTCCTGAGCGGTCTCCGCCACTGTAACCGGGAAGCAGCCTTACAAAGCCACCGCCAGGGAAGGCGTAGGGCAAGCGATGATCCGGGAGCCAGGATACCTGCCTGCGGGTTGCCTTTTGACCCCTTCGTGAGTAAAGGGGCATGGCTTCTTTTCGGGGCTAGGGATTGGCCTGGCACAAGTTTCCCCGGTCTATCGAAGGCTGGGGTTTTTGTTTTAAGGGGTGTTGTTATGGCTCTGGTGCTTGTTCTAGGTGGTGCCAGAAGTGGTAAGAGCAGTTTCGCCGAGGAACTGGCCGCATCTTCTGGCTCAAGGGTTGTGTATGTAGCTACGGCAGCAGTTGGTGATGATGAAATGGCCCGCCGGATTGCCAATCACCGCCTGCGCCGTCCCGCCGGCTGGCTTACGGTGGAGGAAACCCACGCACTGGAAAGGGTTATCGTGGAATACGAAAGCCGGGCAGATGTACTTTTAATTGATTGTTTGACCATGTGGGTGACCAATCTCTTACTGGACGAAAGTTTACCTGTGCCTGGCAGTACAGCGGAGGAAAAAGAAAGCTTTATTTTGGAACAGGCCCGGCAATTAGGAGAAACTGCCGCATCTTCACCGGCGCAGGTAATCATGGTAGCCAATGAAGTGGGGATGGGGCTGGTGCCCGCAAATGCCCTGGGACGTTCCTATCGGGATGTGGCGGGGCGGGTAAACCAGCTCCTGGCACAGAAGGCAGGTCAGGTTTACCTGGTGGTGGCCGGTTTGCCTGTGGAAATAAAATCCCTGGCGGCAAAAACCCGCGCAGCCCGCTAGAGCTGCCAGGAGGAAATGGGTACAGGACGCGATTCGCAGCACGCGGTTCGCCGGCCCCGGATGCACCGTGTTTCGTGCCCAACCTTGTGCCGAGTTGCTCCTCCGGACGACCGCCGCGCTACTAATTGTTTGCGACACTATCTTAAGGAGGTTTTTCTATATGCTGGCCAGGACCATCATGGTACAGGGAACTGCTTCCCATGTGGGCAAAAGTGTCCTGGTGGCTGCCCTTTGCCGCATTTTTTACCAGGACGGTTATCGTGTGGCTCCGTTTAAGTCTCAAAATATGGCCCTGAACTCTTTTGTAACCCGGGATGGGGGTGAAATGGGCCGGGCTCAGGTGGTGCAGGCCGAGGCCGCCGGGGTAGAGCCGCATGTGGACATGAACCCCATTTTGCTCAAACCCACGGGACAGGCTTCCTCCCAGGTAATTGTGCTGGGCCGGCCGGTGGGAAACCTTTCGGCCCGGGAATATCATAACGGCTATGCGCAACAGGCATGGGATATTATTTGCCAGGCCCTGGAACGCCTGCGCCGCCGTTATGAGATCGTAGCTATTGAGGGCGCCGGTAGCCCGGCAGAGGTCAATCTCCAGGCTACGGAAATTGTGAACATGAGGGTGGCCCGGCTGGCCGGGGCACCGGTACTGCTTACGGCTGATATAGACAAGGGGGGCGCCCTGGCGGCAGTGGTTGGCACCCTGGAGTTGCTTCCGGAAGAGGACCGGCGGCGGGTAGCGGGGATTATTATCAATAAATTTCGCGGTGATTTAAAGCTCTTCCAGCCGGCGGTGGACTTCCTGGAAGCAAAAACAGGCATACCGGTGGTAGGGGTGGTTCCCTATTTCGAAGGTTTCCGGGTGCAGGAAGAGGATACGGTTTCCGAGGAAAGCCTGCGTAGAAGCCGGGCGCCTTCCAGGCGGGAAGTGGAAATTGCCGTCATACACCTGCCCCACATTTCCAACTTTACTGATTTTGATCCCCTGGAGGATGAGCCCGATGTAAATTTGCGTTATATTGGTAAAGGAACTCCTTTAGGACGGCCGGATCTGATCATCCTCCCCGGAAGCAAAAACACCATTGAGGATCTGGTTTCTTTGAAGCGATCGGGACTTGCCGGCGAAATATGCCGGTTGGCCCGGGAAGGAGTACCAGTAATCGGTATTTGCGGTGGCTTCCAGATGCTGGGCAAAGAGCTGGCCGATCCCTATCATACCGAATCCAGGATTCCCAGAGTAGAAGGGCTGGGATTGCTGGATATCAGCACCACCTTTGAGCCGGAAAAGGTGACCACTCAGGTGGAGGCTACAGTGACCGGTTCAGGCCCCCTTTTATCCCACGCCCGGGGACAAAAGGTGGTGGGTTACGAGATTCACATGGGGCGTACCCGGCTGGGACCGGGGGCCGTACCGGCCTTTCACATCCACCGGCGTTCCGGGGAAGCAGTGGATTGCCCGGATGGGGCGCAGGACGAGAGGGGGCTGGTTTGGGGCACCTATATCCATGGGCTATTTGACGGCGATAGCTTCCGGCGGCAGCTGATCAATGGTTTGAGAATGAGAAAAGGGCTACCTCCCCTGGAGCAGGAGGGCATTAACCACCTGGAACAGCGGCAACGGGACTATGACCGGCTGGCTGCTGTGGTACGGGGGAGCCTGGATATGGCCAGGATTTACCAGCTTCTCGGTTTGCCGGGACCCAAGGCTAAGGAAAGGTAACGGGAAATGCTCCAGGTAATGGCTGCTTACCTTCTGGATCTACTGGTGGGGGACCCCCGCTGGCTTCCCCACCCGGTAATAATTATTGGGAAATTCATTGCCGGGCTAGAAAAAATGCTTCGCCAGGTAGCCAAAAATCCCCCTGCCCTGCGGGTTGCCGGAGCGGTCCTGGCGGTTGTGGTGGTGGGAAGCAGTTACCTGGCCACCTATCTTTTGGTCAGGATGGCTGCTGTTGTGCATCCCTGGCTGGCCCTGGTACTGGAAGCCTGGATGATTTCCACCACCCTGGCTGCCCGGGGGCTGGCCGGGGCGGCACGGGAGGTACTGCACCCTCTGTCCCGGGGTGATCTGAACCTGGCCCGCCGGCGGGTAGCCATGATCGTGGGCCGGGATACGGACCGCATGGATGCACAAGAAGTGATCCGGGCCACGGTGGAAACGGTGGCCGAAAACATTGTGGATGGATTTGTATCACCCCTCTTTTACGCCCTGATTGGCGGAGCCCCCCTGGCTATGGCCTACCGGGCGGTGAATACCCTTGATTCCATGGTGGGTTACCGGAATGACCTCTACCGGGATCTGGGCTGGGCTTCGGCCCGGCTGGATGATGTGGCCAATTTTTTCCCGGCCCGCTGGGCGGGGCTGTTGCTGGTGGCGGCAGCCTGGCTTTCCGGGCGCAGGGCCAGGGAGGCCTGGCTGACCATAAAAAAGGATGCCCGGCAGCATCCCAGCCCCAATAGTGGTATTCCCGAGGCGGCCATGGCCGGTGCCCTGGGGATACGTCTCGGAGGGTTGAATTACTATGGCGGGAGGATTTCTTTTCGGGCTTATCTAAACCAGTCCGGCCAACCACCGCAGATAGATCACATCCGTCAGGCTGTGGATATGCTCTACCTTACTGCTGCCCTGGCGGTAATAAGCGGCCTGGCGGTGAAGTTAGTCTTTTGCTCACTTTTATGAGGAGGTATACTGTTTTGAGCATACCGCGCCTTTTAATTGCCGCCACCCACAGCGGTGCCGGTAAGACCACCCTGGCCACTGCCCTGATGGCTGCCTTTACCCGGGCGGGTTTTGTTGTCCAGCCTTTCAAGGTGGGCCCTGATTATATTGATCCGGGCTACCACACCGCAGCTACCGGCCGGATTTCCCGCAATCTGGATACCTATTTTCTGGGGGCGGGAGGAGTACGGGAGGTGTTTGCCCGTGCCGCTTCCGGGGCAGACCTTTGTTTAATTGAAGGAGTAATGGGACTTTACGACGGCAAGGGAGCGACAGAGCGGGGTAGCTCGGCAGAAGTGGCGAAGATCCTTGATGCCCCGGTTTTGCTGGTGGTGGATGCCCGGTCCATGTCCCGCAGTGCAGCCGCCCTGGTGTTGGGATACCGCCTTTTTGATCCCCAGGTAAATTTAGCTGGCGTGCTGCTCAACCGGGTGGGTAGCCACCGGCATTACGCCACCCTTCGGGAGTCTATCGAAGGGCGCGCTGGTGTTCCGGTGCTGGGCTGGGTTGGTCGCCGGGAAGAAATATCCCTCCCCCACCGGCACCTGGGCCTGGTGCCGGCACTGGAGAAAAACGCCCTGGCCGAACATTTGGAGCAGCTGGTGGCGGCCCTGGAAGAAGGGGTAGATCTCTTCCGTTTGCTGGAGGTGGCCCGGCAGGCGCCACCGCTGCCCAAAGCTCCAGGGGAGATTTTCCCTCCCACACCCCTGTCCCCCCGGGTGCGCCTGGGGGTGGTGAAAGACGCTGCCTTTAATTTTTACTATCAGGACGGGCTGGAGCTGCTGGCAGCTTTGGGAGCAGAAATCGTTTTTGTCAGTGCTCTTTCCGATTCCGGTCTACCCCCGGAACTGGACGGCCTGTACATTGGCGGTGGCTTTCCGGAAATGTTTTTAGAACAGCTGGCGGCCAATACAGGATTCATGGAGAGTTTATGCCGGGCCTTTAACCAGGGCATGCCCGTGTATGCGGAGTGCGGGGGGTTGATGTATCTATGCCGGGCCATTTATGATTTTGAGGGCAGGGAATATCCCATGGCCGGTTTGTTGCCGGGAATTTGCCGCATGCACTCCCGGCGGGTGGCCCTGGGCTATTGTGAAGCCCGGGTATTGACCGATAATATTCTGGCCCCGGCCAGGGCAAAGCTGGTGGGTCACGAATTCCATTATTCTTTTATCGAGGGCATGCCCGAGGGTTTCCCCCGGGCCTACATGCTGTACCGGGAAGGAGAAATAGAGGGACAGCTGGACGGTTACGTGCAGGGCAACCTGCTGGCCTCCTACCTTCACCTCCATTTTGCCGCCTGCCCGGAGGTGGCCCGGCGATTTATTGACCGTTGTGAGCAGTATAAAAAACAAAGAAGGTCGATGGGATGCTGAAAACCCTGGCTATGGCCCTGCAATTTTTAACCCGGTTTTACGTTTACCACGGGGAATTTGATGAGCAGGCCTACGGGCGGGCCCCCGTGTTTTTCCCACTGGTCGGTTTTTTCCTGGGCGCAGCCTGGATGGCCCTTTATTTCGGTCTTTCCCCCTTCTTCCCGCCGGCAGTAACCGCTGCCCTTCTGGTCCTGGGCATGGTGGTTTTTAGTGGTGGGTTGCACCTGGACGGTTTTATGGATACCATGGACGGTATTCTCAGCGGGCGGTCCAGGGAGAAGATGCTGGAAATCATGCGGGATAGCCGGGTGGGAGCCTTTGGCGTGCTCAGCCTGGTGTGTTTATTGTTACTCAAGTTTGCGCTGCTTTTCAGCCTGCCCCGGGAAGTTTTGCCCCGTTTGCTTTTAATTGTCCCGGCCATCAGCCGCTGGGGGATGGTTTATGCCATTGCCCGCTTTCCCTATGCCCGGCCGCAGGGCCTGGGGCTTTTGCAGGTCCGCTATACCCGGGGACGGGAGCTGGGCCTGGCCTCCCTTTTTACACTCGGAGTATCCGGTCTGGGCGGACCGGCAGGTCTGGTTTTGCTGTTCCTTTCCCTGGTACTGGTTCACCGGCTCGGTCAATACCTGACCGGACGATTGGGCGGTCTTACCGGGGACACCTACGGGGCCATCAATGAAATCTTAGAAGTGTTTTTGCTGCTGCTGGCATACCCCTTGTTCGGGTTTTTGCCAGTAACTTTTTGGTAAAGGGGAGTGCAAATAATGAGCGTTGATGATAAAATAGAAGGGGATTACCGGTCCGTTCCTCCCCATGGCGGCAACCTGGTGCGGGCAGCCATGGACTATGGTTTTTCACCCCGGGATTTTTTAGATTTCAGTGCCAATATCAATCCCCTTGGTCCCTGCCCGTCAGTCCTGGAAGCCATTAAAGCCAACCTGTGGCAGATCTGCCATTACCCGGATCCTGATTGCCGGGAGTTAAAAAGTGCCCTGGCGGGGCACCTTGGTGTGGATACCCGGTGCCTGCTGGTGGGGAACGGTGCCAGCGAGTTAATTTATCTGCTGGCCCGGGTTCTTTCTTTCCGCCGGGTGCTCATTCCCGCTCCCACCTTTAGCGAATATGCCCTGGCCGTAAAGATTGCCGGGGGG
This sequence comes from Desulfovirgula sp., assembly GCA_020725525.1. GTDB lineage: Bacteria > Bacillota > Desulfotomaculia > Desulfotomaculales > Desulfovirgulaceae > Desulfofundulus. Next base: position 93,792 of record DYEX01000158.1, read on the forward strand.
GAAGTCAGTTATGTTTTCATGGATCCATTTTGGGGTTTTGCTTTCCCCCTGCAGGAGGTTTTGAGACGACTGCCGGGGGTGGATGCTCTTTTTTTATGCAATCCCAACAATCCTACCGGGGGGCTTATCTCCCGGCGGGAACTGGAGGTTTTGTTAGAAGCAGCCGCCGGGCAGAAGACCATGGTGATTGTGGATGAAGCCTTTATGGATTTCGTGACCGAACCCCAGAATTATACTTTACTTTCCCTGGCCGGCAGGCATCCTCATTTAATCCTGCTTTATTCCTTAACCAAGATTCTGGCCATTCCCGGTTTGCGTTTGGGGGTGCTGGTGGCACAGCCTTCCCTGGTTCAGGTCCTGTCCCGGTCAAGGGACCCCTGGAGCGTCAATGCCCTGGCCCAGGTGGCCGGAGTGGCCGGACTGCAGGAAAAAGAATATATTGAAGCTACGCGGGAAATGGTCGCCCGGGAGCGGGAATTCCTGTTCCGGGAGCTTTCCTCTCTGCCCGGCCTGCGTCCTTTCCCCGGGGCGGCCAATTTCTTGCTGGTGGATATAACTGGTACTAAATATGCGGCGGGGGAACTGGTCTGCCAGCTGGGACGCCGGGGTATCCTGGTGCGTAACTGTGCCAACTTCCCCGGCCTGTCGGAGGGATACATTCGCCTCGCCGTGAAGAGACGGGAGGAAAATTTACGCCTCCTGGAAGCTTTGCGTGAGATTCTTGGGTAGAAACAACTTTGAAGTGGAGTTGTATTAATAAGCTATGGCTTTAGAAGAGGTTTGGGGAGAGAAAGCATCATGAGCTGTCGCATTTATCTGGTCAGGCACGGCGAAACCGTCTGGAATGCCCGGTTAAAATTTCAGGGTCACAGTGACATTGCCCTTTCCCAGCGCGGCCTGGAACAGGCCCGGGCGCTGGCCAGGCGCTTGAGCGGGGAAAATTTCAGTGCCTTCTACACCAGCGACCTGCAACGGGCGATGACAACGGCCCGCATCCTGGCGGAACCCCATGGACTCCCCGTCGTACCGCTGGCGGATTTGCGGGAAATTAACTTTGGGGCCTGGGAAGGCCTGACGGTGGCGGAAATTAAGGCCCGCTACGCGCGGGAGCTACAGCAGTGGTGGGACGGGCCTCTGCATACACGCATTCCCGGGGGGGAAACCCTGGGTGAGGTAGCGGAGAGGGTGACCCGGGCAGTGCGGGAAATAGTGGAAAAGCATCCTGCCGAACAGGTAGTAGTTGTTTGCCATGGTGGTTGTATTCGCACGCTGGTGGGCACAGTTTTAGGCATGGATTTGAATCAGTACTGGCGCCTGGGGGTGGATAATGCCTGCCTTTCCATCCTGGAATTTCCCTCCTGGGAGAAGGGAATCTTAACCCTTTTTAATGATTGCAGTCACCTGGTGAAGGAGGCATTTTAAATTGACTTTTCCCAATGCTTCCTTTTCCCGGCGCCTGGGTATTCTCCTCCTGGCCGTTCTTGTTGCTTTTAGCTTGCTTATTGTACGTTTATTCTGGGTGCAGGTGGTATGGGGAGGGCAATTGCGTCAGGAAGCAACAAAGATTCGTACCAGGGATATTATCCTGCAACCAAACCGGGGTAATATCTATGACCGCCATCACAACCCCCTGGTTACAAGCGTTCCTGTTTATTCTATTTATGCCTACCCGGAGCAGGTAAAGGATCCGGAAAGTACAGCAGATAAGGTTGCCGCCATTCTAGGTGTCCGGCGGGATGAAATTTATAAAAAACTGGCCGGCCAGGGGCCTTTTGTCTGGCTGCAACACGGGGTGGAATTCGACCGGGCCCAGGAGCTGCAGGGCATCAGTGGCCTCGGTTTTATCGAGTCCAGCACCCGTTTTTATAAACAGGGGACTCTCGCTGCTGCCTTGCTGGGCTTTGTGGGAGATGATAATCAGGGCCTCAATGGCGTGGAGAAAAATTATGACCGGGAACTGCAGGGAACTCCGGGAAAAATGGTACTGGAAATTGATGCCCAGGGACGGCAGATTCCCCAGAGCGGGGTAGTGGTTCAGCCTTCCGAAGCAGGAAATCATCTGGTACTTACCCTGGATCAGACCATCCAGTACTATGTAGAACGGGAACTGGACAGGATTGTTTCTGCTTACCAGCCCAGGTGGGCGGCTATTCTGGTTATGGAACCCAAAACGGGAGAGATTCTGGCCATGGGCAGCCGGCCCACCTTTGACCCCTCCCGGTGGAAAAAGTTCCCCCAGGAGGTATGGGAGAAAAATCCAGCCACCCTTTATACCTACGAACCTGGTTCCACTTTTAAGATGATTACCGCTGCTGCAGCCCTGGAGGAGGGCGTGGTACGGCCCACGGACTGGTTTAACGATTCCGGTTATGCCGTAGTTAAGGGCCGGCGGATTTACTGCTGGGATCGCAGGGGGCACGGTGCGCAATCTTTTGCCCAGGCCGTGGAGAACTCCTGTAACCCGGTTTTTGTTCAGGTAGGGTTAAAACTGGGCAAGGAGAGGGTTTATAAATATATACGGGGTTTTGGTTTTGGAAACCCCACGGGCATTGATTTGCCCGGAGAGGAATCGGGAGTGGTAGTCCCGGAACAAAGGGCTTCGGACCTGGATGTGGCCACCATGGCCATCGGGCAATCCATTGCCGTTACCCCCATCCAGCTTTTAACTGCTGTTTCCGCTATAGCTAACGGTGGCTATCTCATGCAACCCCATGTGGTCAAGGCAGTGGAGGATGCCGCGGGCAAAACTATCCGGGAGATATCGCCCCAAGTGATCCGGCAGGTTATTTCTGCAGATACCGCCCGGCAGCTGGCCGGGTTGTTGGAAAAGGTGGTTCTTGAGGGGACCGGGCGGCGGGCTTTAGTGGAGGGGTACCGGGTAGCGGGTAAAACAGGCACCGCTCAGGTACCAGGCCCGGGTGGATACGTGCAGGGGAAGTATGTGGCTTCCTTTGCCGGCTTTGCCCCTGCCGATAATCCCCGGATTTCAGTCCTGGTGGTGGTTGGTGAACCCCGCGGGGAGGAGTACCATGGGGGAGAGGTGGCTGCCCCGGCCTTTGGCGCCGTGGTTCGGGATACCCTGCGCTATCTCGGTGTCCCCGAAGACCCCGGCCGGCAGAGCCAGCATGCTACTCCAGAGCAGGATGACCTGGTTGTTGTACCTGATCTGGTTGGCTTTCCGGTGGCCGACGCCCGCTGGCTGCTGCAGGAGCGGGGATTGCGGTCCTGGTCTCCCGGAAAAACCGGCCTGGTGACCGGCCAGGAGCCGTCAGCGGGCAAGCGCGTTCCCCCGGGCACTACGGTGAGTTTGAAAATTGCTACCGGCCAGCCTCCGGAACAGCTGGTTGTTCCCGACCTGTCCGGGCTTACGGTAAAAAAGGCGGGCTCAATCCTGGAGGAGTTGGGCTTAAGATTCAAAGCCTCGGGCAGCGGTGTGGCCGTCAGGCAACGTCCGGAACCGGGTAGCCGCGTGGCGGCGGGAACCACGGTTTTCGTGGAATTCAGTCCTCCTTAAGATAGTGCGACAAACCGGTTTCTGGCGGGCAGCCGCTCCCGGCCATCTGGTAACGACTGCTGTTATTGCTTAATCATTGTCGTATAAAAGACACAAATATAGTCGCGCTGACGACAGAAAAAAAAGTCTGTTTATGTCACAATATACTAGCACGCATGAAAAACCATATACCTCCTTCTTCCCGTTTCCCACTTCTATTCAGTGGGAACTTTTTTTATCCTGTTTTGGGAATGGTTCGCTGATATACCCGGTAACGTTTTACCGGTGGATCCTGGGTTGCTTTTTTGACCATTTTCAGTACCACCGCGTTTTGCTCATGGATCTGGGAGATTTCTACCAGGCTGTGGGGTGGAAGAACGGCATGACAGCTTTCCATGAGCAGGGCATCAATTCCCCGCAGGCGAAATTCGGGGACCACAGCTAAAAGGGCCAGTCTAAAGGATGGGTTTGTTTCGAACCTTTCCGGTTGTGGTACGCAGAAGCAAATTCCCGCCGGACGGTGGTTTACCTCGGCCACCAGCAGCAAGCGGGGATCGGCCACCTTTTGATAGTAAGTTAAGGTGGCCAGGACTTCGGTACGGGTTAAGGGAATATAACCCCAGTTTTGTTCCAGGGAGCGGTTTAGTACATACCGTACCATGTCTGCATCCCGGTAAAATTGCCAACCAGGATTTAAAGGGCGAACTACCGTTCCCGCGTAACGCCTGGCTCGACGGGCAGCTCTTTTTATTTCCTGGGGTAACCCTTCTTTAACCGACCATTGAAAGGCCAGCAAATCAGTTAGCTTGTGGCAGCCGCACTTTTCCAGAAGTTCCTGGTAATAGGGTGGATTATAAGGAAGGAGGAATGCCGGCGGAGTTGAAAAGCCTTCGATTAAAAGGCCTACCCGCTGGTTGGTGTTTACCGTTGCGGGACCAATCATTCTCCTGCACTTTTGCTTACTGAGCCAGTTCCCTGCTGTTTCCAGCAGGATCCGGGCTATTTGTTCATCCTGTATCGTTTCAAAAGCACCAAAAAACCCCGTGTTCTGGTCCCGGCAGTATTCATCAACCACACAGGCTACCCGTCCCACGGGACTACCGTTTTTTAGGGCCAAAAAAAGAGCCAGTTGAACATGCTGCAGCACCGGGTTGGTCCGGGGATCAAAGAGAAGAAGTGTTTCCCGCTGGTTTGCCAGGGCCGCCCGACTTTCCCGGTCGTAAATTAACCCGGCCAACCCGATGAAGGAAGAAAATTGCGCCCTGTTTTGCACACGCATGACAGTCAATGTCACCGGAAGACTCCCGCCCCTCTTTTTTTCAGGATATGCCGGGGCGGGCAAAAAGGAGAAGGAAATTCCGGGGAAACAGGGAATTAGGGAATTATATGTGGAAAAAGAGGTGGAGCCAGTGAACTTCCGGAATCTACCCGGTCCTGCAAAGCTCGCCCTGGCTATTCTCGCCTGGGCGGTAATCCTCTGGGTGTTTACCCTTGGTTATCCTGGATTTGCCCCTGTAGCCCGGTTTATTTTCTGGGCCCTGGTGGTACCCTGCGCCTTAGCGGAATGGCTGAGGATAAAAGGCATCGTGGCCGGCAGAACAGTAGGTATCTTGCGTCTGGTGCTTATAGCTTTTGCCGTTCTTCTCTGGTTGTTCAATATTTAGAACTTGATGAAATTCCCTGCCAGAAGGCCCAGGCCAAAGGCAACGACACTGCTGGCTAAAACCCAGAGCAGTTCCCTTTTTACACGTTTGATGAGATGTTCTATTGTTTCTCCCTGGGCTGTTTCAACGGTACCGGGTTTGTTTTTTTCTGTGGTCATGTTGCTACCTCGCTTTCTCATTAACTCTCATTACTGCATTGGGGCTTTAGGGCAATATCTTTTACGGCCTTTACGGCCAGCGCACGGGTATGGTTACCTTGTTTTCGACGCTGCCGTCCCTGGCGCTGATCGAGTACACTTCCAGGATGCCTTTCCCGTCCTGCGGGGGTTTAAAATTGAGCCGCATTTCAAAGTCTCCCCGTCCGGGAGCACCGCTGGTGGCGGTGGTATGTGCGCTGACCAAAACGTTGCCCTGGCTGTCCAGCAGCCTGGCGTTGACAGTTCCTTCGAAAACTCTGGCGCTGCCTTTAACCAGCAGTGGTACACCAGCTACCTGGTCCGGTGTGGGGTGGGTGACCCAGATAGCCGGCTCGTAAACCCGGGACAGATCCCGGCGGAAGGGTTGATCATATAAACCCACATGACCCCACCAGTCCCGGGTACGCTCATCAACCTTTCCTTCCACCTGGAATGATACCTGGCGGATATCCGGAAATTCAGTTAAAGTGTTGACCACGCTTTGAATGCCCAGGGCTTCTCCTTCAGCACCTGTACTGGGGTGTTCCAAAACCTCCCGGGAAAAGTTTACTGTAGCCAGGCCGTCTTTTACCGTTACATCCAGCACCCGGGTGCCGGGGGGTAAAATACGCATGGCTCCCGGGGTAGTAGGTTGACCGGAAATTAGTTCCTGTACGGCGGCCAGGGCCGGGTCTTTTGTAGGAGCTACCTGGTGTACTTCCCGCACCAGATAACTTTCCTGTCCTGTAGATTTAACGTAATAAACGGCCAGGAAGAGGGATTGGGGTGGGGTGGGGGATGGCGAATCATTTGCCTGGCGCCTGGACCACGTGCAACTGGACGCTAACAGCAACAAAATGAAAAGGCCGAAAAACAGGACCGGGACTTTGTGTATGGGTTTGCGGGCTAATTGCACTTGTCATACCCCACTTCCTGTCAAACTGCTACCCTTTAAAACTAAGTATACCACTAAAGCGTACGTTTTGTCACCCGCAATCCCCGCCGGAGTGCTAAAAACAAAAAAATCCCTTTCCCGGGGGACTTAAACTTCATAATCTGATTTCACCCGTACCCAAAAAATATTTAGCGGCCGGCGTCCCCCTGGCGGAAAAAGGATCCGCGGGGACGGGCCGCCTTTTTATACTCAATATTTTAATGGCTGTGATGCCCGCTGGCCTTTTCTTCCACCTTTTCCATCACCCGATTGATTGGTCCGGCAAATATAGCCGCCAGAACGCCTATGGCACCAATTATGGCCATCCCTGCATAAAATGCCGTCCAATCGCCCATAATTCTCGCCCCCTTATGATTTCTTGCCCATTCCACCGGGCGTATTGCCACCGCTATCTTAGCGGCCCTGGTTGTATCGTTATTAAAAATGTATCACCGGTGGGATGAGAAGTCAACCTGTGCGTCCGAACATCTGTTGATATTGCTCCATGGTCATTAAAATGGCCCGGGGTTTGCTACCTTCGAATTTGCCCACGATGCCCCGCCGCTCCATGATGTCGATCAACCGCGCTGCCCGGGCATAACCAATATGCAGCCTTCTTTGCAGCATGGAAATGGAGGCGTTGCCGTTTTCAATCAGTATTTTTACTGCCTGGGGAAGCAGCTCATCTTCTTCTTCCGCCCTGGCCGCTTCCTCTTCCACCGGCGGTTCTTCCATTACCCGCTGGTCGTATACCGGTTGCGCCTGTTCTCTCAAGAAAGACGTGAGGTTTTCGACCTCCTGATCCGAGAGGTAAGCTCCCTGCACGCGCAGGGGTTTGGCTGCGCCCACCGGGAAAAAGAGCATATCTCCTTTGCCCAGCAGTTTTTCTGCTCCTCCCATATCCAGGATGGTCCGGGAATCCATCTGGGAAGATACGGCAAAGGAAATGCGGGAGGGTATATTGGCCTTGATTAATCCGGTGATCACGTCCACCGAAGGACGCTGGGTGGCTACCACCAGATGGATCCCCGCAGCCCGGGCCATTTGGGCCAGCCGGCAGATGGAATCTTCCACATCTGATGGGGCGACCATCATTAGATCGGCCAGTTCATCAATGATGATCACCACGAAAGGCAGGGGAGCTTCCGGTTGTGCTGTTGTCGCCGCTGCTGCAACCTCTTCCTGTGGTGTTCCGGCGGCCGGTGCCGGATTTTTCCCGGCCGGCCGGTACAGTTCATTGTAACGTTTGATGTCCCTTACCCCTGTGCGGGCAAAAAGCTCATAACGGCGTTCCATTTCCTTTACTGCCCACCGCAAGACTCCGGCTGCCTTTTTGGCGTCGGTAACCACCGGAGACACCAGGTGGGGAATGCCATTGTAGGTGGTTAGTTCCACCATTTTGGGGTCGATCATTAAAAATTTAACCTCATCGGGTGTGGCCTTGAAGAGAATGCTGGCAATCAGGGTGTTAATGCACACACTCTTGCCCGAACCAGTAGCGCCTGCTACCAGCAGGTGGGGCATTTTCCCCAGATCCGCTATAACAGGCGCCCCGGCAATGTCACAGCCCAGAACAACAGTGAGGCGGGAGGGACTGTCCACAAATTCCCTGCTTTCCAGCAGTTCCCGCAGCTGGACGGTGGCTATTTCCCGGTTGGGCACTTCGATACCCACGGCTGCCTTACCCGGGATGGGTGCTTCAATGCGCACACCGGGAGCGGCCATGGCCAGGGCAATATCATCGGCCAGACCCACAATGCGGCTGACCTTGATGCCGGCCGGAGGCTGAATTTCATAGCGGGTTATGGCCGGTCCTATAGATACTTGCGTGACCCGGGCCTGAATGTTAAAACTGGCCAGGGTTTCTTCGAGAATCTGCTTTTTTTCGGCAATTTCCCGTTCTAAATGTGAATTATCCCTGGGCTTTGGTTTAGATAGAAGACTGGTGGACGGCAGCCGGTAGGGGCGGCCGTCGGCCAGGGCGCAGGGTATCTCTTCTGTCTCCAGTGGTTCCTTTACATCCTGCGCCCGGGCGTTTTGCTTTTGCCGTTCTTTTTGTTGCCGGCGGATTCTGGTGCCGCTGTTCTGTGGTTCAGTTTCCCCAGCCGGGGCACCTGCAGCCGGAAGGGAAAGGTTGTCCTCTTTATTGGGAAGGGCAGGGGGAGTGTTTTTTTTGCGGTTATCTTCCTCTTCGACCTCTTCAAAGAGAAAGTCCGACAGCCGCTTCCCTATGCGCTGTGCTGTGTTTCGCGTGGCCTGCACTAAAATGCCCAGAAATCTGGCCAGGGATAGACCGGTCAGTAACAGAACACTGGTGATGGTGAGAAAGGCAAGCAGGATATAGCTTCCCGCAACACCAAAACAAAATTGCAGCAAATAACTTAAGGCGGCTCCCACCAATCCGCCTCCCTGACCCTGCCAGGCAGCACGAAAGATTTGATCTGGCGGAATAAACAAATGTAAAAAGGTTAAAGTGCTGAGCAGCAATATCACTAAACCCCAGGTGCGGGGAGTCAACCCGTTAACCCTGCGTTCACGTATGACCTTGATTCCGAATAAAAACAGGACCACGGGCAACAGGTAACGACCATTCCCGGCGGTAACCGTCAAACCCCGGGCCAGAAAGTGCCCCACCGTTCCTGCCGCCGGGGTAAATAAGCTGGCCAGGCCGAACAGGGCCAGGGTAATGATGGCCAGTCCATAGAGCTCATATTTTAGGTCTTCTAACCAGGGTTTGGCCACATGTTTCCCTCCTTGCAATTAAAGCGACCGGGCACGACAAAAGGTGTCCATTCTCATCATATCTTGAGCTTACCATAAAGTGGACAAAGAGGCAAGTTTGCTAAAATTGTGTTAAAAACCCGTGGCTTTTCCCCGCTGGCGCCCGTACCATATCCCCGCCACTGCCAGGCCGATCAGGAGCAGGCTGACCAGCTGGGCTACCCGGATGGGTCCCAGCATCAGGCTGTCGGTGCGCAAACCCTCAATGAAGAACCGTCCTGCCGAGTAAAGGCCTAAATACAGAAGCGCCACCTCACCGGTGAAGCGCCTCCTGGGCCAATACCACATCAGGAAGGTAAAGACAACCAGATTCCACAGGGACTCATAAAGGAAGGTGGGGTGGTAATATTGACCGCCGATGAGCATCTGCCGGCGAATAAATTCCGGAAAGTGGGACATAAACTCCGGGGATACCGGCCCTCCGTGTGCTTCCTGGTTGATAAAGTTGCCCCAGCGACCGATGGCCTGACCCAGGATCACGCTGGGGGCCATGATGTCGGCTATCAACGGAACGGACAGTTTATGCCGGCGGGCATACCATGCCCCCGCCAGGGTGCCGCCAATCAGGCCCCCGTGGATAGCCAGGCCGCCGTGCCAGATGGCCAGGGCTTCCAGAGGGTTGTACTGGTAACTGGACCATTCAAAGATCACGTAGTAAAGGCGGGCACCAATAATGGCTGCCGGGATAATCAATGTGACCATATTTAAAATGTGATTGGGATCCACCCGGTTTTGCCGTGCCCGGTGGAGAGCCAGAAAAATACCTGCCAGGAAGGCCGTGGCCATGATGATGCCGTACCAGCGGACTTGCAACGGGCCGATCTGGATGGCTACGGGATCGATCATTGAATCACCTCGTTAACATATTTTATCTCTCCCAACTCTCCATTCATTATACTGCAGCTAATACTAAAATACCAACTCGGCACCAGGTACGCCGGTATTGGGGGGAGAGTTACGACCCAGCATGTTCTGCTCATTCTGGGCCAAAACGAACTGCGGTAAACTAAATCGCTGCAATTGTTTAGGATGGCTTTAATTTGCCGCAGATTGGTTTCCAGGTACGGGGTCAAACCCGGTCGTTTTAAAAAATAAACCCCACCTGCGGCTGCAGGTAGGGTAATGGCCTATTATGCGTCGAAAAACTAGCGGAAACTCGCACGCCGGTTAATGGCCATGCATTCCCGGCAGTAAATAGGCTTGCGTCCGGTAGGCTTAAAGGGCACCTGGGTGGGTGCACCGCACGTAGAGCAAAAGGCGTCATACATCTGACGCTCCATACCCACCATGTTGCCGTTGCTGCGCTGTTTGCGCTTGCGCCGGCAGTCCCGGCACCGGGTGGGATCATTGGTCAGGCCTTTCTCGGCGTAAAAAGCCTGCTCCCCGGCAGTGAAAATGAAGTCGGCGCCACAGTCACGGCAGGTAAGCACTCTGTCCTCGTAAGACACAAATACTCCTCTCCTTTCAGGGACTTACTGGTTCAGGGGCCCAAACAAAAACTACCCGCTCCCTAATCCAGGAGAAGAGTATTTGCCGGTAACCACCTACCAGTTTGATTCCATAAAATTATATCATAACGATTCTTTGCTGTCCATAGGGGGACAGTCCTAAATAGTCCGGCGAGCATGTTAACTTTCACGTTTTCATTGCCCCTTATGACGCAGTTCTTCCCGCTGCCGGACGGTGGCCGCATAATCTACCTCAAGATCCGCGGTGAATATCACCCCATAGACTTCTTTTGCCATCTGGCGGCTGACCAGCCCTTCCAGCACATCCTGCCGCACCAGCTCCGGGCTCCGTTCCAGGGGGTGACCGTAACCACCTCCGCCGGCAGTTTGCAATATAATGGTGGTTCCCGCCGGTACCCGGCAGGTAAATTTTCCCCCTTTGGATTCCTGTATCCCGTTCCTTTCTGTTCTCACCGCCGGTGCTGCCGGTAGCCGTCCGGTAGAGCCCCCGTCCAAACCGTAGTTTGCAAAGGTGGGGTTTGCCTGCCAGACCACCCTGGCCATCGCCCTCTGTCCCGGCAAACCGCCCGCCAGACCCCAGGGTGGCCGTTTTGTCCGTTCAGTGCTTACCGCTACCGTAGCTTCCCCTCTTAAGACGGTGATCTCCCGTACCATTCCCAGGCCGCCCCGCTGTTTTCCGGCCCCGCCCGAATCGGGAACCAGGGCGTAGCGTTCCACCCGTAGCGGGTAAGATAGCTCGATGACCTCCACGGGCGTGTTGCGGGTGTTGGTCATGTGCACATGCACCCCATCCATGCCGTCCTGGTTGTATTTTGCTCCCTGGCCCCCGCCGTATGTTTCCACGTAGGAATAGTAGATGCCGGTGGCGGGATCCACGCCGCCCACGGTGAAATTGCTCATGCTGCCCGTTCCTGCTGCCGTTACCCGTTCCGGTACTGCCCGGGCTAAAGCACCCAGGAGTACATCGGCGATACGCTGCGCAGTATTGATATTGGCGTGGGCCACAGGAGCAGGGAAGATGGGATTGACCAGACTGCCTTCGGGTGTAATTACCTCCAAAGCCCGGGTGAGCCCATCGCTGGAAGGCAAATCCGGGTCCACCACTGCCTTTACTACATAGTAGACACAGGCCTGGGTTACCCCCCGGGTCGCATTGACCGGCCCTTTTACCTGGGGGTGGGTACCGCTGAAGTCTACCGTAAGTCCTTTGTCGTGCCGGGTAATGGCTACCCGGATATTGATCGGTTTTTCTTCCAGGCCGTCCCCTTCCAGGAAGTCTTCAAACTCATAGGTCCCCGGGGGTATTATTTCCAAGGCAGCGAGGAGCCGCCGGTGGGTGTAGCTGATAATTTGTTCCATATGCTGTTTCAATGCATTTGCCCCGTAGTGCTCCGCCAGTTCCACAAGCCTTTTTATCCCCCGGTCGTTGGCCGTAAGCTGGGCCTGGACATCCCCATGAAACTCCCTGGTGGTCCGCAGGTTGTGGGACACCAGTTTCAAAAGCTCCTGGTTGATCTTGCCCCGCCTGCGGATTTTAACCGGCGGTATGCGGATGCCTTCCTGGAAAATTTCCGTGGCTGTGGTGGACATGCTGCCCGGAACTACACCGCCCACATCCACGTGGTGGGCGAGATTGGCCACCAGGGCCAGGGGCCTGTTCCGGTAAAAGACCGGGCTGATCACGCAGATGTCGGGCAGGTGGGAGCCGCTGATGTAAGGGTCGTTGATGATGACCGCATCGCCCTCCTCAAGTTTTGCCAGGGGGTATTCCCGCAATACGGCCTGCACCACCGCGGGCATGAGGCCCAGATGCAGGGGAATGTGTTCCGCCTGGGCCACCAGCCGGCCGTCGGTGGTATAGATGGCGGTGGAGCAGTCGCGGCGGTCTTTGATGTTGGGGGAAAGGGCCGTTCTGGTCAAAGTGGCGCCCATTTCCTCGGCCACCGACTGCAGGGCGTGGCGGGTTACTTCCAGTTGTACGGGGTCGACAGCCCACTGAGACATTTAACTTCCCCCCACATGTAAAATTAAATTGCCCCACTGGTCTACCCGTACGGACGTTCCGGGCCACACCAGGGTGGTGGTGTCGGATTGCTCAATTACCGCCGGCCCCTTCAGGCTCATGTCCGGGTTCAGGTCCCGGCGGCGATAAACCGGTGTGGATAAAAAGCGATCATCAAAGTACACCGGGCGCTCTTCCAGCGGTTCGGGCGCTGCCCTTGAACCCTTCTTTTTTCCGGGGGTGGAAACGGGGGGGCGGGGCAGACTTCCCAGAGCCACCACCCGCAGGTTGACCACTTCTAAAGGGGCTTCCTCCCGGCAAAAACCGTATTCCTGCCGGTGAAGCAGGTGAAAGCTGCGCCGTAAAATGGCCAGGTCCTCCGCAGCCAGCTGACCGGCCGGCACTGGCAGGGTCAGGGTATAGGACTGGCCCCTGTAGCGCAAATCGGCCTGGCGGGAAATAATGATTCCGGATGGGGAAAATCCTTCCTGTTCCAGCTCCCGGCGACCCTTTTCCTCGAGGGGTGCGTAAAAGCCCATCAAATTTTCCGGCCCGGCGTCGCTTAAAGGCAGCAGTACCGTACGTACGTAATCACGCCGCACATCGGCATGCAGCATGCCCAGGGCTGAGGTGACGCCGGGATAGCGGGGGATAAGCACATAGGGAATGTTTAACTCCCGGGCCAGCTCCACAGCATGCAGGGGACCGGCCCCGCCGAAGGCCACCAGGGTAAAATCCCGGGGGTCGTGGCCCCGTTGTACCGAAACAACCCGCATGGCCCGGGCCATGGCTGCATTGACCACCCGGATCATACCTGCTGCCGCTTCTTCAATGGAAAGTCTTAAGGGGCGGGCAATCTTTTCCTCCAGGTATTGCCTGGCCAGCTGAGGCTGCAAAGAAAGTCCGGGATTCAAGCTCCGGCTGGGATTAATGCGGCCCAGCACCAGGTTGGCATCAGTGACGGTCGGTTCGGTTCCTCCCAGGCCGTAGCAGGCCGGGCCGGGATCGGCCCCGGCGCTGGCGGGTCCCACCCGCAGGGCTCCACCGCCGTCCACCCAGCCAATGCTGCCCCCGCCCGCCCCGATGGTGTGGATGTCCAGCATGGGCAGGCTCAACGGGTAGCCGCCAATTGTGCCTTCTGTGGTATGGCGAAGTTGTTCCCCTTTAATTAGACAAATGTCCATGCTGGTGCCACCCATATCGGCGGTGATCACATTGGGCCGGCCGGTCTGGCGGGCCAGGAGCAGGCCGGCTAAAACCCCGCCGGCGGGACCGGAAAGAACGGTGCGGGCACTCTCACGTATGGCCTGGTCGGCCGTGAGCATACCGCCGCTGGACTGCATGATGAACAATCCGGGTTGCCTTTTGCTTTGCCCCTCCGGGCCGGTGATGTCCTTTAAACCTTCTTTCAGCCGGGCCACATATCCCGCTATCCGGGGTTGAACCAGGGCGTTGATGACGGTAGTACTGGTGCGTTCGTATTCCCGGAATTCGGGCAGGATATCCGAAGAAATGGTTACCCGCGCATGGGGGTAAACACGGGCAATAATTTCCCGCACCCGTTCTTCGTGCCGGGGGTTGGCGTAGGAGTGCAGAAAGCTTACGGCAATGGAAAATACCCCGGCCCGGCGGATTTCTTCCACAATGGCCTCCACTTCCCCTTCATCCAGCGGTATGTAAACCTGACCGCTGGCCAGGATTCGTTCGGTGACCTCAAAGGTCAAACGGCGGGGGACAAGGGGGCGGGGTTTTACCGCCCAGAAATCGTAAAGGGCCGGCCGGTTTTGCCGCCCGATGAGCAAAATGTCCTTAAAGCCCCGGGTAACCAGAAGGGCCACCGGTGCACCCTTGCCTTCCAGGAGGGCGTTGGTGGCCACGGTGGTGCCGTGCAGGAGCATTCTTAATCCGGCAGGTTCCAGCCCGGCTGCGGCTGTTGCTCTGGCCAGACCATCCAGTACGGCCCGGGCCGGATCAGAGGGGGTGGAGGGTACCTTGGAGATAAATATTTCTCCGGTGTCTTCCCGCAACAGGCAGATATCGGTAAATGTGCCCCCCGTATCCACGGCGGCCCGGTAGGGGGGAATGTTCTTATCTCCGGATAGTACTTCCGGGGAGGGGCTTTGCTCTTTGGTAAACAATTTGTGACGTAACATGTGGACACTCCTTGCCATCAAGGGGTCGGTTGTTTAAAATGCCTGTCCAGCCAGTCAAAAAGGGCCTTCCAGACCTGTGCATAATGTTTAGTAAACTGGTGATCCCCTTCTTCAATCCAGACCAGTTTCCGGGGTTCCCCGGCTGCGTCAAAGATGAGCCGGGCGTCATCGGGCGGAACGACGCTGTCCCGGGTGCCGTGAATGATTAAAAGGGGCCGGGGAGCCAGGCGGGCCGCATCTCCTGGAACATCATAGAGCGCCAGGTCCTGAAAAAAAACTTTCTTCAAGAAAATGATGCCGCCTTCTCCGGCAATGGCCACCATTTCTTCCGGGCCGTCAATGGGCTCGTCGGTAAATGAGGCAAAAAGATCCAGTAATCTGGCCGGTGCAGCCCAGGTGCACACCCCGGCCACTCTGGGATCCCGGGCTCCCTGGCAGATGACCGTGGAACCGCCGAAACTGCGCCCTACGGTGACCACCCGCTTATACCCCTGTTTGAGCACCCAGTCCACGGCGCAGGTAAGGTCGTCGATCTGTCCCGAGAGGGTAATGTCTGCGAAATCCCCCTCGCTTTCACCATTTCCGGAAAAATCAAAGACCAGGGTGGACCAGCCCCGCCGGCCCAGTTCGGCACCCAGCTCCAGGGCCCGCCCACCTCCTTCTTTACTGCCCGTGAAGCCGTGACAGTTAATGATGATGTCTTCAGTTTCCTGGGGAGTGCCGTATAACAGGCCGGCCAGGGTTAACCCCCGGGAGTTACTAAAAGTAACCTTTTGCCAGGTATACTTGTCGGCCATAATCACCTGTCCTTTCTTGAAGCAAGCCGTAGTGCTGTCCGGCGCGGAGCAGTGGAGTGAGCGGGGACCTGTGCACCGGCCATTTTGTTGCATCTCACTCGATGGTGATACGTGCATCTACCGCCACCGCTCCTTGCGGACCAGCTAAAAGGGGGTTGATGTCCATTTCCATAATTTCGGGCCATTGGGTGACCAGCTGGCCCAGGCGCAAAAGGCATTCCACCAGGGCTTCCATGTCTGCCGGCAGCTGTCCCCGATAGCCCTGGAGCAAGCGGTAGGACCTGGTTTCCCTGATCATGGCTAAAGCCTGGTCCCGGTCGACGGGGGCGATGGCAAAGGAGACATCCCGGAAGAGTTCCGTATAGATGCCTCCCAGGCCAAAGACCAGTACCGGTCCAAAGGAGGGATCCCGCTTGCTGCCCAGAATTACCTCCACACCACCGGGTCTATAGGGCTGGATGAGCACGCCTTTAATGGCCGCGTGGGGTGCCCGGGCGGAAACGGTATCTACGATTTGAGCATAAGCCTCTGCTACCGCCTGGGCGCCTGTCAAATTTACCTTTACTCCACCCACGTCTGATTTATGGGAGATCTGCGGGCTGACAATTTTCATTACTACCGGGTAGCCCAGGGCTCCGGCTATTTTTACGGCTTCCTCAGCGCTTTGCGCCACCCGGGAGGGCAGCACCGGAATGCCGCACGCCCGTATAATTTCCAGGGCCTCCTCGTTTATAGTCTTATGTCCTGCCTGCCTGGCTTTATCCAGTATGGCACCGATTTGATCCATTTGCATGTCAGAAAAGAGCGGTGGGGAAGGAGAAGTCTGGTTTTTAATTGCGTGCAGGTAACGGTATAAAGCCGCTAAAGAGGCCATGGCCCGCTCTGGCGATGGGTAGACCACCACCCGGTTTTCTTTCTCCAGCCTGGCAGCCAGTTCCCGGCGGTACCCGCCAAAAATCCACAGGGCCAGGGGCTTGTCCGGGTACCGGGCAGCTATCCCGTTAATGATTGGGGAAATGTCCAGCCGCGGGTCTTCTTCCGGGTCCAGATAAGCCGGACTGATAACCAGGACGGCATCCACCCCCGGGTCGTCCAGTACCGCATCCAGGGTCAGTTCCAGGACTTCCAGGTACCCTCTGGCCATCCCTGCCGGCCAGATATCCGCCGGGTTATTTACTTCCATCCAGCCGGGGAAAACTGCGGCCAGTTTTTGCCGGGTTTTTTCGCTGAACTGTGCCACTTCCAGTTTGCAGTTACTGCAGGCATCCACGGCCATAATGCCCGCCCCTCCGCTGATGGTCACCACGGCCACCCGCCGCCCGGGCATGGAGGAATAGGTCAGGAAGGTTTTGTTCAAATAGCGCATTTCCTCCACATCCCGTACTCTGATTATGCCACATTGTTTAAAGGCGGCGCTGAAGACGTTATCATCTCCGGCTAAAGAACCGCTGTGAGAACTGGCAGCCCGGGCACCCGATTCGCTGCAACCGGTTTTCAGGCAAAGCACGGGTTTAACCCTGCTTACCCGGCGGGCCACTTCCATGAACCGGCGGCCGTTTTTAAGCCCTTCCATGTGTAGATTAATTACCTTCACCTGGGGTTGTTGTCCCAGGTAGGCCAGGGTTTCGGTAAAATCCACATCGGCTGCGTTACCGATATCTACCCCTAAACCAATGCCGCCGGTGAAGTCTGCCGCACCCACTAAAAAAATACCCGACTGGCAGATCATGGCCGTATCGGCCTTTTGCCGCAGGAAACCAATGAAAGAAGTATTCAAGTTTTCATAAAGGTTTACGACACCGATGGTATTGGGTCCGACAATGCGTGTTCTATTATCACGTACTGTTTCCAGCAATTCCTGTTGCATTTGTTTTCCCCATTCGTCGGCGTCGGCAAAACCCTGGGTAATTATGATTATGGCTTTAATGCCTTTGGCCGTACATTCCCTGACCACATCCGGTACAGCCGTGCGGGGGGTGGAGATTACGGCCAGGTCGGGTGTTTCGGGGATTTCGCTGACCGTGCGGTAAACCGGTAGGCCTAATATGGTCCCTCCCCTGGGGTTAACGGGATAAATGCGCCCCCGGTAGCCGCCGGCCAGGACCTGCTCCAGTATGTTATAGGCCTGCAGGCCCGTTTTGGTAGAAACGCCGATGAGAGCTACAGATCGGGGGTGAAAGAAGGGGATGAGGCTTTCCATAATTTATAAAATTCCTCCTTTGTCCGGGCTGCGGCTATTTCAACTAATCTAAATCTTACCACAATAATCACTGTCCTGGTATAATTTTTGTAAAACAATGCCGGGAGGCGAGAACTGTTGTACCGGACTCTGGAAACTATGAAGGTTCTGGATTTAACGCGGCTGTTGCCCGGTCCCTATGCCACCATGATCCTGGCTGACCTGGGTGCCGAGGTGCTGAAGATCGAGGATCCGGGTGCGGGAGACTACATGCGGGAAATGGGGCCCCGGTTGGGGCAGGAGAGCGTCTGGTTTCACGCCGTCAACCGCAATAAGAAGTCCATGCGCTTAAACCTTAAAGCACCACAGGGGCGGGAAATATTCCTGCGTTTGGTACGGGAATTTAACGTGTTGATCGAGAGCTTTAGACCGGGGGTAATGGAGCGCCTGGGCTTGGGTTACGAAATTTTATCTTCCGAGAACCCCCGGCTGGTTTACTGCGCCTTAAGCGGTTACGGTCAGGATGGTCCTTACAGCCGGCGCCCGGGCCATGACATCAACTATATGGCCGTTGCCGGTGCCCTCGGTTTAACCGGCCACCGGGATGGCCCGCCCGTCCTGCCTGGCGTGCAGGTGGCCGACCTGAGCGGTGGGCTGATGGCGGTGGTGGGCATCCTGGCGGCCTACGTAAAAAGCCTTATGACCGGCCGTGGCGTTTACGTAGATGTATCTTTAACGGACACGGTGGTATCGTGGATGACCCTGTACCTCACCCAGTACCTGGCGGGGGCCGGTGAGCCCCACCGCGGCACGGAAGAACTGAACGGGGGCCGGGCCTGTTACAACATCTACGCCACCAGGGACGGTTGCTATGTCAGTGTGGGCAATCTTGAAGCCAGGTTCTGGGAGACTTTTTGTAGCGTTGCCGGGCGGCCGGACCTGCTGCCCCTGCAGCACAGGGAGGACGACGAGGCACGGCAGGCGGTGCAGGAGTTTTTTAGCAGTAAAACCCGCGCTGAAATCATGGAACTATTTGGTACAGTTGACACCTGTATCGAGCCCGTTCTGGATGTTAGCGAGGTGCCGGAGCATCCCCAGATTAAGGCCAGGAATTTATTTATGGAGCTTCCCACCAGGGAAGGGAGCATAACCACGGTTGCCCAGCCCCTCAAGTTGCGGGGCGTGGAGGTAAAAGCCGATTTTCCTGCCCCGGGGGCGGGGGAGCATACTGCCGAAGTCATGCGCCGTCTGGGTTACCGGGATGCGGAGATTGAGGCTTTGATGGCCGCAGGGGTAGTGGGGTAGAAAATGGCACTGCTTTGCGAGGGGTGACCTTTGGAAAAAGGTGGTGAAAATGTGGTCCATACCATGCTGAGGTTCGGTAAAGGATGGCATGAGTTGGGGCCCATAAGGCCTCCCAGTGAAGGAAAGGATCGCTCACTGCTCATTCGCGTCACCAGAAACTGTCCCTGGAACCGCTGTGAGTTCTGCCGCACCTACAAGAACAAAACCTATAGCCTGCGGAACGTTGAAGAGATTAAAGCCGACATTGATACGGTTAAAGCGCTGGCGGGGGAAATCAAGGCTACTTCCTGGCGGCTTGGTTTCCGGGGCGCCCTCAGGCAGGAAGTGGTCACCACCTTCATCAACGAAAACCCCGCACTCTACAGCAGGGCTTACAACGATCCCGGAACTGTGGAGCGGCGGTTGGAGAGCCTGGCCAATGTTGTCCACTGGCTTTCCTCCGGGGCCAGGACCGTGTTTCTTCAGGATGCCAATGCACCGCAGATCAGGACAGATGACCTGGTGGAAATTTTACATTATTTAAAGGAAAATTTTTCTACCATTGAACGCATAACCTCTTACGCCAGATCAAAGACCATTGCCCGAAAGTCGCTGGGAGATTTGCAGCGGCTGCATGAAGCCGGTCTTTCCCGGTTGCACATTGGACTTGAATCGGGCTGCGACGAGGTGCTGGCCTATATTAAAAAAGGCACGACGGCGGCCGAACATATTATTGCCGGTAAAAAAACCAGGGAAGCCGGGATAACCTTAAGCGAGTATTATATGCCCGGCCTGGGTGGAAAGAAGTGGTCAAAGAAACATGCCCTTGAATCCGCCCGGGTTTTAAATGAAATTGACCCGGATTTCATCCGCCTGAGAACCCTCGTTCCCCGCCGGGGCACCCCCCTTTATGACAGGATACAGGCCGGGGAATTTGAACCGCTCACGGAAGATGAAGTGGTGGAAGAAATTGCCCTGTTTGTGGAGCATCTGGACTGCTCCGCCTACCTGACCAGCGATCAAATGTGCAACCTCTTGTGGGAAGTAGAAGGACAGCTACCCCAGGACAAACCGGCGATTTTAAAAACCATTAATGACTACCTGCGAAAACCCCTGCATGAAAGGCTGAAGTTGCAGCTGGAACGCCGCCTGTCGTCTTATTTGTTCATCGCCGGCCATTTAAACCAGGGCCTGGCTGCCGGTGTGGAGGCGGCATGGGACGCCGTTAATAGGGGTAGTTCCGACGCACCGGCAAAGGTGCAAAAGGTACTGGATACCATTAAGCCGGCTTTTATTTAAACCTCAAAAAAGACAGCCAGACCCCTTGCATTTCCGGATTTTTTCTTTTATAATAGGGCTTAAATTTAACATCCCTAAAGTCGATGAAGGGGAAAAGTAGGCCGGACACAGTTCTCCCAGGGAGAAGGCGCCGGCGACTGGAAGCGCCTTTAGAACATGACCGGTTGAAGTTCTCCCCGGAGATGCAGGCTGAAACCCGCTGAAGCGGGCAAGTAGGCTGGGCCGTGGTCTTCCCACGTTACCGGGAAGGGGGTATCGGAAGAATATTCCCGTACCCTGTTGAGGTGGGCCGTTTTTACGGTCAAGTAGGGTGGTAACGCGGAAAGCAGTATGCTTCTCGTCCCTAAAGGTGCGAGAAGCTTTTATTTTTCCCGTTGCTGCAGGGGGTGTTTTTCCCGTACCCTGATCGAGGGGGCCGGGTTTTTCCGGCCAATTGGGGTGGTACCGCGGAAGCCCGCCGCTTTCGTCCCCAGGGATGAAAGCGGCGGGCTTTTATTTTTAAAATCATGAATGGAGGGATTAATAAATGGTAGTGGTCATGGATGGGCAGGCTCCTGCCGAACAGGTGGAGGCGGTGATCAAGAGGCTCCAGGAAAATGGTTTTACCGCCCACCCCATTTACGGGGTCAGACGGATCGTCATCGGCGCCGTGGGCGACCGGCAGGTGGTCAATTCCCTGGGGCTGGAAACCATGCCCGGGGTGGAGAGGGTGGTACCCATTATGAAACCCTACAAACTGGTCAGCCGGGAGGCCAGGGAAGAAAACACCGTGGTGCGGGTGGGTCATGTGACGGTAGGAGGCAACCATCTGGTGGTCATGGCCGGGCCCTGTGCCGTGGAAAGCCGGGAACAGTTGCTTGCGGCGGCTCACACGGTGAAGCGGGCTGGTGCCGCTATTTTGCGCGGCGGGGCCTTTAAACCCCGTACTTCACCCTATAGCTTTCAAGGTTTGGAGGAAAAGGGGTTAAAATTACTGGCGGAAGCGGCCCGCCAGACCGGCCTGGCCACGGTTACCGAAGTGGTGGATGAGTACAGCCTGGAGCTGGCCGTGCAGTATGTGGATATGCTCCAGGTGGGGGCGAGGAACATGCAGAATTTCCGCCTTCTGCAGATGGTCGGCCGCTCAGGCAAGCCGGTACTGCTCAAACGCGGCCTGTCGGCTACGGTGGAAGAGTGGCTGATGGCGGCGGAGTACATCATGTCCGAAGGTAACGGGCAGATAGTCCTTTGCGAGCGGGGTATCCGCACTTTTGAGCATTCCACCCGCAACACCCTGGACTTGAGTGCCGTACCGCTGGTGAAGTCTTTAAGCCACCTGCCGGTGATTGTGGATCCGAGCCATGCCACGGGGGACCGCCGGCTGGTGGGCCCCATGGCCAGAGCAGCGGTGGCTGCCGGAGCCGATGGTTTGCTGATTGAAGTGCACCCTGAGCCCACGCAGGCCCTTTGTGACGGTCCCCAGTCCCTGACTCCGGCGCAGTTTGCTTCCCTGATGGAGGAATTGCGGGCGGTAGCTGCTGCCGTGGGGCGGGCGGCTTGAAAGAAAGGAGCAAGAGCCATGGATAAAAAAATTGGTTACCTTGGCCCTTGTGGTACCTTTTCGGAACTGGCGGTGCAGCAATACCTGGCCCGGCAGCCGGCAGGGGATGTCCAAATGGTAGCCCTGCCGTCCATATACGAGGTGCTTGCGGCGGTGGTGCGGGGAGAAGTGACCGAAGCGGTGGTGCCGCTGGAGAACTCCAGTGAAGGGGCGGTTAACCAGACTCAGGACCTGCTGGCCCATACTTTCCCGGAGTTACGCATTAAAGGGGAGATCATCCTGCCGGTGGTCCACTGCCTTATGGCTCCGCCCGGAGTACCGCTAAAGACGATTGAAAGGGTGCTTTCACATCCCCATGCCCTGGCCCAGTGCCGGGAGTTCATCTCCAGACACCTGCCCGGAGCTCAGGTGGTGGAAACCGCCAGCACAGCCGCTGCCGTGCACCTGGTGGCTTCCACCGGTGCTCCCTGGGCAGCCATTGGCCCCGTAACGGCTGCCCGGGAGTACGGGCTGGAAGTGCTGGTGGAAAAAGTCAATGATTGCCCCGGCAACGCCACCCGGTTTATTGTGGTCGGGTGGGAGGACGGCGAGTGCGGGCCGGCCTGTAAAACATCTCTGATTATTTCCGTGGCCCACCGCCCGGGAGCCCTGTATGAGGTGCTGGGGGAGTTTGCCGCAAGGGGGATCAACCTGACGCGTATAGAGTCCCGCCCCTCCAGACGCCGTTTGGGGGAGTACCTGTTTTTCATTGATCTGGTGGGCCACCGGCATGATAAACAGGTACAGGAAGCATTAGAAGCGGTGGCTTCCCGGGCAGAGCTGAGGGTGCTCGGTTCCTATCCCGCGGACTTGAGCGGGCCTGAGTACACTGCCGACCCGGTCGATAAAGTAAAGCGGCCTGCTGGCGGCATCCCCAGCAGCTCAACGGTGGAGGCCGGGTTCACCGGGCAGGCGGTATCCCCATCCCCGGTACAATGGGAGGAAATTGAAGGGCTGCGGGAGGCCATCGATGAGGTGGATGAACAAGTGGTGGAAATGCTGGCCCGGCGTAACGCCCTGGCGGTCCGGATAGGGAAATTAAAGGCAGGCGTTTGCCCGGTGCGCGATCCCCACCGGGAATCCCGGGTGCTGGCCCGGGTGCGCCGCCTGGCCCAGCTAAAAGGGGTGGATCCGGCGATGGTGGAAAAAGTATATCGTTTGATCATCCAGCATGCCGTACGCCTGCAAAGGGAACAGCAGGGAGGCGCCCGGGCCGCCTGCACCCCGCCTGCCGGTGACTTTTAAGGCCGGGTTCCCCCCGGCCGCTTGAAAAAGGAAGATAGTGCTACTTGACTTCCGGGTTCCTTTCCCTCCGCCCTGTTTTATAGGACATCTGCCATTTTACCGCCTTGCTGGTACCGTGGCGGTGGACGCTTTCCAGCTGGGCCTTTTGGGATTTGATTTCCCGCGGTCGGGGAGCTCCCGGGGGGCGGTGGAGGTCCGCAATGGTTTCCGGTCTCGGGTAACCCTTATCTCCAGGAATATAGGGTTTGGTCATAGGGCACCTCCTTTTTTGACTGTTTCATGCCTGATTTTTATTTTGCCCTGTCCTATAATCCCTAATCTCCCGCCGCATGGGTAAAAGAAAGTAAAAAACCCTTCTTGCGCTGCAGAAGGGTTTTACTGGTTTTTCTTTAAGTTATGGATTCATGCGTTAATGAAGGGACTTTTTATATTCTTTAGTAAGTTCAAAGATCTTTTCCAGTTCGGCTCTGGTTTCCTCATCAAAAAGGTCCTTAATAAAGAGCATATGTTCGGTGAGTTTGTCGGAAAGATATACCGGTGCCGCCGCCCGCAAAGCCAGGGCCACGGCGTCGCTGGGGCGGGCGTCTAACACCAGACCCTGTTCGGGTAGTGCCAGGTGAACCTCCGCGTAAAAGGTGTTGTCTTTGAGATCGGTGATTACCACCTGGGAAATCCGGGCACCCATAGCTTCACAGGCGTTTTTAAACAGGTCGTGGGTCAGGGGGCGGGGTGGAGGTACCTGCCCTAAAGCTACGGCAATGGAGTGGGCTTCCAGCAATCCCACCCAGATGGGTAACACCCTTTCTTCTTCCTGATCGGTTAGCAGTATGATTGGATTGCCCGACATGTCATAGGCAATTCCCTTCACATTGACACGGATCACCGCTCCCACCTCCGTAAAACTTGCCCGGGCTGAACCTGCCCGTGACCTGCCCGATCTTATTGCTATTTTATCACTAAATTATCAATTTTTAAATAAAATATTGATTACCCAGCCCGCCAGACTGAGCAGGAGGGCGCCCCAGAAGGCACCGCCAAAGCTGTAGACGTGAAAGCCGGGTACCAGCCAGGCAGTTATGGTGAAGGTTATGGCATTGATTACAAAGATAAACAGGCCCAGAGTAATCACCGTTAACGGTAGAGTGAAGAGTAACAGTACGGGCCGCACAAAAGTATTGACCAGGCCCAGGACAAAGGCTGCCAGTACGGCAGGTCCAATGCCCACGATACGAAACCCGGGTATGATTAAATCAATTAACAGCAGAGCCAGCCCGTTAAGACAGATGGCCGCAAGCCAGCGCATGAGAAAACTCCTTTTACTGAATATTTACTTAAATCTTTCGCCGTCTCTGGCCCGGTTCCTGCTGGCAGGTTTAAAAGTTCCGCCCCAGTGCTGGCAGTGATGGCGCCCGCCTTGCCAGAGCAGGAATTGAAACCCACCTGTCGAATAGCATATGACTGTGGAGGTGCGGGGTGTGTCTATCCGAAAAGAAGTTTCCCGCCGGCCCGGTGGGGCCGGTTTGCCTGCCGCGGCTCTTCTGGAAGGGGCGGCCGTAGCCGTCCCGGCGGTGTTGACCGGGCAGAGTTTTTATCACCCGCTGGTATTCCTGCTCCTGGGGTTCTATACCTCCTGGCGGGTGGGACGCGTCCGGCAGGCTTACTTTTTTTCAGGCTTTTGCCTGGGGGCCGTGGCCACTGCTGCGGCAATCTTCGGGGTAAGCGGTAAAGTCTTGTCGGCAAAAGCACTGGCGGTTATAATGCTGGTCGCTGCCGTTTTTGCTGCTTACCGCCTTTTTTCCGGGGCACATTTCTTTGCCACTTATTACCATTCCCCCCTGGCCTGGGTCACTACTTTGTGGTGGGCCCTTGTTACCGGTCTTTTTGTGCGGGGTGCCGGGGTGGGTGATGTGGGGGTGATGATCACCCCCATGCTCTGGCTTTGCCTTGTGCCCCTCTGGGCGTCTTCCTGGCGCCTGCTGCACAGCCTGGTCTTTGCTGTAATCTACCTGGCTGCACTTTACCTGCCGTTGTTAGTGTCTGGCGGCAATCACTTTCTCAGCTCGCAGTGGCCGGTATGGGTTGCTACACTGGGCCTGGCTCTGGTACCTGAACTGTTGGGCTACCTTTATCCCGGGCGAAAACATCCCCTGGATTCCATGCCGGTGATTACTCCCACCCTGAACTGGTGGCAGAAATTAAAAGCCTGGCGGGAGGTATTTTTTCTGCTTGGTGATTTCTATGCCCTGAAGATGGAAAAGTATACCTGGTTCGTGCGGTTGGCTCATTACGGGCGGTACCTTATTTTCCTGGGGGGGATGGGGGAATTTTTGGTCCCGCTTTTGGATTTATTACCCTGGCTTGCCTGGCTGGCCGGGCTTTTAGCCCTTGCCGGCATGCTGATGGAGATGGGCGCCGGCAACTACGGGGTGATGATCCCCGGGCTGGGTTTCTACGGTGCGGCTATGGCTGCCGGCCGGGGTTTCCTGGCCGGCCCGGTCCAGTATTTTCCCCTGGTCTGTGGTACCCTTCTGGTTCTGCTGTCCTTTGCCCTCTGGCAGGGCCGGCCCCGGGAAACCACGCAGGAGCTGCAAAGGTGGAAAGAATTGAACTTTCCGGCTACTTTACCTTCCGACGGGCAATGATATGATAGAGCCTGCCGTCATGGCTTCCCCGGGGCTGGTAGTCAAAACCGGCATCCTTCAGGATGTTCGTGATCTGGTCTGCCTGGTGGGCATCGGCAGCTTCCATAACAATGTTGATTTGATCGTCTTCGCCCAGGTTGTGCAGAGTGGATTGCAGCTGTGCTCTTCCCCGTTCGCTGATAACCGGTTCCATGTGAATGGTGATATCTGCCATCTCCATTCATCACCTCCGCATATTAGCTTTTCCACTATGGCCTTTACTATGTATGGTGCAGATGTCAATTTGATTGACAGAGATGTGTCACGACCACCCGGTACAGGGCTCGACTGTAGAGGGGGGTCAAAATGGCTGAACTGCTGGACGGAAAAGAAAGAATCCTGGGCGGACTAAATGAAATTTTCCGGCAGGAAAATTGTAGCATTCCAACGAAATTACGTAAAAAGAAATGAACCAGCCAACCTTCTTTTGCTTACGGGATTTTTGCAGCAGATGAAAAAATATCCGCCGGGAGTGTCCGTCGTGCCGGGTAGAGCAAAAAAAGACGCCACACGGGGCCTGCGGCTGAACATGATCATCGACTGGCTCAACAAAAAGACCCCTTACGGCGGCGTTACCGTCAAGGAACTGGCCGAAAAGTTTGAAGTGAGCGAGCGCCAGATCTACCGGGACTTAAACGCCATCGAAAACTACCTGCGCGTCCCGCTGGTCCGCCAGGAGACCGGCAAAACCGTGCGCGTGGGCATAAAGGCCGGCTACCTGCCCGGTTTAAGCCCCCAGACCGCGACGGTCGTTTTTTTGAGCCTGCTCCAGCAGAAAGGCTCCGCCCTCTCCGGCCACCTCAACGAAATCAAAGACGCCCTCGTTTCCACCCTCTTCAAGTACCACTACGACCCCAAAGAACTGGCGGTAGAAAAGCTCCAGAAACGCATCCACATCGTGGAAGAGGCCCTGGCCGAACCGGAGAAGGTGGGCGGCCTCTTTAACGCGCTCGTGCAGGCCATCAAGGACTCCCACCGGGTCAAAATCTGGTACTACACCACCCACAGCGGGGAAGAGACCGAACGGGTGGTGGAGCCCTACGGCCTGATCTGCAAGCACCAGAACTGGTACCTGGTCGGCCGCTGCCTGAAAAGAAACGACATCCGGGTCTTCAGGATTGACCAGATCAAAGACATTTTTCCCTATACCACCGAACGCTTTGAATACCCCGGGGATTTCTCCCTCTCCGGCTACATGGCCTCGAGCTGGGGCGTGATCAGCGACGGAAAAGTCTGCCGGGTTTTGCTCAAATTTAACAAACGGGTCGCCCACCGGGTGAAAAATGTACTCTATCACCCTTCCCAGAAAATCGAAGAAGAATTGCCCGACGGTTCCGCCCTGGTTTCCTTCGCGGTCTGCGGCATCGCCGAGATGGTGGGCTGGCTCTTCCAGTGGGGGGATATGGTAGAAGTGCTGGAGCCCCGGTGGCTGCGGGAGGAGATGCGCGCGATGGCAGAGAGGATCGCCCGGGTTTACCAAAGCAATACGTAACGGCAATGTTTAGTTAACTTGTGAGGTGAGATGCAGCACCAACTGCGGCTTCTATTTTGGGTCGGCAATAACACAGGCCCGTTCTTAATTCCCTCCTTGATGGGTGGTTTTGGCGGAGGCAGGGGTTACAGTTTGATCACGGTGCGACGAGCCGGTCGGTTACCCAAACACGCCTGTACCGCCTTTAAACCTCTTTAACCTGAAGTGCGGTGTACGCGAGAACGAAAGTTTTTTGACTTTGTGACGGCCTGCTGTCAGTGAGGATAGTGTAAAATAAAATCAAGGTTTCCAGTGAAAAGGAAAACGGGAAGGAAAAGGGGCTCTAAAGTTTAAGGACGACGGCGAGGCCGAAGTACGGGCCAGGATGTTCAACGCCGAAATGCTCCTTCAAGGTTGCGCCCAGGTGATGACCGTCCCGCCCAAGGTGAAGTATGCAGATCTTTTCGCGAAGCTCCAGCGGGAGGCGCGGGAAGAGCAAAAGGGTCTGTGGGGGGCGGCGGCTGCCGCGGGCGGGGCGGTAAGTTCGACGGCGGCAGCTAAAGAGGTAGAGTCGAAGCCTAACAACGAAGCAAACTACATCGGCAACGCCCGGTCAAAGAAATTCCGCCGGCCGGATTGTGAATGGGCAGCCAAAATAGCGCCGGAGAACAGGGTGGAGTTCAGAACGCGAGCAGCAGCAATGAGCGAAGGGTATGAGCCGTGTAAAGTATGTAGACCTTGAAACTGTTTATCATGAGAGGAGGATTCCCTAATGAGCAAAATAGAAGCAAGAGAAATATTTGTTAAGGATTTATTCAGTGACAAGTTTCTGTTTCAAATACCGGTGTATCAGAGGCCGTTTAGCTGGGATAAAGATGATTTTGATAACTTGTTCGAAGATATAAGACAAAGTATGGAAAATGGCGAACAAAATTACTTTCTAGGAAGCATTATTTTGCGAACTGTTGAGAAAGAGGCTGATGGTAGCGGGTTATATGATCTTGTGGATGGTCAGCAGAGAATTACTTCTTTAATTATTCTTTTAGCTGTTATGAGAGACCTCTTAAATAATTTTGACCGTAATGATGCCGAACAAATTCAAAGTTTATTGTACCAAAAAGCAGCCCCACTACTTGGGAAAAAAGAATCATTTCGTCTCTTAGTCTGGGAGCGGGAACAGGATTTCTTTAAAGAGAATATCCTTCAGGAAGGCAAAACTCTTCATGACTTTAACCTTAAAACCTTAAAAGATGCAAAATATAAAATGGTTCTAGCTATTACAATATTTAAGCAGAAATTTATTAATGATAATGGGGAAATTAATAAAGACCTATTATTTAAAATGAGCTATTATGTTCTAAATAATTGCTTATTTGCGTACGTAAAAACAGGAGAGCTTACTTTGGCCTTCAGGCTTTTTACCGTTTTGAACACTCGGGGTCTTCCTTTGACTGCATCTGATTTATTAAAAAGTTATAACCTGGCAGCTGTTCCCGATGATAATCGTAAAAAATATGCTCAGATATGGGAGAACATAGAAGACGAGTTAGGCAAAGAAGAGTTAGAACGGTTAATAAGCTTCCTTCGTGATATTTTTATTAGAGAAAAAGCTAAAAGAACCATGTTCGAGGAGTTTGAGGAGAGGGTTTTCGCCAGCGGTGTTATTTCTAAAGGTGAAGCTTTTATTAAATATTTAAAAAATATGGCGGACATTTATAGAGAACGAGTTCAAAACGCTCAGATAAGCTCGACTTCTAATGTTTACGTAAGGTATTACAACTTGATGTCGTTAATGAGGGATTTTATTCCATCTAAAGACTGGATGTCAGCTTTTCTTAGGTTCTGTGAAAAGTTTAATAATGAAAACAAAATAATGGAATTCCTTCAAAAGATTGAAAAGCGATATATTGTTGATTGGGTGTTAGGCTTTACGCCAACTCAACGCTTAACTATTATCTATAACATTATAAGGCTTATTAATGAATCTACTTGTGAAGATGAAGTTATTAATAATTCACTATTTGACACAAGCGCAAGGGAAAAAGAATTTCTATCCGCTATTGATTCAGTCGACTTCTATGATAAAAACTATTCAAAATATGTCTTGCTTAGAATAGATCTCGATCTTTCGGAAAACCAGAATATAACAAAAGCATATAAGGGAACTATTACAATTGAACATATATTACCTAGAAATCCAAGTCATAATGAATGGTTAGATTTATTTGATAAGCAAGCACGCTCAGAATGGACTAATAAAATAGGAAATTTAGTCTTATTAAGCCGTAGAAAAAACTCTTCAGCCAACAATCGTCCTTTTCTTGAAAAAAAGAAAAGTTACTTTGGGGGAAGTATGACTGATTTCGAGTTGACTAAAGAAATTGATAAATATAATAAGTGGGATATACAGAGCATTCAAGATAGGCAAAGGGAAATGCTAAGAAGAGCTAAAAAGTTGTGGCTATAATTACCGATGAAATTCGCAAAGGAGCTCAAACCATGATCAAAGTTACCGCAGCCGTATTAATTAAAGATGGGCGGGTTCTGATTGCTAAACGCAGGGCAAATGATAAACTGGCAAATAAATGGGAGTTCCCGGGTGGCAAAATTGAGGCCGGTGAAAGCCCGGAAGAATGTTTGCGCCGGGAAATGCGGGAAGAATTCCAGATTGAGATAACGGTGAAGGAGTTCTTTGGGGAGAGCATATACCGTTATGATCATACTACCGTTCACCTGCTTGCTTACCTGGCCCATTTGGAAAAAGGGGAGTTAAAACCTACAAGCCACGCTGAATATCGCTGGGTAAGTGCAGACGAGCTGGACAAATATGATTTTGCTCCTGCTGATAAACCGTTCGTAGAAAAAATACAAAGCAGTAGGGTGATAGAGTCTTAAAACGAAAACAAAAGGAGTAGTTTTCACGACCGACTTTCTCGCATTGAAAAAAAGCCAATAATGGGGAAAGAGCTTGGGAGGGCTTAAGCGATGAGTGTATTCCAGTATGCTGCTACCATCATTGATGATTACAAAAACTATGTGTGCAGCTTTTTTAATATTGCCGATGAGCGTATCCGGGAGCGAGTGGAAGAAGAGCTCTTTGAAAAGGATTTATTATGGCCGGAGGCACTGATTCAGCTTAACCCGGGGTATGAGACGGCAGCTACGGTGAAGGAGCTTTGTGCACAAGGTAGCCTGCATCCTTTGTGCGGGGAGATTTTTTGCCATGATGATGGCCGGTCTTTAACCCTTTATCACCATCAACAGGCGGCTATTGAGTGCGCTTTGCGCGGCGAGCATTTCGTGGTGACTAGCGGCACCGGTTCAGGCAAAACCCTGACCTACCTCATCCCCATTTTCAATGCTGTCCTGCGGGACGATCCCGGACAAGCCAAAGTGCGGGCAATTATTGTTTATCCCATGAATGCTTTAGTAAATTCACAGTACGAAGCATTAGAAAGACTCGCAAAAGATTATCGTCAGCGGACCGGCCAAACCCTACCGGTTCGTTTTGCAAAATATACTGGCCAGGAAGAGCGCGAGGAAAGAGAGCGCATTCTGAAGACACCGCCTCATATTTTGCTCACCAACTATGTAATGCTCGAATTAATGCTGGTGCGCCCTCACGAGCGCCCCTTTGTGGATAAAACGGTGGCCGGTATAGAATTTCTTGTTTTTGACGAACTGCATACTTACCGTGGACGGCAGGGTGCAGATGTGGCCCTTCTCATTAGGCGCCTGCGTGAGCGTTGCGGTAATCCGGAGGTTATTTGTATTGGGACCAGTGCCACAATGGTAAGCGGTAAAGAGGTAAGCATAGTCGAGCGGCGCCAGGTAGTGGCATCTTTTGCCAGTAAAATATTCGGCGTCCCGGTAAGTCCTGAAAACATTATTGAAGAGCGTTTCCGTCTTCTCGCGCATCCAGACTGCGAGGTCACCCCCGAAGTTCTCCGTGCCTGCTTTGATGCTCCTTTGCCGGAAACGGTGGAGGAAATATTGAAGCATCCCCTTACGTGGTGGATTGAGCAAAACTTTGGGGTAAGCCGGCAGCCGGATGGGTCTCTGTGGCGT
The DNA here is from genome assembly GCA_020725525.1 of Desulfovirgula sp. Classification (GTDB taxonomy): domain Bacteria; phylum Bacillota; class Desulfotomaculia; order Desulfotomaculales; family Desulfovirgulaceae; genus Desulfofundulus. The sequence continues at coordinate 125,067 of DYEX01000158.1, forward strand.
TGTAAGCCCATCACGCTTACCGAAGGGGCGCAACGGTTAGCTCTAGCTACGGGGCTGGAAGAGACGGCCTGCCTTGAGCGCTTGCGGGAAATGTTGATCCGGGGAAGCCGCCTAAGAAATCCAGATAACAGTCCGGTGTTTGCCCTCAAACTGCATCAATTTGTGAGCCAGGGAAGTTCGGTATACGCCACCTTAGAGCCTCCCGCCAGCCGGTACATAACGCTGGAGGGCCGCTATTATGCTCCCCATACCAGCTCCGGGGGAGAGCGCCTGCTTTATCCCGTGGAGTTTTGCCGCGTTTGTGGCCAGGCATACTATGACGTGTGGAAAAACGGTGGAGAAAAACGTTTTCTGCCACGGGAACCGGAAAACGAATTTTTAGATACTTCTAATGAGCTTATTGCCGGCTACCTGGTGCTTGGAGAAGAAGTTGCAGACTGGACACCAGATGCCGAGCATTTGCCACCAGAGTGGTTGGACGACCGGGGGCGTATTAAGAGCCAATATCGTAAAGTTGTGCCGCAGGAAGTATGGGTGCGTCCTGACGGCACCTTTACGGAAGAGCCTGCACCGGGAGCAATAAAGGCATTGTTTCAACCCAAACCATTTATGCTTTGTGTTGCCTGCGGAGAGTTTTATACGGGGCGCGACAAGTACGAGTTTCGCAAGCTGGCCCGGCTCTCCAGCGAAGGACGCAGCAGCGCGACCACCGTCATGGTCTTGGCAGCATTGCTTCACGCAGAGCGGGAAGGTATCGCCGAAGATATCCAGCGCAAGGTGCTGAGTTTTACTGATAACCGGCAGGATGCTTCTTTGCAGGCCGGGCATTTCAACGATTTCGTGCGTTTTTCGCTCCTGCGGGCAGCTCTCTACCAGGCGCTTGAAACCTACCAGGAGCTTTACTACGATAACATTGCCGATAAAGTACTTGCGTGCTTAGGGCTGGAATTGCGGGACGTAGCCTCCAATCCCGAGTTAGATGCGGGGAGTGTTCAGGGCAAAAGAGTATGGAAAACTTTTCGTGACCTGGTGGAATACCGCCTGTATGAGGATTTGCAGAGGGGCTGGCGGGTCATACAGCCAAACCTGGAGCAATGCGGTCTCTTGCAAATAGACTATCTTGGGCTGGCCGAACTTTGTGCAGATGAAGCCAAGTGGGAAGGCTGCCCGCCGTTGGCGGCGTTTTCTCCTCAGGAGCGCTACCTGTCAATTCTCACTTTAATTTAGCCCAACCCCTGCCCATTTTCGCAGACTAAACAATCTGCAACTATTTCCGATACCAGAATAATCTGCAACTGCTTCGCATATTGTTTTGGTATTTCAGGTCAGTCAGTCCGTCTA